>DASPGI010000057.1:0-43972 GCA_035620695.1 Alphaproteobacteria bacterium
TCATCTACGCTTTTTGGTAGAAAAACCGTCAACACTTTACCAAATCTAGTTGTCGAACAAAACAAGAAAGTTGCATCGGTCCTAAGCCCGGGTGCAATCAGGTCATACTGCAGGTGCTTGCGCTGTGGTCGGCCCGTTCCATTACGCATATGCACTATGACCACTGCGGCAATCATCACCTGTTCCCGAACGCGACATTTCATCTTCAGGATCTCGAGATGGTCTATGCGACCGGCCGGCACATGTGCCATGCGGCAATCAGCCAGGCTTACGAGGCAGAGGACGTGTGCACGATGGTGCGGCGGCTGTTCAGCGGGCGCCTACAGTTTCGCGACCGAATCGATGAGCTGAACTCGAGATTGAGCGTGCATCTGATCGGCGGCCACACGATGGGTCTCCAGGCGGTACTGGTTTGGACCCAGCGCGGATGGGTGGTCCTTGCATCCGACGCATCGCATTTCTACGCCAATATCGAGCAGCAGCGCCCGTTCCCCATCATCCATAATCTCGGCGACATGCTCGAAGGCTACAGGACGCTTCAGAAGCTCGCGAGCTCCCCCCAGCACATCGTGCCGGGGCATGATCCGTTGGTCCTGAGACGCTATCCCTCCCCGAAGAAGAGCATGGAAGGCATCGTGGTCCGTTTGGACGTCGAGCCGATTGCAGCCTAGCCACCACGTTGAAGCTTCACCTTTGAAGGCGAAGGCCGCGGCATTCTTTCGCCCTTGACGTCCCGTGGGCCCTACTGCCCTATGCCGCGCGCCGGTCGAGCGCCTTCAGAATCTGGTTGCCCATCCCGGTGGTCGAGACCTGGGCAAGGCCAGGGCCCATGATGTCGGCGGTGCGGTACCCGCCGGCCAGCACATCTTCCACGGCCCCCTCGATGAGAGCCGCATCCTCGGCAAGGTCGAAGGAATGGCGCAGCAGCATCGCGAAGCTGAGCAGCGTCGCCAGCGGATTGGCGACGTCCTTGCCGGCGATATCGGGGGCGGTGCCGTGCACCGGCTCATAAAGCGCCCGCCGCCTGCCACCTGCATCGGCGGCGCCTAGAGATGCGGAGGGCAGCATGCCCAGCGAGCCGGTCAGCATCGCCGCGCAGTCCGACAAGAGATCGCCGAACAGATTGTCGGTGACGATGACGTCGAACTGCTTCGGCCGCCGGACCAGCTGCATGGCGCAATTGTCGGCATACATATGCTCCAGCTCGACATCCGCATAGTCGCGGCCGTGCAGCGCCTGCACCTCCTCGCGCCACAAGACCCCGCTCTCCATCACATTGGCTTTCTCGACCGAGGTCACCTTGTTCCGTCGCCGGCGCGCCAGCTCGAAGGCGACCCGCGCCACGCGGCGGATCTCCGCATCCGAATAGACTTGCGTGTTGACCCCACGCCTGGAGCCGTCGGGCAGCGTTTCGATTCCGCGGGGCTGGCCGAAATAGACGCCACCGGTGAGCTCGCGCACGATCATGAGGTCGAGCCCGCGCACCAGATCGGGCTTCAAGGAAGAAGCATCGACCAGCGGGTCGAACACCAGCGCTGGCCTCAGATTGGCGAAAAGATCGAGCTCCTTACGCAAGCGCAAGAGCCCGCGCTCGGGTTTCTTGGCGAAAGGCAGGCTGTCCCATTTCGGTCCGCCGACAGCGCCGAGCAGCACCGCGTCGGCCGCCAGCGCGCGCTCCATCGTCTCGTCAGTCAAGGGCGTGCCGTGCCGGTCGATCGCCGCACCGCCGACCAAATCCTCCCTCACGTCGAAACGAACCGCGCGGCGCTTGTCGAACCAATCGACGACGCGCAAGACCTGGGCCATTGCTTCCGGACCGATCCCGTCGCCGGCCAGCACGAGAAGGCTGCGATTGGCGGGCATGGAGCGCAAGCCTGCCTCAGCGCCAAAGCCATGGCTGGGCCGCGCGCTGCCCGGCCTCGTAATGGCCGATCGATTCGACCTTTTGCAGCGTCAGCCCGATATCGTCGAGGCCGTTCAGAAGGCAATGCTTGCGAAAGGGATCGATGTCGAAGTGGATCAAGCCCCCGTCCGGGCCGGTGATCTCTTGTTTCTCCAGATCGATCGTCACCACCGCGTTGGCGCCGCGCTCGGCATCGTCGAGCAGCTTCGCCACCTGGTCCTTCGGCAGGGCGATCGGCAGGATCCCGTTCTTGAAGCAGTTGTTGTAGAAGATGTCGGCGAAGGACGGGGCGATCACGCAGCGGATGCCGAAATCCAGGAGCGCCCAGGGCGCATGCTCGCGGCTGGAGCCGCAGCCGAAATTCTCGCCCGTGACCAGGATCGAAGCCTTGCGATAGGCCGGTCGATTGAGGACGAAATCGGGGATCTCGCGTCCTCCGGCGTCATAGCGCATGTCTTGAAAGAGATTCTTGCCGAGCCCTGTGCGCTTGATCGTCTTAAGGAACTGCTTGGGGATGATCATGTCGGTGTCGACATTGATCATCGGCAAGGGCGCGGCGACGCCGGTCAAAGTTGTGAATTTTTCCATTGGCGCGAAGCTCGCTCGCAGGCTTCAAGGAGCCGAAGGTTATGTCACGATAGGGAGACTGCCTCAAGAGCCCGAAAGGGCCCGCCATCCGATATCGCGCCGGCAGAATCCCTCCGTCCAGCGGATGCGGTCGACCGCTTGATAGGCCCGATCGCGCGCCTCCGCGATCGAGTGGCCGAGCGCGGTGACATTGAGCACGCGGCCGCCCGCTGCAACGAGCCGCCGGTCCGCCGCCCTCTTGGTTCCCGCGTGGAACAACGTCACACCTTCCACCTCGGCGGCATCCTCCAGCCCCTCGATAACGCCGCCCGTCCGGGGCTCTCCCGGATAGCCCTCGGCCGCCAGCACGACGGTCAGCGCCGCCTCCTCGCGCCAGCGCAGATCGAAGCTCTTCAGGACGCCGTCACGGGCGGCAAGCAGTGCCGGCAATAGATCCGACTTCAGGCGCACGATCAGCGTCTGCGCCTCCGGATCGCCGAGGCGTACATTGTATTCGAGCAACTTGGGGCCCTCGGCCGTCAGCATGATCCCGGCGAAGAGGAACCCCTTGAAGGGTGTGCCTTCCGCCGTCAGTCCCCGCAAGGTCGGACCGATGACGTTCTCGCGGATCTCACGCTCCAACGCCGAGGTCAGGACCGGGGGCGGCGAGTATGCTCCCATGCCGCCCGTATTGGGGCCCAGATCGCCGTCGAAGGCGCGCTTGTGATCCTGCGCGGCGCCGAAGGCGAGCGCAACCTCACCATCACAGAGCGCGAAGACGCTGACCTCTTCGCCTTCGAGATGCTCCTCCACGATGATGGTCTGGCCGGCGGAGCCGAAGGCCGATCCGGAGAGGCTCGCCGTTGCGGAGGCCACGGCTTCCTCGGCCGTCGCGGCGATGATCACGCCCTTGCCGGCGGCAAGGCCATCGGCCTTGATCACGACCGGCGGCGTGAGCTCTCGTATGTAGGCCAAAGCCTCGGGGAGATGATCGCGGCCGAATCGGCGATGAGCCGCCGTCGCAATACCATGACGCCCGGCAAACTCCTTCATGAAGGCCTTGGAGCCCTCCAGCCGTGCCGCCGCCCCGCTCGGCCCGAAGGCCGGAATCCCCGCCTCCTCCAGCCGGTCGATGAGACCCAGGACCAGAGGCTGCTCGGGGCCGACGACGACGAGATCGATCCTTTCCTCGCGCGCCAGCCGCACCAACCCGTCGATATCGCCCGCGGCCACCGCTATGCAGCGGGCCAACTCGGCGATGCCGGCATTGCCTGGCGCGGCGATCAGTTCCTCGCAGAGAGGCGAGGCGGAGATCGACCAGGCTAGCGCATGTTCCCGCCCTCCCGATCCGATCAGCAAAATGCGCACCCCATGATCCCCCACGGCTCGCTTGGGGCCGAGGTTTAGCATATAACGCAGGAGCCATGGCCCAGTCCCTGCTGCCCGAGCCGTCAGCCACGACGCCGGCCTCGAATCTGCCGGAATTCACGGTCAGCGAGCTCGCCGGAGCGATCAAGCGCACGCTCGAGGGCCGCTTCGAGCGGGTGAGGGTGCGCGGCGAGATCTCCAGCTTCAAGCGCCACAGCTCGGGCCACCTCTATCTGGCCCTCAAGGATGCCGATTCGGTGATCGATGCCGTGATTTGGCGAACCACCGCCGCCCGCCTCAAGGTGAAGCCGGAGGATGGGCTGGAGGTGGTTGCGACGGGACGGGTGACGACCTATCCCGGCCGCTCCAAGTATCAGCTTGTCATCGATCAGATCGAGGTGGCCGGCGCAGGCGCGCTGCTCAAGCTTCTGGAGGAACGCCGCCAGCGTCTCACCGCCGAAGGGCTGTTCGATTCCGGGCGCAAGAAGCCGCTGCCCTTCCTACCCGAGATTATCGGGGTCATCACCTCGCCCACCGGAGCGGTGATCCGGGACATCCTGCACCGCCTGGCCGACCGGTTCCCGCGGCGCGTCATCCTATGGCCGGTCGCCGTCCAAGGCGAAGGCGCGGCCGAACAGGTCGCGCGCGCCATCCGCGGCTTCAGCGCGCTGCTGCCGGGCGGCCGGGTACCCCGGCCCGATTTGCTGATTGTCGCGCGCGGCGGCGGCAGCCTTGAGGATCTATGGGCCTTCAATGAGGAGGTCGTGGTCCGTGCCGCCGCGGAGAGCGCAATCCCGCTGATCGCCGCTGTCGGGCACGAGACCGATACGACATTGATCGACTTCGCAGCCGATCGACGCGCGCCGACTCCGACCGCCGCCGCCGAGATCGCGGTGCCGGTGCGCGCCGAGCTGCTCGGGCAATTGATCGAGCGCGAACGCCGGATGGTGCAAGGGATGAACCGGATGCTTCGCGAACGGGGTGTGCGGATCGAGGGGCTGGGGCGCGGACTTCCTGAACCCGCCCGGCTGATCGCGGACAAGGAACAGAGGCTCGATCAATGGGTCGAGCGCATCCTCAATTGCCGCGAGGTAGAGTTCCGGCGGCGACGCGACCAAGTGAACGCGGCCTGGTCGCGCATGAGGACGCCGCGCGAGCGGGTGATCGAGGCCTCCAGCCGAGCCGACCTCCTCTCCGGACGGCTCGAAGCCGCGGCGCGGGCGTTCATCGCCCAGACTCAGCGATCGAGCGAGCGCATCGCCGACCGGCTTCGGCCCGAGCTGGCGTTGCGGCTGGTCGAGGGGGCCCAATCCCACCTGCATCGGCTTGCCGGCCTGCTCGAGAGCTTTTCCTATGAACGGGTGCTCGAGCGCGGCTTCGTGCTGGTCTGCGACGCCGAAGGCGGGCCGGTCACCTCCGCCGCCGCGGTATCATCGGGCATGGGGCTGAGGTTGCGCTTTCGCGACGGCGAGCGCCACGCCGTCGCAACCGACGGTCCCAAACCCGCTCGCGCCAAAGCAAAAGCCGTGGGCGGCAAGGACCCACAGGGGTCGCTGTTATGACGGCAAGGTCGCTGGCGCTAACAGCGATCCTGTTGGCTGGGCTCTCGCAGCCAGGCTCGGCCGATCCCTTGGAGCTTTCAGGCGCGTTGAGCCAGGGCGGCACAGTCTATGGCCGGATCGATGATCCGGCTTCGCTCCTCACCCTGGACGGCCGTCCGATTCGGGTTTCTGAGGATGGTCGCTTCGTGTTCGGATTCGGCCGCGATGCTCCGGCATCGGCGGTGTTGGAAATACGCCGTCCTTCCGGCATCGTAAGCAGTGTTCCGCTCACCATCACGCAACGAGAGTATGAGATACAGCAGCTCGAGGGGCTGCCTCAGAATCTGGTCACGCCCGATCCAGAGGAGGAGGCGCGCATTGCCCGCGAGCAGGCGCAAGTCCGTGACGCACGCCAGCTCGATCTCGATCGGCCGCTATTCGAGAGCGGCTTCATCTGGCCGGCGCTGGGGCCGATCTCGGGCGTCTATGGCAGTCAGCGCATTCTCAACGGCGTTGCGCGCGCACCGCATTACGGCGTCGACATCGCCGCTCCGGAAGGTAGTGCTGTCCGCGCGCCCGCCGACGGGCTGGTGACCTTTGCCAAGCCCGGTCTGCTTCTGACCGGTGGCACGCTCGTGATCGACCATGGTCACGGTCTCAGCTCGACCTTCATCCATCTAAGCCGGATCGACGTCGAGGTCGGGGCGCGACTTCGACAAGGCGACATCGTCGGGGCGGTGGGAGCGACCGGTCGCGCCACGGGCCCGCATCTGCATTGGGGCATGAACTGGTTCGAGGTACGCCTTGATCCGCAGCTCGTGGTCGGGCCGATGCCGGAAGCTCCGGCAGGAGGCGATTAGACAGTGCTGTGATTTGCCTCGGACTGCGAGTCATGCTTGGTGCATGCAAATCCGCATGCATCCCACATCGGCAAAGCGGTCGCACTCAGCAAGTCATAATCTGCTATGGGCCGGATCCTGGATGCGGGTAGTGGCAAGGAATGGCAGAGCCTCCAAAGACGAGAAAAGGACAGGCCGACAAGGGGCGTCGCCACGATACGTTCCCGAAACGCTTGCCCGACACTCCGCCCAGGCCGCACAAATCCAAGGAAAGGAGGATTCCCAAGGGCCGTATACGGCAGGGTCGGGCCAACAAGGGCGGCTAGGGCGCCCGATCGTGAATCTCTGGTGAATCGGACAGGTTCAGATCAGGCACGGATGCGTGATTGCGGCTGGGTTGCCGGACGTTCCTCGTCGGTTTCCGGGGTCTCGGCGACATCCTGAGAGAATTGCATGGCGTGCAGACGCGCATAAAATCCATCCGCAGCCAACAGTTCATCATGCGTGCCATGCTCGATGATTCTGCCGCCTTCCATCACATAGATCAGGTCGGCATCGACGATGGTCGAAAGCCGGTGGGCCACCATCACCGTGGTTCGCCCCTGCTTCAGGCGTGCCAACGCGGCTTGCACGTGCCGCTCCGATTCGGTGTCGAGCGCAGAGGTCGCCTCGTCGAGGAGCAGGATGGGCGCGTTCTTCAACATTGCGCGCGCGATCACCACGCGTTGACGCTGGCCGCCCGACAATTTCACCCCGTGCGGTCCGATCAAGCTGTCATACCCTTGGGGCAGGCTGGAGATGAATTCATGCGCGCCCGCGGCGCGCGCGGCCTCGACGACCTCCGCCTCGCCTGCCTGGGGCTTGCCGTAGGCGATGTTCATGCGGATGGTGTCGTCGAACAAGACGATCTCCTGACTGACCAGGCCAATGGCCTGTCTCAGAGACTCCAGGGTGACGGAGCGCACATCCTGGTCATCGATCGACACGCTGCCCGCATCGACGTCGTAGAAGCGCGCTATCAGATTGAGGATGGTCGACTTGCCGGCCCCCGACGGCCCGACCAGCGCGACCGTCTTTCCCGCCGGTACCGTGATGTCGATCTCGGTCAGAGCTGGTGCTCCGGGCTGGTAGGAAAAGCTGACGCCTTCGAAGCGAATGGCGCCGCCGGCGAGCGTCAGGGCCTTGGCGTCGGGCCG
The DNA here is from genome assembly GCA_035620695.1 of Alphaproteobacteria bacterium. Classification (GTDB taxonomy): domain Bacteria; phylum Pseudomonadota; class Alphaproteobacteria; order JAREAF01; family JAREAF01; genus JAREAF01. The sequence goes on from DASPGI010000057.1 coordinate 7,415, forward strand.
GTCGACGATTTTCGGCTTGGTGTCGAGCAGAGCAAACACGCGCTCGGCGGCGGCTAGGCCTTCCTGGACCTGAGCATTCCAAATACTGAGCCGCTTGACTGGCTCGTACGCCGCAGCAAGGGCGGTTAGAAACGACAGAAGCTCGCCTTGGGTACGCACGCCGTCCATGACCTGCAACCCGCCATAGACGACAATGCCGACCACCGCCAACCCGCCCAGAACCTCCAGGATGGGATGGGCGGCGGCGCGCGAACGCGCCGTGCGCATCCCAAGCTTGCGCACGGCGATAATATCCTCGCGGGCGCGTTGGATCTCGTACTCCTCCATCCCGTAGGCCTTCACGTGTCGCGCGCCCTGGAAGGATTCGGTAAGCCGACCAGCCAGCCGGCTAACCTGCGCCTGGGTCTTGCGCGAGGCTTTGCGCACGCGCCGCCCGAAGCGGACGATGGGAAGCACCGCGCTCGGAAAGGCGAAGAAGGCGAAGGAAGCGAGCAGCCAATCCTGGTGGAACATCAGCGCGACCAACGCAACCAGGGTCAGAAGATCGCGTCCGAAACTCGTCACCGTCGAGGCGATCGACATCCGGATCAGGCCGACATCGCTGGTGAAGCTGGACAGGAGCTTGCCTGGCGCGTTCTCGTGAAAAAAGGCCAGATCGGAGCGAATCAGATGTCGGAACAGTTCGGTCTGCAGCCCAGCAACGATATGAAAGCTGAGCCGGCTCAAGAGCAGCGTCTGAACGAAGGCGGCGATGCCGCGAACGGAGAAGAGGGCGAAAACGGTGCCGGCGATCCAGGACAACGCCCCACGGTCATGCTCGACGAAGACCGTGTCGAGAACCACCTTGACCATATAAACAAGCCCGGCGGTGCACCCCGCCACGATGCCCATCGTCAGGACCGCAAAGCCGATAAGTCCGAGATTGCGACGGATGTGATTGCGGAACAGCCGCCGCACCAAGGCGAAGGTCTGCGCGCGGCCTCGCTTGGGCTTGGTTAAATCGGTCACGGATGAACTATCTGGACTCACCTTGTTGCGAGGTGTCGGAGATCCATGGCCGAGGGGACATTCACCTCCAAGCGATGCGGCCCATGAAGCTTCAGGCCGACTCAGCGCCAGCGGATGTTTAGGAGAAGGGCGAGGGAATGTCCAGAAGTTGCTCCGCCGCGGATGGAGGCGGGTCATCGTCCGGCGATGGTCATACCCTCGATGCGCACCGTCGGAGCATCCACCCCGGTCCGGAAGACCAGGTCGCTGGCGGGTTTGAGCGATGCGAACATCTCGATCAGATTCCCCGCCACCGTAATCTCGCTCACCGGATGGGTGATCTCGCCATTCTCGATCCAGAATCCGGCCGCGCCGCGGCTGTAATCACCGGTGATGCCGTTGACGCCGAAGCCGATCAGCTCCGTCACATAGAGCCCTGTGCGGACGTCTTCAACCAGCTCGGCCGGCGTGACCGGTCCCGGCTCCAGCCAGAGATTGGTGGCCGAGGGCCCGGGAGGGCCGCCGGTTCCGCGCGCGGCATGGCCGGTCGAGGCAAGGCCAAGCTGACGCGCGGACCGCAGATCCAGTATCCAGCTGGTGAGCATGCCGTCCTCGATCAGCGCCCGCCGCCGATTCGCTACTCCCTCGCCGTCGAACGGTTTGGAGCGCAGGCCCCGCTGTCGGTGCGGGTCATCGATCACGGCGACACCGCGCGCAAAGATCGGCTGCCCGAGCCGATCCTTGAGGAAGGAGGTGCCGCGAGCGATGGCATTGCCGTTGATGGCGCCGGCCAGATGGCCGAGCATGCCCCCTGCCACGCGCGGATCGAAGACAACCGCAGCCCGCATCGTCGCCGCCTTGCGTGGATTGAGACGTCTGACCGCTCTCTCGCCGGCACGCCGGCCGATCGCCGCCGGGTCTTCCAGATCGGCGCCGTGCACGGCGGTGGAGAAATCATAATCGCGCTCCATGGCGCTGCCGCTGCCGGCCAGAACCGATGCCGAGACACTGTGTCGGGTCACCGAATAAGAACCGGAGAACCCATTGCTGGCGGCGAGCCACGCGCAGCTTCGGCTCCAGCTCGCCTCGCCGCCTTCGGAATTGGTTATGCCGGGAACCGACCGTGCGGCGTCCTCGGCCGTCTTGGCCCGCTCGGCAAGAAGCTCGGGCGAAGGCTCGAGCGGATCGCTGATGTCGAGTGAAGGCGGATTCCCAGCCAGTTCGCTCGGATCGGCGAGGCCACAATAGGGATCCTCGGGCACCGTCCGGGCCATGGCCAGCGCGCGTTGGACCAGATCTTCGAGCGCTTGGCGACCGAGATCGGTGGTGGATACCACCGCCTGCCGCCGGCCAATGAACACGCGCAGACCCAAATCCCGGCTCTCCTCGCGCTCCAATTTTTCCGGTCGGCCAAGGCGTTGCGCGACCGACACGGCAGCGCTCTCCACCAGGAGCGCATCGGCCGCATCGGCGCCGGCACGGCGCGCCGCAGCGATGAGATCGGAAAGGAGGTCGTAATCGGTCACCGTGAAACGGCTCTTCAAGAGAATGTCGGGACGAAGTATGGGGAGCCTTGCAGGGAACGGCCGTGGACGCAACCGCGATCGGCGTCAGTCGGCATAGGTCAGCGGCAGACGCGCGGTCTCTTTGATGATCTCCATGGCGAAGCTGGAGCTGACATCCCTCAGTTCGATCTTTGCGATCAGGCGCTTATAGACGGCGTCGTAGCTGGCGATGTCCGGGACCACGACGTGCAGCAGATAGTCGACCTCGCCGCTCATTCGATAGAACCCGATGATCTCGTCGATCTCGGATACAGCGCGGGCGAATCGCTCGTACCAGGCCATGTTGTGCTGATCGGTGCGAACGGCCACGAAGACGGTGACGCCGAGATTGAGCCTTCCGCGATCGAGAAGCGCAACGCGCCCCCGGATAATTCCTGCCTGCTCCAGCTTCTGAATGCGCCGCCAGCACGGCGTGGCGCTCAGGCCCACCCGCTCGGCAACCTCCGCCACCGGAAGGGCGGCATTTTCCTGGAGTACATTCAAAATCTTGCGATCCAACGTGTCCATAGAAAATTATTCTACCATCACGCATGTATTGAGTATGCAATACTCTGATATGGCATAACCTTGCAAGTATTTGGATGAAGGCATCTCGCCGAATCGGGTATTCTTCGACCTGTTTTCAGGCATTGGCGTGGAGCTTCAGGCATGATTCTCGAGCTGTTCACCCGGCACCCGCGATCGGTGGGCGAGACCTATGGCGAGCATATGGAGGTCGCGGGCAGTTTTGCCGGCCGGCTGTTGCTGGCTTCGCTTGCCTGTCTGATTCATGCGCTGCTTCCCTTCCTGTTCGAGCGTACGGCAAGCAACGCCGTGCACAGGCTCCATGGCGAGATGGTGAGCCATAGGCTGCGCCGGGACGACCGCATCCACGACGGCGTTCCCGCCTGCTGATCAGACTCGAAACGGGGAAACCGGGCGGGCGAAGGAGCCCGCAAGCAAAGAGCGCCCATCAGGATCTTGCGGTTCCGGCCAGCCATCGCCAAGACGTTCTCGGCGAGAAAAGCCATGCGCTCCCCACGTCCCGCCAGCTTCAAAGCGGCGTGTCTTGAGTAGAACGCGGCCAGAGCAAGGCTCGACACGGTGATCGCCGTGCCCACTGCCATGGCAAGCGTGGGCAGAATGCCGGCGCCAAACGCGCCGGCTGCCTTGGCGAAGGCGAGCACCAGCACCGCCCCGCTGCATGGCCCGTATTCCCACTGACAGGACGGCCAGAGCTTCGCGTCAGCGTTGCACCAGGCCAGAGCCAGCCCTTGGCGAAGCCGCCGCGCATCGGCCAGGACATTTGCCGATATCACGGCTTTGCCGTGACCGGGGCCGAGTGCGGGCAGCACGCCGTAGAGAAAGCTCAGGCCTGCCAACCCCAAGAGCGCGCCGAGCCCGCCGGCATCGAGTGCACGAAGCCCGGCCGCGAGCTGGCCGTTCAGAGTCTGCTGCGCCTGATTCCTTGTGTCTTTGCGGACTTTCGCTAGACCCTTGCGCAATACGATCAGCACCGGAGCACGCATCGCGGGTCGCCCGCGCAGCAAGGGCGTTTATCCATGCGCATTGGTTAGTGGTCGAGAAAAATCCGAATCACCTCCAGATCGGCTTGCCCGAGCCCGGCAGACCCAGGCGCGGCCATTTCTCGGTTATGGCCTCGACGATGCGTGGATCCATCCTGATCTTTCGACCCCAATCGCGCCGGGTCTCCGGCGGCAGCTTGGTGGTGGCGTCGAGTCCCATCTTGCCGCCGAGGCCCGATTCGGGGCTGGCGAAGTCGAGATAGTCGATCGGCGTGTTTTCGACGAGCGTGATGTCGCGCACCGGGTCCATGCAGGTTGAGACCGCCCACATCACCTCCTTCCAATCGCGCGCGTCGATCTCCGCATCCACAACGATGAGAATCTTGGTGTAGATGAACTGGCGCAAATACGACCAGACGCCGAACATCAGGCGCTTGGCGTGACCGGGATAGGCTTTGTGCATCGAGATGACGCCGATGCGGTAGGAGCAGGCTTCGGGCGGCAGCCAGAAATCGACAATCTCGGGGAATTGCTGCGTCAGGAGCGGGATAAAGACCTCGTTCAGCGCCTGGCCCAGCACCGAAGGCTCATCCGGCGGACGTCCGGTGAACGTCGACAGATAGATCGGATCGCGCCGGCGGGTGATGGCGCTGATTGTGAAGACCGGAAAGGGCTCGACGGCATTGTAGTAGCCGGTATGGTCGCCATAGGGGCCTTCGTCCCGGTAGTCCTCGAGACTGACCGTTCCCTCGAGCACAATTTCGGCTGTGGCCGGAACCTTGAGCGGCACGGTCCGGCACTGGACGAGCTCGACCTTCCGGCCGCGCAGGAGGCCAGCGAACTGATACTCCGACAGCGTGTCGGGCACCGGGGTCACGGCGGCGATGATGGTCGCCGGATCAGCGCCGATAACCGCCGCCGCCGGCAAAGGCTCGCGCCGGCTCTCAGCCCAGCGCCGATGATGCTGGGCGCCCCCGCGATGCTTCAGCCAGCGCATCAGGGTCCGGTCGCGCCCGATCACCTGCATGCGGTAGATACCGAGGTTGAAATCGTCCTCGCGCGCGCGGCCCGGCCCCCGGGTCACCACTAGCGGCCAAGTGATGAGCGGGGCAGGCTCGCCGGGCCAGCAGGTCTGGATCGGCAACCGGCCGAGATCGATCCCCTCGCCCTCCTCCACCACCTCCTGGGCCGGGCCGGAGCCGACCGTCCTCGGTTTCATGGCGAGAACCGACTTGAGCAGGGGGAGCATCTCGAAGGCTTCGCGCCATCCGCCGGGCGGCTCGGGCTGCTTGAGGAAGGCCAGGGTCTCTCCGATCTCTCGCAACTGATGCGGCTCGCGCTCCATGCCCCAGGCGACGCGTTCGACGGTCCCGAAGAGGTTCACCAGCACCGGCATGGCATAGCGCCTGCCATCCTCTGCGACCACGGTCTCGAACAGGGCCGCTGGCCCGCCTTCGGCCAGGAGCCGTGTCTGGATCTCGGTCATTTCCAGGATCGGCGAGACCGATTCTCCGACCCGGACCAGCCGGCCCGTGCCCTCCAGCCGCGTCAGGAACTCCCGCAAGGAGGCATAGGGCATGGCCGTATTTCCCGAGATTGGGGGCGCCTAGGACCGCCTATAGGTCTGGGAGGATCGCCAGAAGGTCAAGCACCCGAGCGCCATGGGACAGCGCGAACGGGTACGAAGAATAACTCCGCCTTTTTCACCACCCATTCTTTTCGGATGTTGCTGATGGCACGCAAGGGAGCCTATCCTGTTAGTTTGGGGGCGCCGCGAGGGGAGAGCGGCATATGAGAATTGCCGTAAGGCTCTTTGGCCTGCTCTTGTTGCTGGGCGCCTTGGCGGCGGCGGCATGGCAGTTCCAGCTTTGGGCTCAAACAGGGCGTTTCGTGCCTCTGGCTCTCGGCCAGATGTGGTTCACTCTAGACCCGCCCTCGCTCAATCTGGTGCAGGCGGTGATCGAGCGCTATGTCTGGCCGCATTTGTGGGACCCGGTCCTGCTCACCGTCCTGCGCTGGCCCGCCTGGGCTGTGCTCGGTCTGCCGGCGCTCATTCTTCTGATCCTGCCGATGGGCCGCAGACGCCGCAAAGACGGCTGGAACCCATAAAGCAAGCCTAAAGGTTAGTCCTCGGTCCTGCGCAGCGCCGCCCGGCGCCGATCCGCGGATTTCTACATTCCCCTGCTTACGCCCTGAGAGGGCTGACGGCCGATCCGCAGGAGAGCCAGCCTGGGATGGCCCTTTCCGCGGTCAAAGCACTTGGCGACCAGAACCCGCCCTTCCCGGACATTCTTTCCAATTTCTAATCAAGCTCGACCCGATTTCTAACCTGTCTCGACTTAGCTTGCTGGCAGTGAACACTCAATGACCTCTGCGGCGGCTGGGTCTGGCCGACAGGCTCGCGCCATACGATCTGAAGGCGCGCCCGGCGCCGACCTTCACCGTCGAGTAAGCCGCGCTCGGAACTCAGACCGGCAATCCCGCCTTGCGCAGACCGCTGAAGAGGCGCTCCACACTTGTCTGTTCCCTGGCGGGAAACACTTTCCACCAATACGCCCGCCAAGCCTCGACCTCGTCATTCGGCGGCCCGGCGCCTTCGGCCCGGGCCCGCTCGCGAAACCGGATCGCTGCCGCGCGTGCGTCATCGTCGCGTCCCAGCTCGGCGTAGCAGGCGGCGACCCAGCCGATCAGCTCGAGGGGTGGCCGCAACATCCGGCCGAATGTTGCGATCGCGTCGCCGTAACGCCCCAACAGGTATTCAGCCATGACTCGGCTGTACAAGCATTCCTCGGGCATGTTGGGGGCCCGGCGGATCGACTCGCCCGTGCACCAGATCCCCTCCTCGAGGTTGCCCATGCAGGTCGACAAGAACCCTTTTAAACAATAGTTGTCCAAATCGTTCGGATTGAGCGCGATCGCCTGCTCGAGATGGGTTCTCGCCATTTCCAGATCGGCTTTGACCCGCCAATAGCCCCAGGCCAGACACAGATGCACGCGGCTCTCCTGATCATCGAGCGGTGCCGCCGCGTGGGCGATCTTGAACAGCTGCTCGGCGGCGGCCTCCTTGGACGCCGTCCAATTTGAAGCGGCTTCATAGAAATAGGTCTCTGCCAGCTGCACATAGGCGGCCGCGTATGCGGAGTCCATCTCGATGATCCGCTGGAAGATGTCCCGCGCCTCGAGCACGTCCTGTTTCGATCCCTTCTTCAGGATATGGCTGCCCCGTAGCAAAAGGTCATAGGCGGAGAGATCATGGGTGCTCTTGCGCAGCGCCCGCTTGCGATCGGCATCCTCGACCCGGCCCGCCAGGCTCGCGACGATGCTTTGCGTGATTTCGTCCTGAACGGCAAAAATGTCGGTAAGCTCGCGGTCGAAGCGTTCCACCCAGAGGTGATTGCCGGTTGTGGCGTCGATTAGCTGCGCGGTCACACGCAAGCGGTTGCCGGCTTTGCGGACGCTGCCTTCGACGACGAATCTGACTCCGAGCTCACGCGCCACCCGCCGCACGTCAACCGCCGTGTCGCGATACTGGAAGGAGGAATTTCGTGAAATGACGAGCAACTGGCGGAAGCGCGACAATCCGGTGATGATGTCCTCGGTCAATCCATCGCTGAAATACAGCTGCTCCGCATCGCCGCTCATATTCGTGAAAGGCAACACTGCGATCGTCGGCTGTTCATGTTTGACATTCGTGCCGCCGGATGGTTCGTACGAGATCGCCGCAGCCTCATCCCGCACGACGGAGTAGACACGAACCGGATCGCGAAGATTTTTCACGGTATGGGGTCCGAGGTCCAGGAACCTGGCGCCAATCTTGTTCTTGACCTGGTCATAGGCGGCGCCGGCAACCAGGATGCCGCCCGGCTCGGCCAGGGCCTGAAGCCGAGCGGCGATGTTCACCCCATCGCCGTAGAGGTCGCTGTCTTCGACGATCGCATCGCACAGGTTGATGCCGATGCGCAGCAGCAGACGGCGCTCCGGAGCTGTGCCCGCGCCGGCCTCCGCCACCCGCTTCTGCAACTCGACGGCGCAGGCGACCGCGTTGACGGCGCTGCCAAACTCGACCAGCACTCCGTCGCCTATCACTTTGACGACCCGACCGTGATGGTTTAGGACGAGTGGCTCAAGAACATCCTCGCGCCACTGCATCAACGCCGCCAGGGTCCCGACTTCATCAAGCTCCATGAGCCGGCTGTAGCCCACGATATCGGCGGCGAGAATGGCGCAGAGGCGGCGTTCCAAGCCCAGTCTCCCTCTGGCTGCAGACTACCCTAAACGGCATGGGCAAATCTATTGCGCGAGGAGGCGTTGCCGAGCCTAATCCTCGGTCCTGCGCAGCGCCGCAAGGAACGCGGATTGCGGGATTTCGACGTTCCCGTACTGGCGCATCTTCTTCTTGCCCTCCTTTTGTTTCTCCAGGAGCTTGCGTTTCCTCGTGATGTCGCCGCCATAGCATTTGGCGGTGACGTCCTTGCGTAAGGCACTCACCGTCTCGCGGGCGATCACGCGCCCGCCGATCGCCGCTTGGATGGCGACCTTGAAGAGCTGGCGCGGGATCAAATCCTTGAGCCTGGAGCAAAGCGCGCGGCCGCGCGCCTCGGCATGGCTCCTGTGGACGATGCAAGCAAGCGCGTCCACCGGCTCGCCATTGACCAGGATCGAAAGCTTGACGAGATCGCCCTCCTCATAGCCGTCGAGGTGATAGTCGAAGCTGGCATAGCCGCGCGAGACCGATTTGAGGCGGTCGTAGAAGTCGAACACCACCTCGTTCAGCGGCAGGCGATAGACCAGCATCGCCCGGTTGCCGGCGAAGGTGAGGTCGATCTGCACGCCCCGCCGCTCCTCGCAGAGCTTCAGGATCGGGCCCAGATAGGCGTCCGGCACCAGGATCGTCGCCTTGATCCACGGCTCCTCGATCTTCTCGATGCGCACGGGATCAGGCATGTCGGCAGGATTGTGCAGCTCCTTCACCCCGCCGTTGGTCATGTGCACGCGATAGACGACGCTCGGCGCCGTGGTGATGAGGTCGAGGTTGAACTCCCGCTCCAGCCGCTCCTGGATGATCTCCAGATGCAACAGCCCCAGAAAGCCGCAACGAAAGCCGAAGCCGAGCGCGGCCGAGGTTTCCGGCTCATAATGAAAGCTGGCGTCGTTCAGGCGGAGCTTGGCGAGACTGTCGCGGAGCTGCTCATAGTCGGCCGCATCGGTCGGGAAGAGGCCGCAGAACACGACCGGCACCGACGGCTTGAAACCCGGCAAGGGCTCGGGCGCGGGTCGCCGTTCCTCGGTGATGGTGTCGCCCACCTGGCAGTCGGCCACGGTCTTGATTCCGGCGGTCAGAAAGCCGATCTCTCCCGGCCCGAGTTCCGTCACCAACTCCATCTTCGGGGTGAAGATGCCGACGCGATCAACCGGATGGGCAGCGCCGGTCGACATCATGCGGATTTTCATCCCGGCTTTCAGCAGCCCATCCTTGATGCGCACCAGCGCGATGACGCCGAGATAAGGGTCGTACCAGCTGTCGATCAACAGCGCCTTCAACGGCAGGCGCGGATCGCCTTGCGGCGGCGGCAGGCGGGCGACTAGCGCCTCCAACACGAGATCGATATTAAGCCCCGTTTTTGCCGAGATCGGAATCGCCGCCGAGGCGTCGAGGCCGATCACCTCCTCGATCTGCTGCTTGACCCGCTCGGGCTCGGCCGCCGACAGATCGACTTTGTTCAGGACCGGCACGATCTCGTGATTATTGTCGATCGCCTGATAGACATTGGCGAGGGTCTGCGCCTCCACCCCCTGGCTGGCATCGACCACCAGAAGCGAGCCCTCGCAAGCCGCCAGCGAGCGCGACACCTCATAGGCGAAATCGACATGTCCGGGCGTGTCCATGAGGTTCAGCTCGTATGTCTCGCCATCCCTTGCCGTATAGGTGAGGCGCACGGTCTGCGCCTTGATGGTGATGCCGCGCTCGCGCTCGATATCCATCGAATCGAGCACCTGCTCGCGCATTTCCCGCGGGTCGAGCGCGCCGCAGGTCTGGATCAGCCGGTCGGCCAAGGTCGATTTGCCGTGGTCGATATGGGCGATGATCGCAAAATTGCGGATATGGGCGAGATCGGTCATGGGCTCCGGGAACGCTTAAGCCGGCTTGTCGGGCGCCGAGAACATAGGGACCAACGGCGGCGGACGCAATGAAGGGGACCTGCCCGCCCCTCACCCCAACCCTCTCCCGCCCTAAGGGCGGGAGAGGGAGTAGACGCACCTGCCCCTCTCCCGATTTCGGGAGAGGGTTGCGAGCCGTTGCAAGCCGGGTGAGGGTCGCCTCGACGCTTTCGCCGTCCGGCCGTAAACTCCAGCGGATGGACTTCACCGAGTCGCAGCTCAAGCGCTACGCCCGCCACATCATCCTGCCGGAGATCGGCGGCATCGGGCAGGAGCGCCTGCTCAAGGCGCGGGTGCTGGTGGTGGGCGCAGGCGGCCTGGGCTCGCCCCTGCTCCTCTACCTCGCCGCCGCCGGTATCGGCACGCTCGGCGTCGTCGATTACGACCGCGTGGACCTCACCAATCTGCAGCGCCAAGTGGTGCATGGCACGGGCGACCTCGGCCGCCTCAAGGTCGAGAGCGCAATCGAGGCGGTGGCTCGCATCAATCCCGAGGTCAAGGTCGAAGCGCATGCCGAGCGGCTCACTGGTGAGAATGTCCGGGCGCTGATCGCCGGCTACGATATCGTCGCCGACGGCACCGACAATTTCGATGCGCGCTATCTCCTTAACGATGCTTGCCACTTCGCAAATCGCACGCTGGTCTCGGCGGCGCTTCTGCGCTTCGACGGTCAGCTCTCGACCTTCAAGTCCTGGGCCGGACCGCCCCATCCCTGCTATCGCTGTCTGTTCCGCGAGAAGCCCGAGCCGGGATTGATTCCGAGCTGCTCGGAGGCCGGCATTCTCGGCTCGCTCGCGGGCACCATGGGCACCCTCCAGGCGACCGAGGTTGCGAAGGAGATTCTAGGGATCGGACGATCGCTTTCCGGCCGGATGCTGCTCTACGATGCGCTGGAAGGAACCTTCCGCCTCCTCTCGGTTCCGCGCGATCCCGACTGCCCCCTCTGCGGCGATAGCCCCACGATCACCGAAGCCGATCTCCATGGCTAAGGCCAAGGCAGCGCTCAATATTGTGCTCGTCTCCGATCTTTACGAGCGGGTGCACTACGCGCTGGTGATGGCGAGTGCGGCGGCGGCCACCGGGCGGAAGGTCAGGCTCTTCCTCACCATGGGAGCGCTGAAGGCGCTGGGGCGCGGAACGCCTGAGCGGCCGGGCTGGCACGATCTGTCGCCCGCGCCGGGCGGGCTTGCGCCCAAGGACCAGGATCGCGCCTTCGCGGAGGCCGGCGTCGCGACCTTCGAGGAGTTACTGCAGGCCACCGTGGCGCTTGGGGGCGAGGTGACGGCCTGCGAGATGGGATTGCGCGCAGTGCGAATTCCTCGTGAGGAGCTGCGCGCGGACATCGAGGTGATGCAGGGTGGCGTCGTCACCTTCCTCGAAGCGGCCGAGGGTACGGGACCCATCCTCTTCGTGTGAGCTTTCCGATGACCGGCGATGTGACCTTACCTCTGTGGCTCGTGCTGATCGCGGGCTTGCTGGCCCTATGGGCGATCCTCGCGCGCATCCTGGTGCCGGGAGTGCGCTGGATGCTCAAGCGCCGGGTCAACCGCCTGATCGAGGATCTGAACCAGCGTCTGCCGGTAAAGATCCCACCCTTTGCGCTGGCAAAGCGTCAGGCTCTCATCGACCGGCTCTGCTACGACCCCCAGGTACTGTCGGCGGTCGAGACGGAATCGGTCGCTACAGGCAAACCGCGCGCCTTGCTGATGGACGAGGTCCAGCGCTATGCGCGCGAGATCGTGCCCGCCTTCAACGCCTATCTCTATTTCCGCATCGGCTATTGGCTGGCGCGCCGGATCGCCCGCTCGCTCTACCGCGTGCGGCTGGGATTTGCCGACGAAGCGGCGCTGGCTGCAATCCCTGCCGGCTCGACCCTGGTCTTCGTCATGAACCATCGCAGCAATTTCGACTATGTGCTGGTCGCCTTCTTGGCCGCCGACCGCACGGCCTTGAGCTACGCCGTCGGCGAATGGGCCAGGATCTGGCCCTTGCAGACCCTGATCCGCGCGCTCGGCGCCTATTTCGTGCGCCGCAATTCGGGCCGCGCGCTCTATCGGCGGGTGCTGGAAAGCTATGTCGGGATGGCGGTCGAGAATGGCGTGGCGCAGGCGATCTATCCCGAAGGCGGCCTCAGCCGTGACGGACGGCTGCGCCCGCCCAGGCTCGGCCTCATCGATTACATGTTGAAGGCCTTTGATCCCAACGGCCCGCGCGACCTCGTCTTCGTGCCGGTCGGCATCAACTATGACCGCGTGCTCGAGGATCGCAGCCTGTTGTTGACGCTCGATGCCGAACGGCCGCGCAAGGGGCGGCTCGCCGCGATCGGCACGAGCTTGCGCTTCGTCGCGCACAATCTGCGCCTGATGGCCGCCGGCCGCTGGTATCGCTTCGGCTATGCTTGCGTGAATTTCGGCACTCCGGTCTCGGCGCGTGATTGGATCGTCGCCACAGCTCCGGATCTGCGGCGCATGGCCAAGGAAGAGCGTCTCGTCCTTGTCGAGCGCTTCGCCTCGGAGCTCATGAGGCAGGTGGCGGTGATCGTGCCGGTTCTGCCCGTCTCGCTGGTCGCCACCGTCATTCTGCGCGAGCCGCATCGGACATGGACAGAACTCGACATCAAGGTCGCGGTCAAGGCGCTGATGGACCGTCTCGCTCGCGCTGGAGCCAAGGTCTATGTGCCCCGCGGCGACGAGGATTATGCGGTCTCCGCCGGCTTGAGGATGCTGACCTTGCGCCGCCTCGTGCGCCGCGGCGAAGACGGGCTTTGCCGCGCGGCTCCCGCAGAGACGGCCTTATTGGCCTACTATGCCAACGCGATCGCCGAGACGGTCGCGTTGGCCGAGCCGGCGGGCGATGCTCGCGAGCATGCGCTGGCGCACAGTGCTTTCGCTTGAGATCAGCGAGCGATCAGTTCCACCGATTGGCCTCGGATGCAAATCCGGACCGCTGCACGGGCACGACGCAGAAGCGATGGCCGGTCGGCGCTTGCATCACTACCCAGTCGCGAATCTCGACGATCCGTTCGGCGCCCAGAGCCTCGAGCCGTCGGACCTCCGCCACGACATCATCAGTCTCTATGTCGATATGCACGCGGCTTGGGTGGTCGACCTTCTGCACCTCGATGTCGAGATCGTTGGAAGCGGTGCGCAAGCGGATATAGTTCTTGTCCCGTGGGTCGGTCGTCTGCACGAGGTCGAGGCCCAGCGCCTGGCTCCAGAATTCGGCGGCGCCGTCGATATCCTCCGTCCGGCAATCGATGATCACTCCGCCAAGCCGGCTGCGATGCATCTGCGCCTTGCCTCCCCGGGGCGCCCTTATCGGCTGGGGCAGTCGGCCTTCGTGCATGAGGCCGCGCCGCTCGCCGGAACATAGTCGCCGCAGAGGCGGCATTTCACCATATCCTCGACGGCGCGGCTCGCCGCGCGATTGTGCCGCTCTTGGCGCTGCAGAGTCTTGCGCTCTGCGGCAAGGCGGCCGATGAGGCGGAATCCGTACCAGACCGCGGTCAGGATCGCGATCAGCAGGATCAGTTTCTGGAGGCCGACCCCGAACATTTCGAGGCCATTTAGCGACTGCGGAAGCCTCTGGTCAAGGAAAGCCGCCTTGGGCGACCTCTAAAGCCCGTAGCGCGACCAGTACATCCGCTCTTCCAGCGCGGCCAGCGCGCCGGCCGCCCAATCGCCGGCCGCAACCTCCGGCCTGAGGCGGCGCGAAAGCCAGCCGCGCCGGCCGCCGACCGCGACCAGCCGGACTTTCTCGCCATAGCGGGCGCGCATCAGCTGACGTATCTCGCCGATGCCGTCGACCAGGCCCATTTCGAGCGCGCGGCGGCCGGACCAGACGGCGCCGGTGAAGAGCTCCGTTTCCGGGGCTTTCAGCTTGCCGGTGCGTCGGCTGCGCACGAGCGCCTTGAAGCTCTCGAAAAGATCGCCCTGGATCTCGCGCAGCCGCTCCACATCCGCGGGCTGCTCGGGACGGAACGGGTCGAGCATCCCCTTATGCGGGCCGGTGGCGTGGAGCCGCCGCTCGACGCCGATCCGGTTCAGAAGGTCGGGAAATCCGAAGCCTGCGCTGACCACTCCGATCGAGCCGATGATCGAGGTTTCATCGGCATGGATTTCGTCGCCGGCGCAGGCCAGCCAATATCCTCCCGAGGCTGCGACATCCTCGATGAAGGAGTGGACCGGCAGCGTGTGCTCGGCAGCCAGCGCGCGAATGCGCGTGTGAATCAACGAGGACTGGGCTGCCGACCCACCCGGCGAATTGATCTGAAGCGCGACCGCCTTCGCACCCGGCCAGCGAAAGGCCCGCTCCAGGACAGGAGTCAGTCCGGCGAGCGTCAGGCCCATTCTCACCGGCGAGATTCCACCGATGACGCCACCCAGCCGCACGACGGAAACCACGGGCGGCGGTTCGATGCCGGCCAGACGCCTCAGTGAATAAAACCAGGAGGTCAGCATGCTCTACTCCGCAAAGATACGATCAGTGCAATCGGGCACGACCTCAAGGCCGAGATGGTAATAGGCGTGCCAGCGCACCTTCTGTCCGCTCTCCACCAGAAAATGCAGCCCTTGGCCGGAGGCGCAAATGCTCAACCGTTCGGGTCGGCCGTCGCCGTCGAGATCGACGCCGCCTTCCACTGGGCGCGCACTGGAATCCAAGAGGGCGAAGAGCACGCCCGCGGCGGCCAGGGTCTTCGCCGAAGCGGCGTTTTCCGGACTGAGCCGGTAGAAATGGGCCGGCGCATCCGGGCTGCGCGGCCAGACGAATCTGGATTTCAGCTCCCCGCATTCCTCCCCCGCCGGTCCGACCACCCGGGCCGACGCTTCAATTGCCTGATAGGGCTCATAGAGGAGCAGGGTTGCACCGGCGGCGAACTGTCCGGCCCCGGTGGCAAGGCACCAGCGGCCGTTGCGTGGCTCTGCAAGGCCGAGCTGGGACTGGAGAGCCGAGGTATCCGCCTGTGCCGCTGCGGCGAGGAGTGCGAGAAAGAGGGCGACGGGGCGGCGCATGGGGGCGATGCTATCGGGCGGGCCGATCGGGAGCAACGCGACCCGCTTCCTAGCCCAACACCGCAGCCCTTCGACACGTGGCGGCCTAGAGAATCAACCCCGCGCCCCCGCGCAAGACCGCTTCGGCCGCTTCGGTGAAGCCGCCACCGGGAGCATGCAGAACGAGACCTGGAGCAAGGCGCGCGGGCGCCGACACTGCCTTGCGCGCCCGCACCAGAATCCGCTTGGCCGGTTTGCCGGAGTCCGGCCAGAGCGGGAACAGCACAAGCTCGCCGGCGCGGCTGGCGAAGGCGGCGATCAACTGATCAAGCCGGTCGGCGCGGTGAATGAAGGTGACGGTTCCCTTCGGCCGAACCATGGTCAGAGCCGCCCGCACCCACTCTTCAAGGCCGGCTTCGCCTTCGACATGGGCCGCCGCGCGGCCGGCCTGCGGGGAGGGAGCGCCGGCCGCCGGCAAGTAAGGCGGGTTGGCCATCGCATGATGGAAGGAACCAGGCGCAAGGCGTGGCGGCGGTGCCAGGAGATCGCCGACCATGAAATCGACCCGGGCCGCCACGCCGGTCAGATGCGCGCTGTCCTGGGCCAACCGCACCAAGGCCAGATCGCGTTCAAGACCGCTGACGCGGCATCCGGGCTCGCGCACGGCAAGGCAGAGCGCCGCTGCACCGGTGCCCGAGCCGAGATCGAGCACGCGCTCTCCAGGTCCCGCGGGTATGGCGGCGGCGAGCAGCACCGGGTCAATGGCGACGCGGTAGCCTTCGGCCGGCTGTATCAGCCGAACCCGTCCTCCGAGCAGGGCGTCTTCCGTCGTGTCGCTCACGGCAGCTCGGTCGGTGCGGCCCGTGCGAGAAGGGCGCGTGCCCGCGGCCAATCTTCCTCCGACACCATGACCCGGCGCGGAATGGCGCCGATCGATCCTTCGATGATGCTGGTATGGGAATCGAGGATGATGCACTCGATCCCGGCCTCGCGCAGCAGGGCATCGATCCAGGTGAGCGTGACAGGGTCGTTGGTTCGCAAGAGCTCGCGCATGATCGCCTTCTCATCAAAGCCGAGTGCCCGCGCACAAAGCAAGCCCCCGGCGCTTCGGGCGGCCAGCCGGATGCCCTTGACCCATCGGGTCGAGCCTCTATGCTCCGGAGCTTCCCCCAAGAGCGAGGGAGAGATCGTGGCCGTCGTCGTAAGCCTGGAAGAGCGCGGCAGATCGGCGCGTACCGGTCTGGACGGCCTGCTTGCGCTTACCGCCGAGGACATGGCCGCGGTCAACACCCTGATCCTGGCGCGCATGCAGAGCCCGGTCGGGCTCATCCCCCAGCTCGCCGGCCATCTGATCGCGGCGGGCGGAAAGCGGCTGAGGCCCATGCTCACGGTGGCATCGGCGCGGCTCTGCGGCTACCACGGAATCCGCCATCATCGCCTGGCCGCCGCTGTCGAGTTCATCCACACCGCGACGCTTCTGCACGACGATGTGATCGATGAAAGCGATCTGCGGCGCGGGCTTGCCACCGCCAATGCGCTCTGGGGCAACAAGCCCAGCGTGCTGGTGGGCGATTTTCTCTTCGCCCGCGCCTTCGAGCTGATGGTGGCGGACGGGTCCTTGCGGGTGCTCGACATCCTCTCCCGCGCCTCGGCGGTGATCACCGAGGGCGAGGTGATGCAGCTGGTCACGGCCAACGATGTGGCAACCAGCGAGGGTTCCTATCTCGAGGTCATAAAATCCAAGACGGCGGCCTTGTTCGCGGCGGCCTGCCGGATCGGGGCGGTGATCACCGAGCGCCCCCGAGCTGAGGAGGAGGCGCTCGAGGAGTACGGGCGCAATCTCGGCATCGTTTACCAGCTTGTCGACGACGCGCTGGACTATGCCGCCGATCAGGCGAAGCTCGGTAAGACGGTGGGAGATGATTTCCGCGAGGGCAAGATTACGCTACCGACGATCCTGGCCTTTCTGCGGGGCGACGAGGAGGAGCGCGCCTTCTGGCGCCGCACGCTGGAGGAGCTGCGCCGGGAGCCGGATGATTTCGAGCGCGCCGTCCAGCTGATGCAACGGCACGGCGCGCTGGAGGATACCATCTCGCGCGCCCGCCACTATGGAGCGATGGCGCGCGACGCGCTTGGCGTTTTCGCGGAAGGGCACGAAAAGCGGGCCTTGATCGATGTCGTGGATTTCTGCGTCGAGCGCGGGCACTGATGCGGGTGCGCGCCGGGCCGTGCCCCTTCCCGCCAGCGCGGTAGTTGCGATTTGCGGGCGGCGGCGCTATATAGCCGCCCTCCCGTCGGCGTCGGAGTGTAGCTCAGCCTGGTAGAGCACTACGTTCGGGACGTAGGGGCCGCGTGTTCGAATCACGCCACTCCGACCATTCTCAAGACCATCGACGCTTTCTCTGATCAAGCGGAACGTCATCGGTTGTCCTCATCCAACCAGCTTGGACGTGTCTTCTCGCCGATCAGGCAGTCGATACGCGGCCCCGCCTCATGCGCGGCGGCTGGCGTGGCGCGCGGCGGCGCCCCTGCAATCTCCAGCACCAGCTTGCGCCGGATCGCTTCCGCCAGATGTTGGGGATCCTGCACAGACACGATGAAGGCGCCGGTTCCGCCGATCACGCATTCCTCGTAGTAGAGATCGAGCTGCCCCGGCTGAAGCCCGCCGAATCCTCCGCTCTTCAGGGTTATCGGCAGACCGTTGATCACGATGCCCTGCTCCACCACGGCGTCGCGTACCGGGAGGACCGGCGAACCCGTGTTGTTCGGACCATCGCCGGAAATGTCGATCACCCGCCGCGGCGCTTCGAAGCCGTTGTCGTCGAACAAGGCAGCCGAGAAGAGGAGCGCGCCGGAGATCGAGGTTCGCCTGATCCAACTCGTCGGGGCCGCCGCCAGGTCGCGGGCAAAGTCTTCCGCGCTCGCTTCCCGGTCAATCGAACGCCATGGAAGAATGACCACCTGCGAGGACGGCCCCGCCCATTCGACATAGGTCACCGCAATGCCGCCATGGAAGCCTGACACGATCGCTCGGATCACCTGGGGATGCCGAAACGCCTCGACATAGCCCTGTCGCTGCAACAGCTTCTCGTCCGCATCCATGGAGCCGGAAACGTCGACGGCGAGAACGAGTTCGAGGTCAACCGGCTGCTCCTGCGCATGAATCGGCGCGGCGCAGAGCAGCGACGTTGCCAGACATGCGATCAGGAAGAATCTCATGATGGCCGGTTGGCTGTGGTGAGCCGCATGCGTGCTCATCAGCAGCGCATGATCGCAGAAACGCGCCGACACAAGATAGGGACTTCGCCCGTCCTACTCCAAGGCGAGCGCGAGCTCATCATCGCCCTCAAAGGAGGGCGCCCGAGCTTCCTCGATGGTCACGGCGTCGATCAAAGGAACGGCGTCCAGAAGGACGAACTCCTCTACAGGTTGGACCGTCTCGTGATCCGGCGTTTCTCCGCTCCAGTTGCGGCCACCCAGCCAAGCGGCCGCGATCGCGAGTACTGCGAACGAAAGCGCCATCGCGGCTGCCCTGGGCCGGTTCGGCACAGGCCTGCGCCTCTGCGTAAATTCCGGCAACATGTCATCGAGACGATCGGCCAGGTCGGGGCTGGTCGGAGGAGAGGCGTGCTTGTTCAGCGCGTCATCGAGCTGCCCCGCTTGCGCCCAATGAGCGCGAGCGTGGCTTGAAGATGCCGCGAAGGCGAGCAAGCGCTTGCGTTCGTCCGCGGGCCAGCGCCCAGGCTCGGCGCCATAGGCGTCCACCACCTGCTTGAATCGCGCCAGGCTCGTCTCTTCGTTTGGATCGTCTTGCATCAGACCTCGCAAAGAAGATCGGAAGCTACCGGTTCCAACTGCTGCTTCAGGGTTCTGCGCGCTCGGCGGAGCAGCGATTCGAGGGCATCCTCGCTCACCGCCAGGATCTGGGCCGCCTCAAGGCCGCTGAACCCCTGGTAGTAGACCAGTACGATGGCCGTGCGCTGGCGAACCGGCAGCGCGGCAAGCGCGCTTTCGATCCGAAGCCGCCGGTCCAGGGCGGCACGCATCCCGGGCTCCAGATCGACGCCTTCCTCCATAAGGTGCGCGTTAAGCTCGGTCTTCCGCCCCGATCTCCATCGATCAACGCACAGATTGGTGGCGACGCGATGCAGCCAGGTCTTGATCGTCGCCTCGCCGGCGCGCCATGTCCGGGCCTTCCCCAGGAATCGCAGGAAGGTTTCCTGAGTGACGTCCTCAGCCTCGCTGCGGTCGCCGAGCAGATACCAGGCGGCGGCGTGGACGCTGCCGGCATGGCGGCGCACCAGCAATCGCCAAGCTGCGCGATCGCCGCCCGCGGCCCTTTGAACGAGCGCTTCATCCTCGCTCAAATCCATCATCGCCCTTCAACGCCGATGTTTGCGCCGCGCCGGCACCTCCTCCGCGTCAAGCACGTTGTCGGCGTTCAGATCATACCGCTTGAACCAGCGGCTGCTAGGGGCATCGATCTCGTCGGGCGACACCATGGCGTCCCCGTTCGCATCGAGCAGGTCGAAGAGCGTGCTGGTGTGCAGGCGCTGGAAGAGCTCTCCGCGGCGACGGAACTCGTCCGGCGACAGGCGTCCATCGCCGTCTACATCGCTTGCCGCAAAGAGCCGATGATGTTCCTCGGAAATTTCGCTGAATTCCACCGTGCCGTTGCCGTCGGCATCCAGAAATTCGATGAACCGGTTCTTCGGCTCTGGCGGAGCTTCGCCCTCTTGGGCGTATGCCGGCAGCGAGAGGCCGGCCCCAAAGCAAAGAGCGGCTACCAACAGGCTAGGCTTTGTGCATTTGGACATCAGGCATTCTCCCCATGCAGCTTCAAGCCATACACGCACGAGCCCAGCACTTTCCGTCGGTATCCGGATGGGTAAGCACGAAGGCGCATCCAAGGCACCTTCGCCACCGGCGCGCCAGCCCCCTGGCAGCGGTGTGGGGCCATGCATCCTAAGGTCGGCGGTCCGCACCTCGCATCCCATTCCCTCTCGAAGGGATGAGGCGCGGGGCAGCGAGCCCAAGAAAGATGAGAAGGAGGGCGAGGAGCGCTTGCGGATGCAGCTTCTCCGCCAGAAAAACCATGCCCCAGAAGACGCCGAAGACCGGAACCAGATAGTTGTTCAACGAGGCGAAGCCGGCGCCGGCGCTGGCGATGATCCGAAGCGCGATAAGATAACCAAGCGCCGTCGGCAGCACGCCCAGCGCCACGACCGCGAGGAGCGAGAGCGCCGATGCCTCCGTCTCCCAGGGCCGGTCGATCAGGAGCGCGAGCGGCACGCCCGCCATCGCCGCCGTGATCAGCATGCCGGCGGCCACCACGATGGCGGGCTGCCCGGTCAATGTGCGCGCGGTCAGCCCGTTGACGGCGTAGCAGAGCGCCGCAAGGAGCACAGCCAGCTGGCCGAGAAGGTCGCCGCCGATGCCGCGCAGCACGTCCGGACCGACCAGCACCACCACGCCGACCCCGCCCAGCACCAAGGCCGCCGCCTTGCCGATCGTGATCTTCTCGTCGCTGCGCAGCATATGCGCCAGCACGATGGTGAAGAGCGGCACCGCCGACATCAGGATCGCGGCCAGTCCGCTGTCGATATGCCTCTCGCCCCAACTGATCAGCGCAAAGGGCAGAACCGTCCCGACCGTGCCCATCAAGGCGAGCTTCGCCCAGGTGCGGCCGTCGCTCGGCGGCCGCACGCCTCTCATTGCGAGGACCGCGCCCATCAGCAACGCGCCGACGAGGGTGCGCCCAGCCGCCACGGTGAGGGGCGGGACGGTGGCGACCGCGAGCTTGATGAGAAGAAACGAACCGCCCCAAAGCGCCGCCAGAAGCACCAGCAGGGCATAGTCGCGCGCGCCGGGGTGAGCAATGGGATGCGGCGCCGGAGCGGCTTCGCGGGTGGCAGGGTCAGTCATTGGCTCAGACTAGATCGATTCCTCGGGCGAAGCCGAATGGCAGCTGCGGCTCGGCCGATCTTCTAATCCCGATGAGGCGCGCAACCGAACCGGAATGCGGCGCTATCCTGCTCCTGCCCCGCAATCGACAAGAAGGTCAGACCAACCCATGCGCACGACGATATTCGGGCTGCTCCTGGCGGCAACGATGGTTTCTGCCCCCGTATCCGCGGGCGAGCCTACCATCATCGACCCCACCGCCAGCTTCCCGGAGGGACCGGTCTGGCATGCCGGTAAGCTCTACTATGTCGAATATGGCGGCCACACGGTCAAAAGCTGGGACGGGGACAAGCCGACGGAGTTCTGGAAAAGCGAGGGGTGCGGGCCTGCGGCCGTAGCACCCTTCGGTGAGGGCATGCTCGTCACCTGCTACGATGCGGGCACGATGGTGGTGATCGGCGCGGACGGCAAGACGGTGCAAACCATCGACCGCGACGATAGCGGCGGCGCCTTCGTTGGACCGAACGACATCGCCCCGGATGGCAAGGGTGGGGTCTATTTCACCGCCTCCGGGCCATGGGAAAGCGGCCCCATCGTCGGCAAGATCTATCACATGGACCCTGGCGGACAGGTGCGCCTGGTCGCCGACGATTTGCATTACGCCAACGGGCTCGTGCTTTCCACCGACGGCAAGACACTCTATGCCAACGAATCGGAGGCCTTCCGCGTCATTCGCTTCGCGGTGGCCGAGGACGGCACGCTTTCGGATCGTCGTCTGTTCGTCCGGCTCAACGAGCTGATGCCCGATGCCGCGCCCGGGGCCTATCCGGACGGAATCAAGCGCGATCAGGCCGGAAATCTTTATATCGGTCAGCTCACGACCGGACAGATCCTGGTAGTGAGTGAGGAAGGAAAGCTGCTGAAGACCATCGAGGTGCCCAGCGCCTCAGCCCCCAACCTCGCCCTTTCGCCAGAGGAGGATATGGTCTACGTCGCCGCCGTCGACGATGTTGCGACAGCGCCCTGGCCAGGAAAGATGTACGCTGTTCCGTTGCGCTGACGCCTCGGCTACGGCGCTCTGGGGTCGATCCGGCGGGGATACTAGAGTCTGGGATCGAGAACGAGAATTGCGATCAGCGCGCCCAATATCGCGGCAAACAAGACTATGACCATCAAAGAGAGGGCGTGCGACGTCTTCTGCCGTTTCGGCTTGGGGCGATTGCGCGCCTCCGGTAGGGAAACCACCTTCAGCCGGTCACGGCCACTCTTGAGAGACTCTTGCGGTTTCCCGGGCGTGTCTCCGGCCTGTAGCCGCGGCGTCTTCGTCCCCGCCTTGGCGAAGTCGATCCGCCGGACATTGTTGGTTTGCTTGGGCTCCCCCATTTTGGAACCTCTCATGCCGCCGGTAGGAAACGGCGCGTCCGCGGCCTGGTTCCGAAGCGCAAATGCTTACTGACGGGCGAGTCGGATCGGCCGGGCCGAGATCAGCCGGCTCGGCCGCTGCAACAGATAGAACTCCGCGATCGGGGTCGCATCGGTGACGACGAAGCTCACGGTCAGGCGACCGCCCGGCTCGACTACGCCCTCACGAAACCGGACTTCGTCATGCGGCTCGTTCAGAACTTCGTTGAGCGCGAAGCGGTCGCTGATGATGGGCTGGCGCAGTTGCGCGGCCTGGCCAAAGGAGAGCCCGTCATAATAATCGCTCGCGACTCCGTAAAGCTCCTGCAGCTCCATGTCGAAGAGGCTCCAGGCCTCGCCAGTGCCGTTGAAGACGATCTTCGTCAGGGCAAAGCCGGTCTGGTGCAGCGTACCGATGCGGTTGCCGAAGTCCTTGACCGCGCCGCGGATGACCAACACCGCCCCTTCCGGATCGGTGATCTCCTCCACGATGAGAAACGGATCCTCGTAGGTTCCCTGTCCGCTCGCCGAATGGATCACGAAGCCGCCATGCTCGTCGCTGAACGTGATTTGGCCCAGGGTCACGGGGTCGGCCGCGGCGACGCCTGACCCGACGCAGAGGCCCGCCGCAAAGGCGCTCAGGAGCACGAACTTGAAGCTCGCGGAGACGCTCGACCCCTCGGGACATCGCGCCGATCCGCCGCTTTGACCAAACACCGCTCGAGGAAACGGCACCAACCCCACCTGAACTGACATGGGAGGCGGAACCGGCAAGCGGATTCCGCAGGCGCCCGCTAGGGGACCGGCCGTAACACTACGACATCCGGCGCACGATCGGCGAGGGCCGATCGGACCCGCCCGAGCGGGCCCAGGCCCGCTCAGCCTCGAACCGAGGTCAGCTAACCAGACGCCAGGAGCCGTCCGGGGTCCGGCAGGCGGTGCCGTAAACCCGCTCCGCACGCCCATGAATCACGGCGGTGGTGGTGTATTCCCGGCAGTATTGCCCCCCGGCGGACGTGTAGGTGCGACGCGGCACGACCTCGTACTCGTAGCCGTTGGGGGCGTGCCAGCGCACCTCCTGGCCGTCCTGGGCATGTTCGAGGGCTTGGCCGACGCAGTTCTGATCGACCCGGTCCATGGAGCGCCCGATCACCCCGCCGATGATGGCGCCGATGATGGTGCCGCCGACGATCGCAACCGTGCGATTGTCGCCCTTGGCGACGCCGGCCCCGATCGCGCCGCCGGCCACGCCCCCGATCACTGCCCCCAGCACATCACGATTGCAATGGCCGAGGTCGATGTCGAAGGGTGCCGCCGCATAGTGTACGTATCTGTCCTTCTTATGATGCTGCTTGGCCCGCCAGCCATGGGCGGGCGCCCATGGCGGTGGATCGGCATAGGCCGCCGACAAGGGCATTAAGGACGCGATGAAGACGGTCAGGATTGCTGCCGCAACCGTGCCGCTGAGCCGGCGAGAGAAGTTTGTCGAAAGTACCCGCATCAGACATTCACCTCCGCGGAAGTCAGCGCATATCAGTGTCATACGTCGCCCGGTGAGGCCTCGTCCCCAGGCACTCTGCCTCGGGATCGCGGCGTCCACCTTTGGCATAGCCGAGCCTGGGCTACCCGATCCTTAACGAGGCTCTAGGAATATCGGAGGACGGCCATCATTCCCGCGACCATGTGGTAGAGATTATGGCAATGCACCATCCAGGCGCCGGGATTGTCCGCATCAAAGGCGATGGTCACGCTGCCGCGATACGGAACGAGAACAGTGTCGCGCGTTGCGCCAGGAAAACGTCGATCCTGCGCACCGACCACCTGGAACAGGTGCCCGTGCAGATGCATCGGATGCGACATGCCGGTTTGATTGTCGAACGTAATCTCCACCCGTTCTCCCGCGGCTACGGCGTAGTCGCGCATCCCTTGCGAGCCGGCGGCACCCATCCCCCAGCTATAGACCGGCGGGTCTTCAGTCAGAGCGATGGTGATCCGGCGATCGGCGCGACGCTCGGCGAGCGGATGGCGTGCCCGCAACCCCTCTTCCTCGGCGAAGGAGAGCGGTGGAGCGGGATCGAGAACCATCTCCGGCAGCCGCGCGACCGAAGCGCCAGGCGTGTGTAGCACGATCCCTGTTGCCTGACGGTCTCCCTCGCGCACGGCCAGCACCGGGAAGACGCCCGAACCTTCTATTCGCAATCGCAGATCAAGCCGCTGCGACATTGCGATGGGAAAGCGCCTTCCCCTCACCGGGAATACTGGCCGTCCGTCAACCGCGATCAGATCGCCTTCCAGGGCGCCCAGATCGATATGGAAATTTGTCGAGGAGGCGCCATTGATAATGCGCACTCGCACCCGCCCGCCGCGTTCTACCGGCACCAATTCAGGATCGGCCAGCGTGCGGTCATTCGCTAGATACGCATCGAATTCGACATCGTTGAGATGAGGGCGGCCGCCCATCGCCCCGCCATGCCCACTGCTTGCGCTCGGCGTCCCGTGGGCAGCGTGCCCGCCCTGCCCATCGACCGGCGCATGGCTCATTCCCGACGATCTAAGGGAGGCGAAAATCTCCTCTGGATCGCGGAAGGAGAAATCGTGCAGCATCAGCACGACCTCCTGCTCATCGGTCTCCTCAGCCTCGGCAACGATCAGAGGCGCTGCAAGAAGCGACTGCTCTTGAAGACCATGATGCGAGTGCATCCAGAAGGTCCCGGAATCGCGCAGCAGAAAATCATATGTATACAGGCCTCCAGGCTGCAGAAGGGGCTGCGAGAGGACAGGAACTCCATCCTGCTCAACCGGAGCTCTGAGCCCGTGCCAATGAATGAGCGTGGGCTTCGAGAGCCTGTTGGTCAGGGCGACACGGAACCTGTCGCCCGCGCGAAAGCGCGCCCCAAAGGCGCCGCTCGGCTGCCGTAGTCCCGCAACCGTCGCGGCGCGCCCATTGACCTCGATCACACGCGTGCCTGCGGCAATCGCCACGGAAGGCTCGCTCGCGGCGGCGCCCGCGTTAAAGCCAACGACAAGCGCGGCCGAGCCGGCCCCAGCCAAGAAAGTGCGGCGATTCATGTACATGGCTCCAGGCAATCCTTGCGAGTGACCCTGTCGGACCCCGCGTAATCACCAATATATGCCCTCCCGTTACGCAACCATCAAGACCGCGCCGGCGGCCGGGGTCGTGCGGTTTCCGCCAACGCCGCATCGATCGCGCGCCTCTGACCGGCCACCTCGATCGGCAGGCTGGACAGAATCTCGAAGCGCCTATCTTCGGTAGCGTCTTCTCCAGAATGCCCCTTTGCCCAGGCCGCGAGAGCACGGTCGCGCTCTTCGAGCAGCCAGACAAGTTGCGGCCGGAACAGCGCCAGCATGGCGGTGATCCAGCGGTTGGCTGGCCAGGAGGGCCGCGCGTGGCCAACGGCAAATCGATGGGATAGTGCCAGCACATCCTTGGCGCGATGCCAGCTTTCGCCGGTAACCCATCGGTTCGTGGTGAAGAGGCGCACAGGATGGCTCTCTGCGTCCATGGCGATGGCGATAAGATGCGCAAAGCCGTCATGCCCGGCGCGCAGATCGCTCGCGGGCACCGGCAGCGGCCGGATCTCCACCGAGGGCTCCGGCGACTTGAGAAAGGCGTGGAAATGACCGTGCTCCCGCGGATCGCGCTCGGATTGAGGATGGGCGTGATAGTAATAGAGCGCGCCGGTCTCGGGATCGAAGACCTCGCCCGCCGGATAGTGATCCCACTCGAAGAAGGGCTGCCCGCGCAGAAGTTCGCCAACCACGGTGTCGGCAGTCTTGCCGAGCACAGCTTCGCAAAGGGCGACCTCGCGGCCGGCCGCGGCCATGCGCTCCAGCTCGGCTCGCGGCAATCGTCTGAAATCGAGCTCTCCGGGCCGGAGCTGAACTGCCGCCGCAGCCCGCCTTAGCGCCATCCCCGTTCCTTGTAGTAGCGCAGAGCGCCCTCATGCAGGGGTGCGGTGTTGGCGTCATGGGCCATGGCTTTCGGCTCCAGCCCGGCGAAGGCCGGATGCTGGCCGGCAAAATAGGCGAAATCGTCGAACACCGCCTTGACCAGCGCAAAGATGCGATCGGGATCGACATCGGCGCGCGTCACCACGGTCGCCTTCAATCCCAAGGAAGCGACCGGGTCGGGATTGCCGTCATAGGTTCCGCCCGGAATCGTGGCGAAAGCGTAGAAGGGGTTGTCGGAAACCAGCCGTTCCGCCGGTACGCCGGTGATCGGCACGAGGCGGGCGCCGCAGCCTTTCGTTGCTTCAGCCACGGCCCCGCTTGGATGGGCGGTCGGCAGGATATAGGCGTCGATGGCGCCGTTGCAGAGCGCCGAAGGCTGGTGCTCGGGCGCCAGTTCCGCGACCGCACCGAGATCCTGGAGGCTCCAGTCCATCGCCGCCAGAAGCGCCTCCGCCGAGATTCGACCTGGCGAGCCTGGAAGTCCGAGATTGATACGCTTGCCTTTGAGGTCCTCGAGACCGGTAATGCCGGCATCGGGACGGGCGACGATGGTGACCGGCTCGCCGTGAAGGGAGAAGGCGGCACGCAACCCCTCGAAGCGGTTTTGCTGTCCTTCGGCTCCATTCATCCTGACCGCATGGTATTGCCAGTCCGACTGCACAATCGCCAGATCGACCATGCCGGCTGCGAGCGTTTCGAGATTCGCGGCCGAGCCCTCGCTCGATACCACGGCGCAGACCGGCGCCCCCGCCGCCCGGTTCATCATGTTGCAGATCGCCCCGCCGGCAGGGAAATAGATGCCCACGACCGGACCGGTTGCGATCAAAAGTGGTCGAGCCGGCTCGCCAGCGACCGGGCCGTTTGAGGCAATGATGGCGATCGCCGCCGCGGCGAGGAGACGCGCGTTCATCGGCTCTCAAGCGCCGCGTCGATTGCGGCGGCCGTGGTAGCGGCGATCTCCTCGATCATCGCATCCTCGAGCGTGAAAGGTGGCGCAAGCATTACATGATCGCCGCGCCGTCCGTCGAGTGTCCCGCCCATGGGATAGACGAGGAGCCCCCGCTTCATGGCGGCTTGCTTCACGCGCTTGTGGAGCCCATGGGCGGGATCAAAAGTCTCCTTGGACTCGCGGTCTTTTACGAACTCGATGCCGAGGAACAACCCGCGGCCTCGGATATCGCCGACATGCGGATGTTGCCCGAGGCGCGAGCGGAGCGCCCCGTCGAGAAGCCTGCCCTGACGCGCGACCTTGGGTAGGAGATTGTCGCGGTCGATCACCTGCTGCACCGCCAGCGCGGCGGCGCAGGCCGTTGCGTGAGCCATGTAAGTGTGCCCGTGGAGAAACCGGCCGCTCCCCTTTTCAAGAGCATCGACGATGGTGTGGTGGATGAGCAGGGCGCCGATCGGCTGATAGCCGGCGCCCAGACCTTTGGCAAGGAACAAGAGATCGGGTGAGACCCCTTCCTGCTCGGCCGCGAAGCGGGCACCGGTGCGCCCCATGCCGCACATGACCTCGTCGAAGATGAGCAGCACGCCGTAGCGGTCGCAGATCTCGCGAATGCGTTTGAAGTAGCCAGGAACGGCGGGTACCGCGCCCAAGGTCGCGCCCACCACCGGCTCGGCGATGAAGCCTGCGACCGTCTCGGCCCCGAGTTCGACGATCTTCGCTTCAAGCTCACCGGCCATGCGCCGGCCATAGGCCTCCAGGCTCTCATCCTCGCGCTTGCCGCGATAGGCGTAGCAGGGGGCGATATGCGCCGCGGGGGCCAGGAGCGGCTCGAACGGCGCTCTGCGGAACAAATTGCCGCCGACGCCAAGCGCGCCAAGCGTGTTGCCATGATAGCTCTGCAGCCGCGCGATGAAGCGGCGGCGTTCCGGCTGGCCGATCTCGAGGAAATACTGGCGAGCCAACTTCAGCGCCGCCTCGCAGGCCTCCGATCCGCCCGAAGTGTAGAAGACGCGGGCGAGCCCCTTGGGCGCTGCGCCGATCAGCCTTTCCGCCAGCGCTTCGGCCGGCTCGGAGGTGAAGAAGCCGGTATGGGCAAAGGCCAGCCGGCCGATCTGTTCGCGGACGGCCTCGATCACCTCCGGATGGCTATGGCCGAGGCAGGAAACCGCCGCTCCGCCGCAAGCGTCGAGATAGCGACGCCCGGTGGCGTCGATGATAAAGGGCCCCTCGCCCCGTACTGCAATGGGCGGCGGGGCGCCAAGCTCGCGATGAAGCACGAAGGACATGGGCCGCCTTTGTAGCCGGATCGGCGCCGCCGGGCAAAGCTCCCTAACTCTCTGGCCGTTCCGGAGGCACCGAGGTCAACGTCCAGATGACGATTTCTTTCAGAACCGGTCCCAGGGCGTCATCGAAGGCTGCGACGACACTGTCCAAGGTGTTGGTCGCCGCAGGCAACATCCGTTGCGCCATATGCGTGGCGACGATTTCGCGTTGGGGCATGCGCACCAGCTTGGCGATCATCCGGATATGGACAGTGGGCGGCGCCTCGCTCGATGCATATTCCGCCTGGAACTCGCGCAGCTCCAGCTTCAGCACATAGTCGGGCCGGAGCCCCACCGACTCGCGCCCGACGGCGACGATCTTGCCCGTGTTCTCGAAGGATTCGATGAGAAGGGTCTGCGCCAGGGCCGGCGACGAATCGGTCCAGGTCGCACCGGCATAGTAATCGAGGGTGATCGGTGAATGGGCAAGCGCGATACGGTTGGTATTGATGCCGGCGGGCGCCACCGGCATTTCGACCACCAGCTGCCAATCCACCTTCGGCAGGTCACCCTCATAAGTCGATTTCGGTGTCAGCGTATAAAGCCTGAGCGGATCGCCGGTGCCTGGAAGGATGCCGGTGCAGCCGGCCAGGAGCGCCTGCGAGAGCAGCAGCGCGGCGGCTGCCCGGGCGGAAGATGGACGGGTCATTTCTCGATCTCGAAGCCTTTTTGACGGTCGCCGAACAGGAAGCGCGCTGGATCGCGCTCCAATTGCTGACTGACGCGAGTAAGCGATTCCACCAGAACGCGCGCCTCGATCATCAGCTGGGTGAATTCATAAAGTCCACTTCCCGAAAAATCGCGAATGCCTCGGCGATTCTCCGAGATCAGGCTTTCGAGCTGCGTTGAGACCCGCGCAAAGCCGTCCGCCGCCTGCTTCATCCTCTCGACCGCGTCATCGGCATCATCGCCAATGCCTTCAAGCTGCCCGCGCAGCGAAGTGGCGAGTGCGCCGAACTCCGAAACAACGCTCTTTGTTTCTGTCGTAAGCTCGTTGCCCGAGGCGAGGAGCGCATCGATGCGCTCGGAGTATCCGACGAGCATCCCGGTCAGGTCGCGGACATTGGTGAGCGTGTCGGAGAAGGCCTGTCGGTTCTCATCTGCGAAGATCTCGCGCACCTCCTCGATCAGGATCGTCGCTTGGGCCAGCAGGGTCGGTGCGCCCTCGAGGATCTGTGCGGTCAGGCTGGGCCGGGAAGGAATCACCGGGATCGGTTCCTCCGACCGTTCGGGGAACATCGGCGCCTGGTTCGAGCCGCCCTTGATCTGGACGAAGACGAGGCCAGTGATCCCTTGCAGCTCCAGAGTCGCGGTGGCGCCCTCGCGAATCGGGGTGCCACGGTCGACGCGTATGCGCACTTTGACGCGCTCGATATTGCCCGGATCGATGCGGATCTCTTCCACCCGCCCGACCTCGACTCCTTGATAGCGGACGACGCCGCCCTTCTGCAGCCCGGAAACGGATTCAGAGAAGTAGATGTCGTAATAGGCATAGGCCTCCTCGGCCTGGTAGCGGCCGAGCCAGACCAGGAACAGGCCCGCGCCGGCGAGCATCAGGAGGACGAAGGCGCCGACCAGAACGTAACTTGCGCGGGTTTCCATCGCGGCCTTTCGGTGAGGGGCGCACCGTTGCGCCCGCTGGGTTCAGGCGAAGGCGGCACGGGCGCGCGGCCCGGTGAAATATTCTTGGATCCAAGGATGGGGGTTGGCCACGAGCTCCGAGAGCGTGCCGACGGTGACCCGCCGGTCGATCAGGACGGCGATACGGTCGCAAATCGCCTCCAGGCTGTCCAGATCGTGCGTGACCATGAACACGGTCAGGTCGAGGCTGGCCCTGAGGCTGGAGATCAGCTGATCGAAGCCGGCAGCGGCAATGGGATCCAGCCCTGCGGTCGGCTCGTCCAGGAACAGAATCTCGGGGTCGAGGGCGAGCGCGCGCGCCAGTGCGGCGCGCTTGCGCATGCCGCCCGAAAGCTGCGCGGGATATTTGGCGCCCGCATCGGGCGGCAAACCTACCAGTGCCACCTTCAGCGCCGCGAGCTCGGCGGTGAGCGTGAGAGGCAGATGCCGATGTTCCTTCAAGGGGACTTCGACATTCTCGGCCACGGTCAGTCCGCTGAAGAGCGCGCCGTTCTGGAACAAGACGCCCCAGCGCTCCTGGAGCTCCATCAGCTCCCGCTCGCTCAGCTTCGCCACGTCGCGGCCGAGCAGCTCGATCAGTCCCGCCGCCGGTCGGTTCAAGCCGATGATGGTACGCAAGAGCACCGACTTGCCGCTTCCCGAGCCGCCGACCACGCCAAGAATCTCGCCGCGATAGACGTCGAGATCGAGCCCATCATGGATCGTCTGCGTGCCGAAGCGGGTGGCGAGCCTTCGTACGCGAATGACCACCTCCCTCGGCTCGGATGCCGCGATCAAGCTCACACCCCCAGGATCGAAAAGAGAATCGAGAAGAGCGCGTCGAGCACGATTACGAGGAAGATCGACTCGACGACCGACTTGGTGGTCAGACGGCCGACGCTTTCGGCCGAGCCGGCGACGCGCAGGCCCTCGAAGCAACCGACCATGGCGATGACGAAGGCGAAAACCGGAGCCTTGACCATCCCGACCCAGAACATGGTCGGCGTGATGGCGGTGGAGAGCTGCTGCAGGAATTGCGGAAAAGTAAGGTCGATCAGCAGCAGGCCGCCGATGGCGCCCCCGAGTAGCGCCATGATATCGGCGAAAAAGGTGAGGAGCGGCAGCGCGATCATCAGCGCGATGAGCCGCGGCAGAACCAGGATCTCGATCGGATCGAGCCCGAGCGTCGAGAGCGCGTCCACCTCCTCGTTCACCTTCATGGTGCCGATCTCGGCGGTGAAGGCGCTGCCCGAGCGGCCCGCGACCACGATCGCGGTGAGGAGTATACCCATCTCGCGCAGCGCGGCGATACCGACCAGGTTGACCATGAAGACCTCGGCGCCGAACGGCCGTAGTTGATCCACTCCCTGATAGGCCAGGACCAGCCCCACCAGAAGCGAGATCAACCCGACAATGGGCAGGGCATTGAACCCCGTCTCCTCGAGATGGCGCACGGTCGCGGTCAGGCGCAGGCGCCAGGGCTGCGCGGCCACGCGAAACAGGCGCAAGGAAACCAGCCCGAAGAAGCCGAGAAGGTCGTAGCCGAAGCGCACCGCCCCGATCGTTCCCGCCCCGATCCGATCCAGAAGCTGAAGGATGCGCGGCGGCCGGCGCGGGCCGGAAACGACAGGAGCCGTAATCTCGCCGACACGCTCGAGCAGCGGCGCGATCGCGCCGGGCACATTGGCAAGCTCCACCTCGAGCCCGCGTTCGCGCAGCTCCGCCCCGGTCCGCTTCAAAAGCCATGCCCCGACCGTATCCATCGCATCGACCGCGCCGAGATCGAAGCGCACGCGGTGAAAGCCTTCGGCGTCGAGGCGCCGCAGACGGCCGTCGAGCGCGGCCGCTCCCTCGCCCGTCCAGCGTCCGACGGCACGCAAGATCAGGTACTCGCCCTCGCCGCCTATCGTGAGCTCGGCCGCCGCCATGACGTGAGGTATGACCCGGATGGTTCCCCTCGGTTCCGGGGATTATGCCGAAAGGCCGCTCATTACGGAAATTGTCTCGAACGCGGGCCTGGGGCTAGCATGTGGGCCGGCCAGGACCAGGAGCCGGGACAGGGATGAATCTGCGGGCCTTTATTCGGCAGGTACCGGACTTCCCAAAGCCCGGCATCCTGTTCCACGATATCTCGACACTGCTGGCCGATGCCCAGGCCTGGGCCGAGACCGTAGGACGGCTGACCCGGTGGGTCGAGCCGTTCGAGCCGGAGCTTCTGGTCGGCATCGAGTCGCGCGGGTTCCTGGTGTCGGCCCCGCTCGCCTACAATCTCGGCTGCGGCTTCATCATGGTGCGCAAGAGGGGCAAGCTGCCCGGCGCTACCATCCCCTACACCTACGATCTGGAATACGGCTCCGACACCGTCGAAGTCCAGGCGGACGCCATCAGGCCCGGGCAGCGCGTGGTGGTGCTCGACGACTTGCTGGCCACGGGCGGAACGCTTGCCGCCGCGATCCGGCTTTTGCGCAATGTCGGCGCGGAGGTCTCGGCCGCCGCCTGCATCATCGAGCTCGCCTTCCTCAAGGGCCGCGAGCGCATCGATGTGCCCTTCACCGCCCTGATTTCCTACGAGAGCTAGGTCGAACCCCGCGCCCGCGCATGCCGTTGCAGAGGGTTTTTCGGGTGACGCATCTCGTTGCGGCCGGCTTCCGCAAGATAATAATAAACGACCGGTGCTTCAGGTATTATTATAACTTTACTGAACTGCAGCAGCGCTTTGCTAATTAACTGTTGAAAGTTACATAGTAATGCCTGAGTAATACTTGGTCGTCGAGCCCTTGTGGTCATCATCCTGTTTGCTAGGGCATCGGTGCTTGGAGGAGGACGATGCCGAAATTTGTTCTTCCTATTTTGCTTGGGATCGCCATCGGCGCGGGACTGAACGGCTGCATTTTCTTCTTTAACACGAAGGAGGAACAACAAGTGGCCCCTTTATCCGAGGAGGCCATAATCGAGCTCTTGGAAGATACCGCCCCACTGTCTACGCCTCAGCCGCCGCGCGGGGGCGAAGGCGGCGGCGGTGGTGGTGGCGGTGGCGGTGGCGGCCATTAACGGCGCCCGCCCAAGGTCGGACCTCAGCTGATCGACAGGTGGCTGTGCTCGAACAGCACGGCATGGATCCTACGGCCGGCATCAACCTCATGGGTGCCGCGGCGGAACAGGAAGAGGTCCCGCCAGGAGCCCGAGACGGCATAGTGGATGCCGTCCGGATGCAAGGCCACTCCCCTCGGATAACGCAAGCCCAGACCATCGGTCCGGATCATCCGCTTTACCTGCCCGCGCGCCCCGTCGAAGACGCCGACGGCATGAGATGAGGTGAAAGTGACGATCACCTCGTCCGCTTCGGCGTCGTAGACCATGCTCTGCGCTTGGCGGGCGAGCAGCTCATCGCGCGGCGACGCCAGGGTGGCCATGACGGGCCGAACGGTTGCATCGAAGCGAATTAGGGGACCCGGCAGATAGACACCCTCGTCGAAGCTCGAGGCGTCCGCCTCATAGACTTCTGACCGGTCCGTCAGCAGCGCCTCCTCTTCCTCCAGCGCGCCGCGCCGGACCAGCACCGCCGCGAGCCGATCGAAGCGGCTTGCAGCAAGATGACGAAGCTCGGCGGTCGTATCGGGCGGCCTCAGCTTCTCGACCAACCTGCCGCTCGCCAGCTCAAGGATCGTAAGGCACGGCTCTTGGACCAACGGGCGCCAGCCGCCGTTGGCGACGAAGCTGCCATAATTGGCGATCGCGACATGCTTGCCGTCGGCGAAGAGGGCAAGGTCGTGCGGCGACATGCCATGGGTGCTGAACACCTCGAGCGTTTGCAGGGTCTCGGGGTCGCGAATGGTGATCTGCCCGTAATGGTCGGCGGGGCGCCCGGAATAGGCATCGCGCTGCTTCCGCTCGGTGAGGATGACCTGCCGGCCGTCGGGGGTGAACACGGCATGGCCGCCGCCGACGATCTCCTCCCCCGCGAATCCGCTGACCGACCCGAGCTCCAGGCTCGTCGGATCGAAGGTCAGCAGCGTCTTGCCCTGCATGCTGTTCCAGACTGCAAGACCACCGCCCGACCTGACGGTGATGGCGTGCGCTTGAATCGGCATCAGCGCCCGGCGCGCAGAACCGTCCGCCTCGTCGATGCGGGTGATTAGGGTCGCCGGCCCCTCGTAGCCGGCCGGAAATTGCCGGCGCAACTCCGGCGACTCGCTCGCCGGCCGACCGCGATAGTGCGCGAGGTCCGAGCGATAGCCGGGCACCAGATAGACGGCCGGTCTGGGCCGCGTCAGTGGGATTTGCTCGGTCTCCGCCGCAATCGCCCCGGCGGCGCCGACGCCGATCACGCCGGCGGCGCCGACGAGGAAGTGTCGTCTGTCCATGTCCCGCTCGCCCCCGGAGCGATGGTGTCGATGGACCTTACACCGCCCGATCGGCCGCCGACAATCGAGGCTCAGGACCGGTGGTCAACTCGAGCCTAGGTGAACAACTCGGCTGCGAGCCCGAGCAGTTGCAAATCGGCGCCGCTCCGCGCGATCAGCGAGAGCCCGACCGGTGCGCCCCCTACCGTGCCGACAGGGATCGTCACCTGCGGCAGGCGCGCCAGGCCCGCGATGCAGGTCAAGGTGAGCGTGCGGTCGCGATAGGCGAGGAAGGTCTGTGGCGGATCGTCAAGGCGTGGCGCGATCACCGGCGCTGTCGGGATCGCTATGACCGCCTCGGCTGTGATGCGCTCCAGTGCTGCCGCGAACATCTCCCGCAAGGGTTTCGCCTCGGCTGCGCTTTCGGCAGCGATCGACTGCGCGAAATTAAAGCGAGCCGCGATCTCAGGCCCAAAGCGCGGCTTCACCCGCTCGATCCACGGCCCATGCGTCCGCCAGATCTCGTACCCTTGCAGTGTGCGAAAGCGGTCTTTCCACCCGGTCAGATCCGCGCTGTCGCCCGCGACCAGCCGGCCGATCGCGGCGGTCGTACGCGGGCCGAACCGTCGCTCGAGCGTGGCGAGCGCCGGCGCCAACGCCTCGCGAACCAGGGGGTCGGCGACTGCCATCGAATCCTCCGGCGCCACCAGCCGCCTGGGCTGCCAATCGACAGTGTCGGGTCCCAGCAGCACCGCGCCCACGCGCCGCAGCAGGTCTGCCTCGCGAGTGAACCAGCCCACGGTGTCGAAGCTCTCGGCAAGCGGACGCATGCCCTCCGTAGAAATTCGGTCATGGCTCGGCCGAATGCCGAAAACGCCGGTAAGCGCCGCCGGCACGCGCACCGATCCGCCGGTGTCGCTCCCGAGCGCGAAATCCACGAGCCCGGCCGCCACCGCCGCCGCCGAACCCGAGGAGGAGCCGCCGGTGATCCGATCAGGCGCCGCCGAATTCTTTGGCGCACCGTAATGAACGTTGCGGCCCTCGAGGCTGTAGGCCAACTCGTCCAGTACCGTCTTGCCGGCGATGCCGGCCCCGGCACCAAGAAGTCGATCGATCACCGGGGCGTTGCGCTCGGGCACCGGATGGGTCGCGGTCCAGTCCGGATTTCCGAAGCCGGTCGGATCGCCGGCAACGTCGAAGAGATCCTTGACGGCGAAGGCGAGGCCTCGCAGCGGTCCCGCGGCCGCGCCTGGGATCGTGAGCCGTGCGCCAGGCAGAAAGGCTCCGACGGTGTCTAACACCCCTCACCCGCCTCGCTTTGCTCGGCTGCCCTCTTTCGGCCTCGCGGGGCGTCGTTGCTCATCGGGATGTATGCTCCTCAAGGCGTCGAGAACGGATGATAGACTGCACGCAGGTTTCGGCAAGCGGTACAGGAAGGCAGACCAAGAATGATCCTCGCGCAGATCAGCGATACCCATGTGTGCGCCAAGGGGATGCAGCTCTATGGCCGGATCGACACCAACGCGGGACTGCGCCGTGCGGTCGAGAGCATCAACCTGCTGCGGCCGCGTCCCGATGCGGTGCTGGCGAGCGGCGATCTGACGGAGTCCGGAGCGGCGGATGAATATGCGGCGCTCCGCGCCATCCTCGATCGGCTGGAGATGCCGCTCTATGTCATGCCCGGCAACCACGATTCGCAAGATCGGCTTCGCGCCGCTTTCGCCGATCATGCCTATTTGCCCAAGGACGGATTCCTGCACTACACCATCAAGCTCGGACCGGTGAGGCTGATCGCCCTCGACACGGTGGTACCTGGAGAAGATGGCGGAACGCTTTGCGC
>DASPGI010000058.1:0-26889 GCA_035620695.1 Alphaproteobacteria bacterium
TTGCACGATTTGATTTCGCCGCTTAGGAAAATATCGCGGCCGACAATCAGTTTTTTCACCTCGCCCGCCCCTTCGCTCCGCTGATCGCCCTTGACGTCCGCGGGCCCGGCGCGCCTTGCGCCTGCCGACGCAATCTCCGGAGCCTTGCGCGGCAGATCGCTCGCCGCCATCGCGGGTTGTGGCCTCAGCACCGACGGCGCTTCCATCTTCGGCTGGGCCTTTAGCTCCTCGGTGCGGGCAGTTGTGCGCGGCGCCTCAACTTCCTTTTTCTTCCCAAACATCGGCAAAAGCCTCTCTCCAAGCCCGCTTGAGGCTTCGGGCAGGCCCCCCGGCCGCCGATCTCATGCGGATTGCACCATCCCGACCCGACGCCTGAGAGTTTCGAACAGGTGCACCATGAACGCCGTCGCAACCACGGGCGCCGCCAAGTTCAGCAGCGGAACCGTCGTCAAGAAAGCGATCACTGCCCCGGACAGGAATATCGTCCCCTGATAAGATTTTCGCAGTACCTGAGCGCTGGACCCGTCGAGGCGGCGCAGGGCGACCAATTCGAAGTACTCCCGACCGAGAAGATATCCATTCAGGGCATAGAAGACCAACAGATTTATGACCGGAAGGAAAAAATAGATCGGCAACGCCAATAAATTTAGACCAATGCTGACCAGCGCGAAGTTGAGGGCAAGCCGAACGGCTTCCCAAACCCCCTGCTCGCGAGCGGGCGGCTGACTGGGATAGTGGCGCACTTCGATCTGATGGGCCACGCGCTCCAGGAGGAGTCCGGTGACGATGCCGATCGTCCCCGGGAAGGTGATCCAGACCAAAAGCAGCAGAGCCGCGCCGCTGAGAAGGTCCAGTCCCCACTCGGCCCAATCGCTCCAGATTCCCCAATCGGCGCCGACGATCCGCAGGCGTGCAATCAGATAGCCCAAGACCAGGAAAAGCAGTATCTGCGTTGCGAGGGCGCCCAGAACGCCGATCCAGAACAGGCGGCGAACGGCCACTTCCCCGAACGCGCCGAAAGCCCTGACCAAAGCCTGGATCATCTGAAGAGCGCCCCCTTGCCCATTGACTTGCTCTGCGCGCCGAGGGTCGGGTTTACGCCGTGGGGAAGCCGGCGGCAAGCCGGCATCAGCCGGGAAGCTGGCCCGGTGCGCCGCGGGCGCGCTATAAAGGCCCGCGCTCTCGTCCGGGTGGTGCGGCTTCCCCTCTGCCCGAGAACCCAGCCAATCGGAACGCCTCACCCAATCGGAACGCGTCGTCATGAGCCCTGCGCCTGAACCGGTCGTCGGCATCGGCAATGCCATCGTCGACGTGATCGCCCATGCCGACGACACCTTTCTTGCTGCCGAGGCCATGGCCAAGGGCATGATGACGCTGATCGACGCCGATCGCGCCGAAACCCTCTATGGCCGCATGGGTCCGGCGGTGGAAATCTCCGGCGGCTCGGCGGCCAATACCATGGCCGGGATCGCTTCGCTGGGCGGCCGTCCCGCCTTCATCGGCAAGGTGCGCGACGATCAGTTGGGCGAGATCTTCGCGCACGACATCCGCGCGGCGGGCGTGACCTTCAGGACCCTCCCGGCGAAGGAGGGGCCGGCAACGGCCCGTTGCCTCATATTCGTCACTCCCGACGCACAGCGCACGATGAACACCTTTCTCGGCGCCTCCGTGGAGCTTGGGCCCGAGGATGTCGAGGAGGAGCAGATCGCCTCGGCCGGCATCGTCTATCTCGAGGGCTATCTTTGGGACCGTCCCCGCGCCAAGGAGGCGTTCCGCAAGGCGGCGCGAATTGCGCGCGAGGCCGGGGGGAAGGTTGCGCTCACCCTCTCGGACCCGTTCTGCGTCGAGCGCCACCGCGCGGAGTTCCAGGAGCTGGTCAAAGGGCCGGTCGATATCCTCTTCGCCAACGAAGCGGAGATCCGAGCACTTTGGCAGGTCGCCGATTTCGACAAGGCGCTCGGGACGACCCGAGGCCTGGTCGAGATGGCGGCGCTGACGCGCAGCGAGAAAGGGTCGGTCGTGCTCGCCGGCGGCCGGACCGACAAGGTCGAGGCCGAACCGGTTGGACGTCTGGTCGACACCACCGGGGCCGGCGACCTGTTTGCCGCCGGCTTCCTCCATGGCCTGACCAAGGGGTGCCCGCCGATTGTGGCCGCCCGCATGGGGGCCATCGCCGCCGCCGAGGTCATCTCCCATGTGGGCGCGCGTCCGGAGCGCCCGCTTGCGGCCCTGGTTGAGGAACGGCTCGGCTGACGCCATCTCCCATCAAGCCATGACCCAGCCGATCCGAAACCTCGCCATCATCGCCCATGTCGACCACGGCAAAACAACGCTGGTCGACCAGCTCTTGCGCCAATCCGGCACCTTCCGAGCCAACCAGCAGGTGCAGGAGCGCGCGCTCGATTCGAACGAACTGGAGCGCGAGCGTGGGATCACCATTCTGGCCAAATGCACCTCGGTCGCCTGGAAGGGGGTGAGACTGAACATCGTCGACACGCCCGGCCATGCCGATTTCGGGGGCGAGGTCGAGCGCATCTTGACCATGGTCGACGGGGTGGTGGTGCTGGTGGACGCAGCCGAGGGGCCGATGCCCCAGACCAAGTTTGTCGTCGGCAAGGCGTTGGCGCGGGGCTTGCGCCCGATCGTCGTCATCAACAAGGCCGACCGTCAGGATGCGCGGCCGGAACAAGTGCATGAGGAGATCTTCGATCTTTTCGCGGCGCTTGGCGCCTCAGACCAGCAGCTCGACTTTCCGCTGCTTTATGCCTCGGCCAAGCAGGGCTGGGCGGTCAGCCAGCTTGGCGCTCCGCGCGAGGACATGGCGGTGCTCTTCGATAGAATGGTCGCCCATGTGCCGGCGGCCGAGGGCGAGGCCGAAGGGCCGTTCGCGTTCCTGGCCACCACGCTCGAATATGATGCCTATCTCGGCCGCGTCCTCACCGGGCGCATCCATTCGGGCATCGCCCGCATCAATATGGGCGTGAAGGCGCTCTCGCCCGATGGGAGGGTGATCGAGCTGGCCCGCCTGACCAAGCTCCTTGCCTTCCGCGGGCTCGAGCGCATGGCGATCGAGCGGGCGGAGGCGGGCGACATCATCGCCATCGCCGGGCTGGATCGCACCACCGTTGCCGATACGATCTGC
Organism: Alphaproteobacteria bacterium; assembly: GCA_035620695.1. Classification (GTDB taxonomy): domain Bacteria; phylum Pseudomonadota; class Alphaproteobacteria; order JAREAF01; family JAREAF01; genus JAREAF01. The sequence goes on from DASPGI010000058.1 coordinate 3,143, forward strand.
GAGCCGTCGGTCCAGAGCCCGATCCCGACCATGCCGGTCGATCCGCCAACCCTGGCCATCACGGTAACGATCAACGATTCGCCGCTCGCCGGCCGCGAAGGGGACAAGGTCACATCGCGCATGCTGCGCTCCCGCCTTCTGCGCGAGGCGGAGGGCAATGTCGCCATTCGCGTGGTCGAGGCGGCGGAGAAGGACGCCTTCGAGGTTGCCGGGCGCGGGGAGCTGCAGCTCGGCATCCTGATCGAGACGATGCGACGCGAGGGATACGAGCTTTCGATCAGCCGGCCGCGTGTGATCACCCGCGCCGACCCCCAGACCGGCGAACGTCTCGAGCCGATCGAGGAGGTGCTGGTTGATGTCGACGAGGAGCATTTGGGCGTGGTGGTGGAGAAGATCGGCGGACGCCGGGGCGAGCTCACCGATTTGCGCCCCTCCGGCGGCGGCAAGATGCGGCTCTCCTTCCTGGTTCCGGCGCGCGGTCTCATCGGCTATCACGGCGAATTCCTGACCGATACGCGCGGCACCGGAGTGATGAGCCGGCTGTTCCACGGCTATGCGCCCTTCAAGGGCCCGATCGAGGGCCGCCGCAACGGGGTTCTCATCTCCAATGCGGAGGGCGCTGCTGTCGCCTATGCCTTATGGAATCTCGAGGAGCGCGGACCGCTCTTCATCACTCCCGGGACCCCCGTCTATCCGGGTATGATCATCGGCGAGCATTCGCGAGGTTCCGATCTCGAGGTCAATCCCCTGAAGGCCAAGCAACTCACCAACGTTCGCACCCACGCCCATGACGAGATGGTCCGGCTGACGCCACCCAAGGCGATCACATTGGAGCGGGCGATCTCCTATATCGAGGAGGATGAGCTCGTGGAGGTGACCCCCAGATCGATCCGGTTGCGCAAGCGCCTGCTTGACCCGCATGCGAGGAAGCGCGAGGCCCGCGCCCGCGCCGCGGCGGGGTAGATGCCGGATTTGCGAGCTGCCCTCATTGCCCCGGCTTTCGCCGAGGGCGCCCTCTCGCCCAATGGCGGGGCGAGGGCAGGAGCCCGAGCGGGTGAGGGTGGGGTGGCGAACACCTCCCGCCTTCCGCGGCGGGAGAACTTCCGCCGACGCTGGGAGCATGGCGGTGTCTGATCGCCCGAGCGCCGGCTTCTCCGTCTATCTGGACCCGCGCGTTCTGATCGTGTTCGCGATGGGCTTTGCAAGCGGGTTGCCGCTGCTGCTCACGCTCTCCACCTTGAGCTTGTGGCTGGCCGAGGCCGGCATCGACAAGACCACGATCGGGCTCTTCGCGCTGGTCGGGCTGCCCTATTCGGTCAAATTCCTTTGGTCGCCCGCGATCGACCGAATGCCGTTACCCCCGCTCACGACGCTGCTTGGACGGCGTCGCGGCTGGTGCATCGCCATCCAGGCATTGCTGGTCGCGGCGATCCTTTTCATGGCCTGGACCGATCCGCGGGTCGATCCTGGCTGGACCGCGCTGGCGGCGCTTGCAATCGCGTTCCTGTCCGCCAGCCAGGACATCGTGATCGACGCCTATCGCATCGAGATCTTGAAGGAGCATGAGCAGGGTGCGGGGGCTGCGGCCACGCAGGCCGGTTACCGGCTGGGCCTGCTCGCCTCGGGCGCCGGCGCACTATACATCGCCGCCGCCTTCGGCTGGTTTTCGGCGTTCGCGGCGGTGGCCGTGCTGATGGGTATGAGCATGCTGGTCGTGTTGATCGCGCCCGAGCCGGCTCTTGCCGACAGTGCCGCTCCACCCGGGCGGGCGCAGAGGGGTGGACGAATTCTGGCGCAGCTGAAGCTCGCGGTGTTCGATCCCCTGGCCGAGTTTTTCTCGCGCTCGGGATGGCTGCCGATCCTCGCCTTCATTCTGCTCTACAAGTTCGGCGATGCCTTCGCCGGGGTAATGGCCAACCCCTTCTATGTCGAGATGGGGTTCACGAAGGTGGAGATCGCCTCGGTCAGCAAGGTGTTCGGGCTTATCGCCACCTTGGGCGGCGTCTTTGTCGGCGGCGCGGTGGTGGCGCGGTACGGAGTTCTGCGCGCGCTGCTCTGGTGCGGCATCCTCCAGATGCTCTCGAACCTGATGTTCGCGGTGCAGGCCATGGCCGGGCACGAAATCCTGGTGCTGTTCGCCACCATCGGGCTTGAGAACTTCTCCGGCGGCATGGGCTCGGCCGCCTTCGTCGCCTATCTTTCGGTCCTGTGCAATCTGGCCTACACCGCCACTCAGTACGCGCTTCTCTCCTCCTTCATGGCCTTTGGCCGGACCGTGCTTTCCTCGAGCAGCGGATGGCTCGCCGATCATGTCGATTGGGTGCTGTTCTTCGTCACCAGCACGCTTCTGGCGCTGCCCGGCCTTCTTCTCCTCCTCTGGATGATGCGCCGCTACCCGGTGCCGGGCGCTGCCGCGCCGGCGCTTGCGACGGACTGACGCGAGCACGAAGTGCGAGTGAGTCAAGGGGGAAACCCGGGTCTCGGCATGTGCCCATCGCCGCCCCTGAGATGGACCATGCATCACCCTGTGGAAACACGCTCTAATTTGATGCTGCCGCAGTCTGGCTCCGCTCCGGAGCGGATCTGAGATAGACCGTGAAGCGGCTGCCTTCGCCGGGAGCGCTCTCGATCTCCAGATGGCCACGATGGCGATTGACGATGTGCTTCACGATCGCAAGGCCGAGGCCGGTGCCGCCGAGTTCGCGCGAACGAGCGCTGTCGACCCGATAGAAACGCTCGGTCAATCGCGGCAGATGCTCGCGCGGGATGCCTTCGCCCCGATCGATGACCGACACGGCGAGGCCCTGCGCCAGCCTGCGCGGCGCCTTTGGGGAGGCGGCTTCCGCCGGTCCTGCCACCACGCGCACCTCGGTATCGCGCGCGCCATATTTGACGGCGTTGTCGATCAGGTTCTGGAAAACTTGCGCCAACTCGTCGGCATCGCCAAGGACCGGGGGGAGCGAACCCGCCTCAATACGGATCGCCATGCCCCGGTCCTTCGCCTTGATCTCGAGCGCATTGGCGACGCCGTGGAGAACGGAGGCGAGGTCCACCCGCCCGGTCGGCGCGGTATGCTCATGCAGCTCGATCTGAGACAGCGACAAAAGATCCGAGACCAGGCGCGCCATGCGCCGCGCTTGCTCGAGCATGATGGGCAGAAAGCGCGCACTTGCGTCTGCGTCCTGGCGCGCGGGGCCGACCAGCGTCTCCAGGAAGCCGATCAGAGTAGATAGCGGCGTGCGCAGCTCATGGCTGGCGTTTGCGATGAAATCGGCACGCATCTGATCGGCTCGCTTCAGGGCGGTAATGTCGTGCAGCACGAGAATCGCCCCGCTGGTTTCAGGAAGGCCGCGAGGGACCGGCTCGATATGCGCGATGAGCTGATGCTCTACCGGTACGGGTAGCGCCATCTCGACCTTGCGGCCAGTTCCGTCCGCCAATGCCGCGTCCACGGCCGCGAGAAGTAGCGGATGACGCAACAATCCTGAAAGGGTCCGGCCCCGGAGCGGTTCTTGAAGCAGCGCCTCGGCCGCCGGGTTGGCGCGCACGATCCGCTGCTCTCCATCCAGCATCAGGACCGGATCGGGCAGGCTTGCGAAGAGCGCCTCGGCGCCGGCAAGGGCCGCCTCCAGCTCCCCCTGACGTATCTGCCAGCGTGATTCGGCATCGAGGACCGCTCGGTCCAATTCGGGAACGAGGGGGAATTTCGGCAGCTCGCCCGAGGCCGGACCTTGGAGCAGCCGGTCGCAAAGGCTGCGGAGATGACGCAAGTGCCTGCCCACAGGCAGAACAAGCCCGAGGAAGACGGCCAGCGCGCCCGCGCCGGCAAGCCAGGGGTTAAGGGCGCCCCCTGCAGCCAGTGCAAGAAGCACCGCCGCGGCCGGGGCGGTCAGCACCGCGGTCAGAACCAGGCTGCGCGCGGCGGGCATCCAGTCATGGGCCATGCGGTTTTCCGTCCTTCGCGCCGATGTTGGAATCGGCCCCTCGCCTGCCAAGCAGATGCAAGCTTGCCCATATCGCGGTCAGGCGTCGGCGCGCAAGTCTCCGCGCCCGGATCTCCCGATCTGGTGGCGGCCCATGCTAGGCTCATGGTTCCTCGAACGCCTCAAGGACAGATCGAGCCGGAGACCCGCGGAGGAGGGGCCGCTTTTGCCGGATAGCAGCCTGCGCAGTGCCGAAATCGCCGCGGCGGCGACGCCGATGATGGCGCAGTATCTCGACGTCAAGCGCGCCCATCCCGACTGCCTCCTCTTCTACCGAATGGGGGACTTTTTCGAGCTGTTCTTCGAGGACGCCGTCGCCGCCGCTAAGGCGCTCGACATTGCGCTGACCCAGCGCGGCAAGCATGACGGCGTTGAGGTGCCGATGTGCGGGGTCCCCGTTCACAGTCACGAGGTCTATCTCGCGCGTCTCATCCGCCAGGGATACAAGGTCGCGCTTTGCGATCAGGTGGAGGATGCGGCCGTCGCCAAGAAGCGCGGCGGAAAGACCTTGGTCCGCCGGGCGGTGGTGCGGGTGTTGACCCCGGGCACCTTGACCGAGGACCAACTCCTCGACACCAGGCGGGCGAACTATCTGGCGGCGTTGACTGATGTCGGCGGCGCCCTGGGGCTGGCCTGGCTCGACATGTCGACCGGGGAGTTCTTCGTCGAGCCGGTTGAGCCGGCGCGCCTTGCCGGGGCTCTGGCGCGGCTCGATCCTCGAGAGTTGCTTCTGCCCGATCGGCTGCTCCAGCGCGAGGGCCTTTACGAGACCTGGGCGGACTGGAAAGAACGCCTCACGCCTTTGCCTGGAAGCCGCTTCGACAGCGAAAACGGGCGGCTGCGGCTGGAGAAATTCTATGGTGTCGCCGCCCTCGACGGTTTCGGCGCGTTCGGCCGTCCGGAATGGGCGGCAATGGGCGCATTGCTCGACTATATCGAGCTGACCCAGAAAGGTCGCCTGCCGCGCATCGCGCCCCCGCGACGGTTTAATCAAGGATCGGTCCTGGAAATCGACGCGGCGACGCGCCGCAATCTGGAGCTGGTGGAGAGTTTGTCGGGCGAGCGGCGCGGCTGTCTTCTGGCAGCCATCGACCGAACGTTGACCGGAGCGGGCGCTAGGCTGCTGGCCGCGCGGATCGCGGCACCGCTCACCGACCCCGAGGAGATCGGGCATCGCCTCGATGCCGTGCAGTTCTTCGCGGAGGCCGAGCGGCTGCGCCAGGCGGTCCGCGAGCGGTTGAGTTCAGCGCCGGATATCGGCCGTGCGTTGACCCGGCTCACCCTCGCTCGCGGCGGACCGCGCGATCTTGCGGCGATCCGCGACGGGCTGGAGGCAGCGCTGGCCATCCGCCGCACGCTTGTCGCCGACGGGCTGGCCGGCCCGCCCGAGCCGATCCTTGCGGCGATGCGCGCCCTGGAGCATCACGAGGTCCTGATCGAGCGTCTTGCGGCTTCGCTCGCCACGGAGTTGCCGCTCCAGGCGCGTGACGGCGGCTTCATCGCCAAGGGGGTGGCCCCCGAACTGGACGAGCTCAGGCTCTTGCGCGACGAAAGCCGGCGGCACATCCTCAATCTCGAAGCCGCATATCGGGCCGAGACGGGCGTGGCTTCGCTGAAGGTCCGGCACAACAACGTGCTCGGCTATTATGTCGAGGTCACGCCGGCCCACGCCGACAAATTCCCGATCGGCGTCGGACACCGCTTCATCCATCGCCAGACGCTGGCCGGCGCGGTGCGCTTCACCACGCTCGAACTGTCGGAGCTGGAATCAAAGATCCTGACCGCGGCGGACAAGGCGTTGGCGGTGGAGCTGGCGCTCTTCGAGGCGCTGGCCTCGGAAGTGATCGGGCGCGCCGGTGCCATCGCCGCGGCCGCCGAGGCGCTGGCGGCGCTCGACCTGGCGGCGGGGCTGGCTGAGCTCGCGGTCGAGCGGCGCTGGAGCCGGCCGCTGGTCGATCGCAGCCTTGCCTTCCATGTCGAAGGCGGTCGCCATCCGGTGGTCGAGACGGCACTTGAGGCCACGGGCTCGGGGCCGTTCGCGCCCAACGACTGCGACTTGGCGGAAGATCGGCGGCTCTGGCTCCTGACCGGGCCCAACATGGCTGGCAAGAGCACCTTCTTGAGGCAGAACGCGCTGATTGCCATTTTGGCGCAGACGGGCAGCTTCGTGCCGGCCGCCGCGGCGCATATCGGCGTGGTCGACCGTCTTTTCAGCCGTGTCGGCGCCGCCGATGATCTTGCCCGCGGCCGCTCGACCTTCATGGTCGAGATGGTCGAAACCGCCGCCATCCTCAATCAGGCGGGAGCGCGGTCTTTTGTGATACTGGACGAGATCGGCCGCGGCACCGCCACATTCGACGGGCTTTCCATCGCCTGGGCCTGCCTGGAGCATCTGCACGAGGTCAATCGCGCGCGTGCGCTTTTCGCAACGCACTATCACGAGCTGACCCTGCTCGCCGCCAAGCTGCCGGCCTTGAAGCCGCACACCATGCGCATCAAGGAATGGCAGGGCGGCATCGTATTCCTTCATGAGGTGGCGCCGGGAGCGGCGGACCGTTCCTATGGCATCCATGTGGCCAAGCTTGCCGGCTTGCCGGCATCCGTGATCGCGCGGGCCGAGGCGGTGCTGGATCTGCTCGAAAGGGGCGACCAGGCGGGCGCATTGGCGCGCCTTGCCGACGATCTGCCGCTGTTCAGCATGGCGGCGAGGGCCGCGACGCCCGTGGAGCCCTCGGCGCTCGAGGCGGTGCTCGCCGGGCTCAACCCCGACGAGTTGACGCCGAAGGAGGCGTTGGAGGCGCTGTACAGGCTCAAAAGACTGCTGCGGAACCCTTAGCGGGCAGGTTGAGCTTGGCCCCGGTTATGCGGGTCTTGGCGGTTTACGTGTAACCTCTCCGGCCGCAGCGGCGCTGGCCAAGCCGGCCAGCAAAGGTAAGGTTATCAGGGCGCCGGCGGCTCGGGGGCGGCGATCACCACCTCGTGGGCGGCCCCACCATCCCCCAGCGTCAAACGCAGCTCATATTTTTGCCAATCAGCGCGATAGGCCGCGGGATCGGCGACACGAATTCTAGCGGTCGATTTGTACTCGCTGCGGCTGTTACCCCCGCCTACGCCAAAGATCGGAAAGCCGATGCCGACGCCGGTCGAGACCCCGGAATTGCTGCCCCCGCCGACCCCCACGCCCACAGAGGGAAAGATCGCTCCGCCTCCTCCGTCACGCCGGCCGCCCTCGGTGTCGATGGCATGAGCCTCCTGGAAGCTGCCGTCGGGGGCGACGAGGCGGGCGCCGCGCACGGGCTCGTCCTCGCGCACTTCCACGATCAAAAGATCCGGCGCCTCGGGCGCGAAGCTGGCCTCGTAAATGCTTTGCGCCGCGGCGTCGCGCCCATCCTCGCTCGCGCAGGCCGCCAAGGCGGCCAAGCCGAGACATGCAATCACAAGGTTCCTCATGCGCGCTATGATGCAGCGGAAAATCGGAGGTTACAATTCATCTCGTCTCATCGACGAGCGTCGGGGAGACGGCGCAAGATCATGACCCTGTTGAGCAATCCGCGAGCAATCATTGCGCGCAAGCCGCTGATGGAAGCGCTCGACCGTCTGGCCGAGGCACGGGGCGCTGCGGCCACCTCCGAGCTGCGCGCCGCGGCGCTGGTGCCATTGAAGGAGGCGGTGGCCGCGGGCGAGGCGGAGCTCATGCGCCGTCTTCGTTCTGGCGAAACCGGGGTTTCCTACGGTCTTGCCCGCACATATTTCACCGATCAGCTCTTGCGCGTGCTCTATGATTTCACGCTACGGCGGCTGGTGCGCTTGGCCAATCCGAGCGCCGCCGAGAGGCTGGCGCTGGTTGCGACCGGCGGCTACGGGCGGCGCGAACTCGCTCCGTTCTCCGATATCGATCTCTTGTTTCTGCTCCCCTACAAGATCACGCCATCGGGCGAGCAGGTGGTCGAGACCATCCTTTATTTTCTCTGGGACCTCGGCTTCAAGGTCGGCCATGCCACGCGCTCGGTCGAGGAATGCATCCGCCACGCCAGAGCCGACTGGACCATCCGAACCAACCTACTCGAAGCCCGCTACATCTGGGGAGACGAGGCGCTGTTCGGGGAACTGCAGCGTCGCTACACGGCCGAGATTCAGGGCGAGGATCCGATCGGCTTCGTCGAGGCCAAGCTTGCCGAACGCAACGAGCGCCACCGGCGCATGGGCGATTCCCGCTATGTGCTGGAGCCCAACATCAAGGACGGCAAAGGGGGCTTGCGCGATCTGCAAACACTCTACTGGATCGCCAAGTATCTCTACCGCGTCGAGGACACGGCGGCACTGGTGGAGCAGGGGGTGCTGACCCGGGCCGAGGTCGCGGGCTTCGAGAAGGCCCGCCTGTTTCTTCTAACCCTGCGCTGTCATCTGCATGCGGTCGCCGGTCGGGCGGAAGACCGCTTGACCTTCGACCTGCAGCCCGAGATAGGCCGCCGCATGGGCTACACCGACCATGCCGGAACGCGCGGTGTCGAGCGCGTGATGAAGCACTATTTTCTCATCGCCAAGAGGGTGGGCGACCTCACCCGCATCTTCTGCGCCGCGCTCGAGGCCGCGCAGCGGCGACGCCCGGCATTCCTGGGCGGCTTCGCCTGGCTGCGTCGGCATCTCGATGAATTCGTCGTCGCCGGCGGCCGGATTGGTGTTGCCGATCCATCGGCCTTCGCCACGCAGCCGATCCTGATCTTCAAGCTGTTCCGACTGGCGCAGCGGCACAAGCTCGACATCCATCCGGGCGCGCTGCAAGCGGTCACGCGCCATCTGAAGCAGGTCAAGGCGTTGACCGCCGATCCCGAGGCGAACCGATTGTTTCTCGAGATGCTGACCGCGCCCGAAGATCCCGAGACGACCTTGCGCCGTCTCAACGAGGCTGGCGTCTTTGGCCGTTTCATTCCCGATTTCGGCCGTGTCGTCGCCCAGATGCAGTATGACATGTACCACTCCTACACGGTCGATGAGCACACGATCCGCGCCATCGGGATGCTGAGCCGGATCGAATCCGGCGCCCTTCGCGACGAGCTGCCGGTGGCGAGCGCCGTCGTCCACAAGGTGCTCTCGCGGCGCGTGCTTTATCTCGCCGTGCTGCTGCACGACATCGCCAAGGGGCGCGGCGGCGATCACTCCGAGCTTGGCGCGGAGATCGCCCTCAAACTCTGCCCGCGTCTGGGATTGGCGGCCGATGAGAGCGAAACCGTCGCCTGGCTGGTGCGCCACCATCTTCTGATGAGCAATACTGCCTTCAAGCGCGACATTGACGATCTCTCCACCATCGAAGGCTTCGCGACGGCGGTGCAATCGATCGAGCGGCTGCGCCTCTTGCTGGTGCTCACAGCAGCCGACATCCGGGCAGTGGGGCCGAAGACCTGGAACGGGTGGAAGGCGACGCTCTTGCGCGAGCTTTACTATCGCACGGAGGAGCGGCTCTCCGGCGGCCTGATCACCGAAGGCCGCGAGGCACGGGTCAAGGCCGCGCAGGCGGCCTTGCGTGCGCTGCTTTCTGATTGGGGGGAGGAGGAGTTCCAGGCCCATGCCGCGCGGGCGCCGGCGTCATATTGGCTCGGCTTCGACGCGCGGACACAAGCCCGCCATGCGGGCCTGGTGCGAGAGGCCGAGGCAAGCGCAGCACCGCTTCTGATCGAGAGCAGGGTCGATCCGGCGCGGGCGGTGACCGAGATCACCATTATCGCAACCGACCAGCCTGGCCTCTTCGCGCGACTGGCGGGCGCGCTGGCGCTTTCCGGCGCGGACATCGTCGATGCGCGGATATTCACGCTCACCAACAAGCTGGCGCTCGACACCTTCACCATTCAAACGGCCGAGGGCGGGCCGTTCGACCGTCCCGATCGGCTCGCCAAGCTCAGCGCCAATGTCGAGCGCGTCCTTGCCGGGGGCGTGCGGCCCGAGCAGGAGCTGAAGCGCCTGCCGGCCCGCCTGCCCAGCCGCACCCGCGCCATGTCGGTGGTGCCGCGCGTTCTCGTCGACAATAGGGCCAGCGCCACCCATACCGTGATCGAGGTCACGGGGCGCGACCGGCCGGGCTTTCTTTATCTGGTGACCAGCGCCCTCACCGCTCAGAACCTCCAGATCTCCACCGCCAAGATCTCGACCTTCGGGGTCAGCGCGGTGGACGTGTTCTATGTGAAGGACCAGTTCGGGCTGAAGATCGATAATCAGGCGCGCCTCGCGCAGATCCGCGAGGGGCTGCTTGCGGCCTTGATCGAGGACCGGCCTGTCTGCTGAACCGGACCCCTGGTGCTCCGGGCCCTGGCCCCGTTTTTGAAGAGCGACCAAACCCCGAGGCCCGACAGTGCCGCTTGGGCAAGCCGTGTTGAAAGCGGCGAGCGCGGCATAAGCCGAGGCCTCTGTTCATACTTTATGTCTCATCTCCGGTCTTTTTATTGACCATTAGAAGACCATCTGATACAAGATTTAAGCAATAATCGTCCGAACGCGACAACCGGGGGCTGTCGCCCGTTGGCTTCCGGACGAGGGGGGATGTCACATGGAGCGCGCCGTCAAACTGGTTGCGGTGGTTCTGACCGGGCTGCTGCTGCAGGGAAAAGCATGCACGACCACCGAGGGGGAGGCGGTGATCAGCACCCTTACCGGCAACCCTGTCACTCCCGAGGAGATCGAAGCTCAGGAGCAGAAGGAGAAGGAGGAGCAAGAGAAGCGGGATAAGGCGTTTCGGGAGGCGCGGTTGCAACAAGAGGCAGAAGAACGCGCTTACATCCACGAGGTCTGGCCTGGAGAATTCGAGGATTACGACGAATACGAGGAGGAACTGGACCTGGATCCGGCGTTTCGAGCCGAAGACGCAAAGAGGAAGGAGAAGTGGCGGCGCGATAAAGGGTACAAGACCCCGGCGGAGCACGAAGCGGAGGAGAAATACTACGACAAGGAGATACTCGGCACGGGAAGATTCCCCAGCCTGGAGGCGTACCGCGACGCGAAAAAGAAAGACCCGGCGTTCCGAGCGGCGGAAGAAGCCAAGCAGAAAGCCTGGGAGAAAAAACGTGCTGAGAAGAAAGCTGCTGAGAAGAAGGCCCCGGGAGAAGGCGGCGGTGGCGGGGCAGGCGGCGGTGGCGGGGCCGGCGGCGATGGATGATGAGCCGCAGCGTCGCAGCCCGTGCGGGAAGCGGAGGTTTCCTCCGCCGGTCCGTCATCGAACCGTGGTCGCGACCCTTCGCTAGTTTAGGCTGATCGGTTTGCGGCGGCGGTCATGCACAGGCGTCGGTTTCTCGCCGGAACGGCGGGCCTGATCGTCGCCGGCGCCGCTCCATCCGATGGCGGATGGGTGCGCAACGCCGCGGCAGCCGGCCGCCACGCCCTTTATCTGGTGCCCGGCTACCGGCCTGATCAGGCGCATTACCGAGGCCGGCCGCTCAGCGATTCACCGGAATTTCGAAAGCGCTTTCCGCCCGGCTTCGACGACACCGGCACCATGGTTACTCGGATCGACGAGGCCGATGGGTCGGTGCGGCGTGCGCTGATGCCGATCAAGGGTCACGCGATAGCGGTGCGTCCGGGTGGCGGCCTCGCCGTCTGGAACAGCATCCACGGGGATACGCTGCTCGGCTTCGATCCGACCAGCCTGGAGCTTGTTGCGGTTAGCGGATTCGCGCGCGAGGGATTCGTCGGCGGCGGCCATGCGGCGTTCACCGCGGACGGCCGCCAGGTGCTGGTGACGGAGCGCCGGCGCCGCGACCGATATTCCGGTAATCCGATCGATCACTACGGTCAGGTCAGCATTCGCGATGCCGAGACGTTGCGCGTGATCGAGGTCTTCAGCGCCCACGGCATGTCGCCGCACGACATCGCCCTGCTCCCCGACGGCAAGCACGTCGCCGTGGCCAATTATGGCAGCTTCGTTGCTCCGGACGGCTGGCGCCCGCACATTGTCGAGCCCTGCATGAGCATAATCGAGCTAGGCACTGGCAGGCTCGTCGAGAAGCTGACCCCGCCCGACGCCACGGCCGAGCTGCGGCACCTGGCCGCCGGAGCGCGCGATCGGCTCTCGGCGCTCTTGGTCCGGCGCGGCTCGCTCGAGGAGGAGGAAGAGCTGCTGGCCGAGCGGGCCGAGGTCTATGAGGTGGACTCCTCGAGCTTCGACGAGGGCACCTACCTGCCGGGGGCGGTGGTCCACTTCGACGCCACGTTCGGGCCATGGCAGGCGGGCACCACCATGCCCCGCGACCCGCTCTTGGCTCGCCATGGCCAGAGCTTGGTCTATGACCCCAGGGCGGACGAGATGATCGTCACCTTCACCTCCTCGCACACGATCGGCGTCTTCGCCGGCGAGGATGGTCGCGTCAAGCGGATCATTCACACCGACCGCCTGGGCTTGCGCTATCCTCGGGGCATCAGCTTGCACCCGGACGGCATCCACTACGCCGTCTCCGGCTCGTGGCGGGATCTCCACCTGTTCCGCCGTGGAACGCATGAGATCGACCGGGACCGCTCGATCTACGCCGTGCTGTTCGACCACAGCCATTTGTCCATCGGCTGAAGCGGGGTTGAGAGCACGTTCCGTTCAACTGTGATCGGAAGCGTGCTCTCCCACGACCCCCCCGCTCGCGTCTCGCTCGCGGTCTCCTCCTCAATGGGGGAGGCAAGTCATTGCCGCGACACGATAATTTCACCTCCCCCTCGGTGGGGGAGGTCGGCGCGGAGCGCCGGGTGGGGGTGACCTGCGACTTCGCGATGACGCCGAAATTGTTGCGCCGATCGCCCCCGGCGGCACTAGCGAGCCCGCCACCGAGAGCGCCGGCAACTCGAAACCAAGAGCAAGCGCAATGCGTCGCAGCTTCTTCGCGTGTTTGCGCGCGATGCGATGGCCCATCCCGGTTCAAGGCATGCACTTGCCGGTCACGGGTTTGTTCTCGTACCGATTCCCACTTTTGTTCGTTTTGTTACACAGCAAGGCTTAAAAGAAATCTGATCATTTCTTTTATGTTTCGTAGATGTTGGCATACTCTATGCGTATCAAGACAGTTTGACAGCAAGCAATCAGAACAATCTGGCGACGGCTGAGAAATGAAACGTCGATGGATGGACTGTCACTCGGCAATGAGGGGGTGCCCGATGAAGCTCGTCGTCAAAGCGGTCGGAATTGTCTGTCTTGGGCTCCTGCTGCAAGCAAGCCACTGTACCGCCTACACGATATTCGGCGAGCAGGATCCATACGAAGCGAAACTGGAGGAGTATGAGAGACTGCAGAATGAGCGGCGAGAGAAGGAGCGCCTGGCGGAGCGGCAGGCATGGAAGGACTATTACTACGAGGTCGTGCACCCCACCGGCAGGTTCGAAAGCTACGAAGATTACGAAGATGAGCTTGACGTGGACCCGGCGTTTGACGAACAGGAAACGAAAAAGCAGGCTGAGTGGAAGCGTGAGCGCAACAAGAAGAAGGTTCGTGCTCCGGGTGAGGGCGGAGGCGGCGGCGGTGGTGGCGGCGGCGGGCACTGAGCTGCCTACCCGGTTCAATGCAAGTCCCCCTCAGGAGACGCCACCTACACCGCTGCGGCTCCGTAGTAGAGCGTCACCACATGCTTCGCCTCGGCGAAGAACAGCCAGCGCTCGACGAGGAGCCCGACCAGCGCCAGAACAGCAGCGAGTACCGCGAGCATCGCCGCGCCGATGGCTCCCGGCAGCAATAGCGAGCCCACCACCAGAAGCGCCGGCAACACGAAGCCGAAAGCGAGCGCGACGCGTCGCAGCTTCTTCGCGTGTTTGCGCGCGATGCGATAGCCCATCTCCTGCATGACGTAATTCTCGGCCGTGTGCGGCGCCTCGAACTGCCGCACCGGACCCCGGCCGACGAGACCGGTTGCGGTTTCGATGGTGGCGCGAGGGGCCGCGTGATCGATGCTCCACCAATAGGCGAGCTTGACCGCAAGCGCCAGCACCAGCAACAGCAGCACGATCCAGCCGAAGCCTGCGAGGCCGGCTGGCTCGATCGAGAGGGTGGCGGATATGCGTGCGAAGGCGTGCAGCAGAAGCGCTCCGCTCATCGCTCCCAACACGAGATAGCCCGGCACGGTCCAGCGGTTGGACCAGCGCGGGATGGCCTTGAGGCTGGCATAGATCATTCCCGTGGAAACCAGGGTCGCGAGCGCCAGAAGCGCCGTCGCCACGCCGGCGATCCTCACGCCGAGGGGCGAGAGCAAGCCAAGCCAACCGGCGGCCAAAGCCAACGCCGCGGGATAGGTGGCGACGGCAAGCAGTCCCTCGCGCGACAGCCAGGAGGAACGCCACTGGCCGAAGGCGCGCCAGGCACGCTCGGGATGCCCGAGATGAAAGGTCGAAGCCGCGAGGCCGAAGGTCGTCAACCCGAAGGCCAGTACGAATTCGCTCAGCACCACTGGAACGGGTGGCGGCGCTGGCGCCAATGCGGCCACGATCCCGAGGAGCGCCAGCATTCCAAAGCCGGCGCCGGAGGCGACCGTGAACAAGATGACCGAAAAGGCCGGATGCATATCAGGAGCCAGAAGTCAGAAGTCAGAAGTCAGAAAGCAGGGAATATTTCTCCGCCGGCGTATTTCTGACTTCTGTCTTCTGACTTCTGTCTTCTGACTTCTGACTTCTGTCATCTGGAAAGCACCCGGTCGATCCAGTGAAGAAGGCCGCGCTCAGGGTCGGCGGGAACGACGGGCGCCAGCTCGGCGGGATTGCCGGCATCCTCGCCCATGCGCGCGGGCCGCGGCGGCAGATAGCGGTTGATCGGCTTCATGCCAAGCTCGGGCATGAGTTCAACGCCGCCCCGCTCGGCGACCAATTGAGACACCCTCGAACCCGGATCGCCGAGATCGCCGAAATGCCGGGCGCCGGTCGGGCAGACCGCGACGCAGGCCGGCAGGCGCGAGCGCTCGTCGACTGCATCGTTGTAAATGCGGTCGATGCAGAGCGTGCATTTCTTCATCACCCCCGAATCGAAATCATATTCGCGGGCGCCGTAAGGGCAGGCCCAGGAGCACAGCTTGCAGCCGATGCAAAGACTTTCGTCCACAAGCACGATGCCGTCCTCCGCGCGCTTGTAGGAAGCGCCGGTCGGACAGACTGTAACGCAGGCCGGCTCCTCGCAATGCAGGCAGGAGCGGGGGAAATAAACGGTGCGCGCGCGCCGACCTTCACCAGCCTCGTAGCCATGCACGCGGTTGAACCAGAGGCCCAGCGGCTGGGCGCCGTAAGGGTCGTGATCGGGGAGCGGCGCGGCAACGCCGCCGGCGTTCCATTGCTTGCAGGCGACCGCGCAAGCCTGGCAGCCGACGCAGGTGTCGAGGTCGATGACAAGGCCAAGCTTCACCGCCCCAGGTGGCGGCAGGCTCGTCATGGCCATTCTCCCGCTTCGCGCCGCTCGCGGAACCAGCCGCCTGTCCGCAAGATGCGCGGCGGGCGCGGCAAGCCATAGTCCAGCGCCGCCAGTCGGGGCTCCGTCACTCCGGCTTCCTCCGGCGCGGCCTTGGTAAGCGAAACCTTGAGATCGTACCAGGCCGCCTGGCCGGTGATCGGATCGACATTCGCCATCGCCGCCCGCGCCGCGGTTCCCGGCAACAGCTCGGTGATCAGATGGTTGAGAAGAAAGCCGCGCGTCGCTTCCGGCGCGGCCGGGTCCAGGTTCCAGGCGCCGGCGCGCTTGCCGACTGCGTTCCAGGTCCAGACCGTGCTTTCGTTGACCCCTTCCATGAGTTGCAGTTGCGCTTTCACGCGACCCCAGGGGCTCTCGATCCACACCCAATCGTCGGCGCCAAGCTGGAAGCGTTCGGCGGTCGCGCGATTGATGTAAAGCCGGTTCGAGCCGAGGATCTGCCGCAGCCAGGCATTCTGCGAGCCCCAGGAGTGATACATGGCCATCGGGCGCTGCGTGACTGCGAAGAGCGGAAACCGGCCGGGCTCGCTCATGCGCTGCTCATAGGGTTCGTACCAGAGCGGCAGCGGATCCAGGCTCTCGACGAGGCGCGGACGCAACTCCGCCGGCGGCCGGATGCTCCCATGCCCCTCGGCGGCTAGACGCAGACGCTGAAGTGGCTCGCAATAGAGCTGGATGAAGATCGGCTCGGCCTCGCCGATCAGGCCCAACTCGACGGCCCAGTCGAGATATCCCCGATTGATGTTGCGGAAATAGCGGCGCTCGGGCGTGAGGCGCTCCTGCCAGAAGCAGCCATTGGCGATATAGCGCATGAGCTGGTCGGGGTTGGGCGCGCCGGTTCCCTGACGCTCTGCCTCCTGCCCGCGCCAGCCGGCAAGCGATCCGATACCGGGCTTGCGTTCATGATGGACGATGTAGTCGGCATAACCGCCGGGATAGCGAGGGCTTCCCTCCGGTGTGGCCATTCCCTCAAGGCCAAGCCGATGGCCCAGCTCCAGCAGCACGTCCTGGAATGGCCGTACATCGCGGTCGGGTTCCAAGACCGGCTGGCGGATGGCGTCGGCCGGCCCCTCGGCCGAGCCGATCGGGCGGTCGAGCAGCGACATGCAATCCCAGCGCTCGAGATATGTCGTGTCCGGAAGCACGAGATCGGCATAGGCCACCGTCTCCGACCAGAAGGCGTCGGAATAGATGATGCGAGGGATGCGGTAGGTGCGGCTCTCGGGATCGAGGTCGGCGAGCATGGCGAGCGTGGCCGGAAGGTTCATCGCCGAATTCCAGCCCATGTTCGCCATGTACAGCATCAGGGTGTCGATCGGATAAGGATCGCCGGCATGGGCGTTGCGGATCACCATGTGCAGAAGGCCGTGCACGGCCAAGGGCGCTTCCCAGGAAAATGCCTTGTCGATGCGCAGCGCCTGTCCGTCAGCATCGATCAACAGGTCCTCCGGACCTTGTGGAAAGCCCAGCGGCATATCGGGCAGGCCCGCGCCTGGACGGATCTCGTGCAAGGCCCCTGAGGGCGGTCGATCCGGCGGGATCGGCCGCGGACAGGGCGATTTGTAATTCCAGCTTCCCGGCGCATCGATCGCGCCCAGAAGACCCTGCAGGAGATGCAGCGCACGGCAGGTCTGAAAGCCGTTGGAGTGGGCGGAGAGGCCGCGCATCGCATGAAAAGCGACCGGTCTGCCGATCATGCTCTCATGATGTCGGCCGGTCCAATCGGTCCAGGGCTGAGGGATCTCGATCGGCGCCTCGAATGCGGCCCGCGCAAGCTCTGCGGCCAGGCGTCTGATCACCGCCGGTGCTATTCCGACCCTGGGGCCGATCGCCTCGGGCGCATAGGCGGGGTCCAGATAGCGCTCGGCCAGCAACGAGAAGACCGGCCGCACCGGCGTCCCGTCTGATTGAGTGAATCTTCCGACCAGACGGGGCCGCGCGCGCGGATCGAGCGCCGAGGTCGGGCGCTCGACGCGCGCGTCCCAGCATAACGGCGCACCGCTGGAATCTCGGACGACGAGGCCATGGCCAGCACTCCCCGGCTCATCGACCACCAGCCAGGGCGCATTAGTCGCGCGCACAAGATAGTCGAAGTCGATGCAATCGGCGCGCAGCAACTCATGGACAAGGCTGAGGATGAAAAGCCCGTCCGTGCCGGGGCGGATGCCGATCCATTCATCGGCGATGGCGGAATAGCCCGTTTTCACCGGATTGACGGAGACGATCTTGGCGCCGCGCGCCTTCATCTTTCCAAGGCCGATCTTGATCGGGTTGGAATCGTGATCCTCGGCGACGCCCAGCATCATCAGATATCTGGCATGATCCCAATCGGGCTCGCCGAACTCCCAGAACGAACCACCGAGCGTGTACTGACCGGCCGCCGCCATATTGACGGAGCAGAACCCGCCATGGGCAGCGTAGTTCGGGGTGCCGAACTCCTTCGCCCACCAGCCCGTCAGCGCCTGGCTCTGGTCGCGGCCGGTGAAGAATGCCAGACCCTTTGGGTCGCGCCATCGGACCGCGGAGAGCCACTGGGTGGCGGTTGCCAGCGCCTCCTCCCAGGTGATTTCCTTGAACTGGCCGCTGCCGCGCGGGCCGATGCGCAAAAGGGGCTTCGACAGCTTGGCCGGCGAATTCTGTTGCATGATCCCGGCCGACCCCTTGGCGCAGAGGACGCCGCGATTGACCGGATGATCAGGATTGCCCTCGATATAACGCAACCGCCCGTCGGTGAGATGCACGCGGATGCCGCAACGGCAGGCGCACATATAGCAGGTGGTCGTCTTCACCGTGTCGGCCACCGGACCGGATTCGGGAACTCCCCGTCCATGCCTAGGCTGCTTCTTGGTCTTACGCATTCCTCGCTCCTGGCGCGAATGGGCCCTGTTGCGCGCCGAATGCCCGCGGTTACTGACCTAGCTGACTTTGTCGACGTCCTCGAGCGAGAGGTTGCCCGGCACGATGGTCACGGGGACCCTGAGCCGGCCGACCATTTTCCCGGTCAGCATGGATACCAGCGGGCCCGGGCCCTTCGGTCCGGGATTGGCGCCCAGGACCAGGATCGAGATCGAGGGCTCCTCCTCGATGAGCTTCAACAACTCGTCCCCGCGAACACCCTCGCGAACATAGAGGATCGGCATCGTCCCGGTCCATTCGTTGACCCGCTCGGCGAGCCTCTGCAGCATCTGCTCGGCCGCTTGGCGGGATTCCTCCTTCATCAGGTCGCCCACCGCCATCCAATGCTGGTCGTCGCCCGGCTCGACAACCGCCAGCAGAGCCACCCGGCCGCGAGTCTTGCGCGCGCGGCGGCAGGCGTAGCGCAGCGCCACTTCGAGTTCGGCCGAATCATCGGCCACCACCAGGAAGACACGATCGGATGCGGGGCTAGGCGCGGACGTCATCCCTGTCCTCTTAAGCTTTGCGGAGCAGGATGTGCGGAAGCCATCCTGACACCAGCGCGATGAGGATCGCAATCAGGCCGTAAAGCGCCGCCCGTTGATGGGCGAAGTCGAACAGCTCGGCGCCGAAACCGACCTTGCTGATGATCAAGGGCGTGGTCTGCGCTCCTGTCACGTTCCTGTCCTGAAGCAGCAGGACCTCGACCAGATAGACCCCGACGGGGACATTGGCCGGGAAGTGGACTGTGGAGCGGAAGAGCGTGTTGCCGAGAAAGCTTACTTCGCCGACCTCGCGCATGAACAAGCCCGCCCGCTGCTGACGGCGTATCAGCGCGGCGCGGAAGTCTCTGAGACGGTCCGGCTCGACGTTCGGGGGTGCTTGGAGCTTGAGCTGGTCGAACCCGATCTGGTGGCGCGCAAGTACGGAGGGTGGCGCGATATCCGCAAGGAGCGCGCTGCTCGCCACCGTGTAGAAGCTCGGCACGTTCGAGAAGGTCACTCGGTCGGTATTCATCCAGATGCCGGCGATGCGCGATTTCTTTCGGACGGAGATAGCGCCGATCGGTCCGCGCACGATCATCACAACCTCGCCGGGACCTTCCTTGGCTCCGAACAGCAGCACATCGGTCCCGGTGAAACCGGTCGTGATCGCGATCAGATGATCCGACAGGTCGGCGACCAGGCTCGCCGCCACCGCGATCCGCCCGCCGGCGACGCTGGCGACCCAGGCCAGCACTGCAAGAACGAGAAGGCTTGCCCTCATCCGCCGCTCCCTGGCGATATGGTCAGCGAGTAGAAATCCTCGGGCGGGACGACAAGCTGGGTTGCGAGCGCGATTCCGACCGCGAGCACCAGAAGCGCCAGAAGGCCGCGCAGCTGCTCGCCCCGAAGCTTGGCGCCAAATCGGGTGCCGAACTCGGCGCCGATGACCGCTCCCAGGACGAGGAGAAAAGCGAGCACGATATCGACGGTCTGGTTCTGCCAGGCTTGCAGAAAGCTTACATTGATCGCGACGAAGATGACCTGGAACAGCGAGGTGCCCACCACCAGCGTGGTCGGCATGCCGAGCAGATAGATCATCGCCGGAACCATGATGAAGCCGCCGCCCACGCCCATCAGAGCCGACAGCACCCCGACACCGAAACCCAGCCCGAGGGGCAGGAGCGCGCTCACGTAAAGGCGCGAACGGCGAAAGCGCATCTTGAGCGGCAGTCCGTGAATCCAGATATGCTGGTGCAGCTTGTGGCGAGAGGTCTGGGGGCGCCGCTGGCGCAGCATGGCCCCGATGCTCTCCACCGCCATCAGGCCGCCGACGCTGCTCAGGAAGAATACATAGGTGAGCGCGATCACCAGGTCGATCTGCCCGATGCGGCGCAGCACGGAGTAGAGCCAGACGCCGATCAGCGAACCGATCAAGCCCCCTGCCAGCAGCACGAGCCCCATCTTGAAGTCGACGTTGCCACGCCGCCAATGCGCCAGCACACCCGATACCGAGGCGGCGATCACCTGGTTAGCCTGAGAAGCGACCGCAACCGCCGGCGGTACGCCTACGAAGATCAGCAGCGGCGTCATGAGAAAGCCGCCGCCCACGCCGAACAGTCCTGAGAGAAATCCCACGAGCCCCCCCAGCCCCAGGAGCAGGAGGACATCGATAGACATCTCGGCGATGGGCAGGTAGATCTGCATGGGTCAGAAGTCAGTAATCAGAAAACAGAAATCAGAAGGAAGGTGTCCAGAGCTCGGTCGGGGCATGGCCATCTGACTTCTGTCTTCTGACTTCTATTTCAGCAGAATATTCGCAACTTCCCGTAACTGAGTGCGGGCGCGCAACAGGTAGAATCCTTGCGCGGCGAGGTGGCTGGGCACGAACTGGCTAGAAGGCCCACCATTGAGCACGACCCAAGGCTGCATCGTGGCCGCGACCTCGAAGCTGCTCAGCATCTGGGTCCAGGCCTGCGCCAGATCCCGGTCGAGGATCACCTTCTCGAAATCCACGCCGAGCTCGCGGAGCAGCAGATAGTAGCCATAGAGCCGTCCCTTGCCGCGGTAGAAGATATCATCGGCCTTGAAGTCCAGAGGCGAGCCCGCTTCCTCTTCGATGTGGCGGTCGATGACTGCCGAGAGCGAACCGAGATCGGCGGCGATGCGCTCCAGCGTGGCCATCAGATTGTCGGACCGGCGCTCGAACACGGCCGCTCCGCGGGCGAGCCGGTCATTGTAGGAGATGAGGGCGGCGCGGGCGGCGCGATACTGCGCCTCCGAAGAGGCGGTGGGCGCCCAGGATGTCGAGAAGTCGAAGAGCCAGATGTCGCCGGGATATTTCAACAGACCGGCGGCCTTGTCGAGATCGGCGTCTGCCTGGCTGGAGCCACGGGTCCGCCCGATCTGGTCGGTCATCTCGATGGCGAAGCGCGACAGCGCCCCGATGATGCCCTGCTGGTAGTTCGGCATATTGTCCAGCACGGACCCAGGCAAGAAGAAGGGATCGTTCGCCACCCAGTGATGATCGTCGACCTCGCGTCCTATCAGCGCCGCCGCGATCGCCACGGCTCGGCTGCCGGCCGCCGGCTCGGCGGGCGCGGCGAAGGCCGGATCGTCGTCGATCCGGTGGATGATCAGAGCCCCGATCGAATAGTAGAGAGCAACAAGGATGATGAGTGCCAGGATGGCGCGGCCCGTCCATAGGCCGGCAAGGCCCAGGCTCATCCGGGGCAGCCGCAGCCTGCGCCGTCGCGAAGGCGGAACGGGCTCCGGGAAATAATCGTCCTGCATCGCCTCACCTTTCCCGGTCGGCCGAGCCGCGTCTCAGGGTCTGAGGAAACCCACGATGTCGTGGACTTCCCGCAAGATCGGCTCCGAAGCCGCCCTGGCCGCCTCCACCCCATGTCCAAGCACTGCGTCGATTTCGGACGGAGTGCGCTCCAAGCGACGCATCTCCGCGCCGATCTTGCCGATGGTGGCGATCATGAGATCGGCCAAAACCTCCTTGAAACGGGAGAATTCGGCGCCGGCGAACTCCTCCAGCACCGCTTCGAGCGGGCGGTCGGCGAGCGCGGCGTAAATGCCGAGGAGGTTCATCGCCTCGGGCCGAGCCTCCTCGGCGCCGGCGTCCTTCAGCGTCTCCGGACCCGGAAGGGGATGGGGGTCGGTCTTGGCCTTTCGAACCTTCAGCCGGATCGAATCCACATCGTCGGTCAGGTTGATGCGCGAATAGTCGCTCTCATCCGATTTGCTCATCTTCCTGGTCCCGTCACGCAGGCTCATCACCCGCGTTGCGGGGCCGAGAATCAACGGTTCGGGCAGCGGGAAATAGGTCACGCCGAAATCGTTGTTGAACTTCTGCGCGATATCGCGGGCCAGTTCCAGGTGCTGTTTCTGATCCTCGCCGACCGGCACATGCGTGGCTTTGTAGGCGAGAATGTCGGCGGCCATCAGATTGGGATAGGCGTAGAGCCCGACCGAGGCATTCTCGCGGTGCTTGCCCGCTTTCTCCTTGAACTGGGTCATGCGATTGAGCCAGCCGAGACGGGCGACGCAATTGAAGATCCAGGCCAGCTCGGCATGCGCCGGCACCTGGCTCTGGTTGAAGATGATGCAGTGCTTGGGATCGATGCCGGCGGCCAGATAGGCCGCGGCCACCTCGCGCGTTTGCGCCTTGAGCTGGGCCGGCTCCTGCCAGACGGTGATCGCGTGCAGATCGACGATGCAGAATATGCAGTCGAAATCCTCCTGCAGCTTCACCCAGTTCCGAATGGCGCCCAGATAGTTGCCAAGATGCACATTCTGGGTCGGCTGAACGCCTGAGAAGATTCGTTTCATGACGCGGGGTGCGGAAGGGACGGGAGAATGCGGGACTTGCCGCTGCTTGGCGCCTGTTATCTGCCCTTGGGGGCAGAGGCGTCAAGGTGTCGAGGCGCCGCGCCGGGTCAGTGCGCGCAAGGCCGAAAGCTCGATCGCCCCGCTGGCGATCGCCAGAGCGAAATAGAAAGCGCCCCCGCCCCCGACCAGGAGGCCCAGGGTTGCGGCGCGCCAGAACAGGGATCCGGCAAGCGCCTGCTCGAGCGCTGCGGCGGCAAGGAGCAGCGCCGCACCCATGGCCAGGCTGACCAGGAGAAGGCGCGGCCCACGCCGGCGCAGCCTCGAATCGATCCGCAGGAATCCGCTGCGGGCCAGCCGCGCCCATAGCAGGCCCAGGTTCAGCCAGGAGGCAAGCGAGGTGGCAAAGGCGATTCCCAGGAAGCCCAGAAGTGGAAAGAAGGCCAGGCTGAGCAGAGTATTGGCGATCATCGCGGCAATGGCGTAGCGAAAGGGGGTCGCGGTGTCTTCCCGGGCATAGAATGCCGGCGCCAGAGCCTTGACGAGAACAAAGGCGGGAAGGCCGAGCGCGAAGCCGGCAAGGGCGCCGGCGGTGGCTTGGGTTGCCTCGGCCTGAAAGGCGCCGCGCTCGAACAGTGTTGCGATGATCTCCCTCGGGATTGCGATCAGAGCCACGGATGCCGGCAGGGTGATGAGCAGGCCAAGCTCTATCGCACGGTTGAGACTTTCGCTCGCGGCCGCTTCCTGGCCCGATCGCAGCCGCCGGGTCATCTCCGGAAGCAGAACCACGCCGATGGCCGAGCCGATCACTCCGAGGGGAAGCTGATAGATTCGGTCGGCGTAGTAAAGGTAGGAGACCGCGCCCGGGGCGAGGCTGGCGATCACGGTTCCGATCAGGAGATTGATCTGCATGGCGCCCGAGCCGATCAGCCCCGGCATCATCAGCTTCAGAAGGCGCTTGATCTGGGGCGTAAGCATGGGGCGCACGGGAAGGTGGAGCGCTCCGCCGGCCCGTGCGGCGGCAATGTTCAGCCAAAGGAACTGGCCGATGCCTGCGAGCGTGACAGCCCAGGCCAGGGTAAAGCCGGGGCGACTAGACGCCAGCACCACCAATACCATGGCTGCGATCATGGCGATATTCAGAAG
>DASPGI010000059.1:0-2685 GCA_035620695.1 Alphaproteobacteria bacterium
CTGTTCGATCGCCGCTTCATAGCGGGCAAAGCGCTCCGACTGGCGCACTTCGTTTGCCCACGCCAGCCCGAGCCATGCGAGGTCCTCGCGGATGCCTTCGGCGAATTCCTCCGTCGATCGCTCGCGGTCGGTGTCGTCGAGCCGCAGGATCAACTCACCGCCCGTCTTCCGCGCGAACAGAAAATTGAACAGCGCCGTGCGGATATTGCCCGCATGCAGCCGCCCGGTCGGACTCGGCGCAAATCTGACCGTCGCGGCCATGCCTAGAGCTTCTCGCGGAATTTGTTGGTGATCGGATAGCGCCGGTCGCGGCCGAAATTCCTCGCGGTGATCTTCACCCCGGGCGCCGCCTGACGGCGCTTATACTCGGCGAGATACAGCATGCGCTCGACCTTCTTCACCAGTTCCGGCGCATGGCCGCGCGCGACGATCTCGCCAAGCGGCATCTCCAGCTCGACTAGGCAATTGAGAATATCGTCCAGCACCTCGTATGGCGGCAAGGTATCCTGATCGCGCTGGCCCGGTTTCAATTCGGCGGTCGGGGCCTTGGTCAGCACATTCTCCGGGACGACGATGCCCTCCGGCCCGAGGCAGCCTTTGGGCCGCGCGCGGTTGCGATAGCGCGCCAGCGCATAGACCTGCGTCTTGTAGAGATCCTTGATCGGGTTGAAGCCGCCATTCATGTCGCCATAGAGCGTGGCATAGCCGACCGAAACCTCGGATTTGTTGCCGGTGGTGATGACGATCGGCCCGAATTTATTGGACAGCGCCATGAGCAGCGTGCCGCGCGCGCGCGACTGCAGATTCTCTTCGGTGGCGTCCGGCTTGGTGCCCGCGAAGACTTTCTCCAGACTCCCGGTCAGGCCTTCGACCGCGGTGTGGATCGGCATGATGTCGTAGCGGATATGCAGCGCCTCCGCAGTCGCCGCCGCATCGGACAGGCTCTCATTGCTGGTGTAGGCGTAAGGCAGCATCACTCCATGCACACGCTTGGCGCCGAGCGCATCGACCGCCATCGCGGCGCAGAGCGCCGAGTCGATACCGCCCGAAAGTCCGAGCACCACGCCGGGGAAGCCATTCTTCTCCACGTAGTCGCGCAAGCCGATCACGCAGGCGAGATAGTTGGCGGCGTCACCCTCCTCAAGCTTGGCAATTTCACCCGGCAAGCAGCGCCAGCCATCACCCTCGCGACGCCATTCCGTAACGCCGAGCGCCTCTTCCCAGGCCGGCAGCTGCACCGCCAACCGACCGTTCGCGTTGAGCACGAACGAAGCGCCGTCAAAGACGAGTTCGTCCTGACCGCCGACCTGATTGACATAAGCCAGCGGGAGATGCGTCTCGGCCACGCGAGCTCTCGCCACCTCGTAGCGCGTCTCCTGTTTCTCCATCCAATAAGGCGAGCCATTCGGCACGATAAGCAACTCCGCACCCGATCCGGCGAGCGCCCGGCAGACATCCTCGCTCCAGATATCCTCGCAGACCGGGACGCCGAGCTTGAGCCCGCGAAACTCGATCGGCGCCGGCAGCGGGCCCGGCGCAAAGACCCGCTTCTCGTCGAATACGCCGTAATTCGGCAAGTTGTTCTTGAAGCGTAGCGCCTCGATGCGGCCTTGATCCAACAGAGCCTGGGCGTTGTAGACGAAGAGTCCATCCGCGAACGGCAAACCGACGAGGATCCCCGGGCCGCCATCCTTGGTATCGCGGGCAAGCGCTTCCAGCGCCTCTTGCGCCGCCCGCTGCAGGGCCGGCTTCAGCACCAGATCCTCGATCGGGTAGCCCGTCAGGTAGAGCTCCGTGAAGGCGATCAAGTCGGCGCCGGCCTCCGCCGCGCGCCCCCGCGCCTCGCGGGCACGCTTCACGTTACCCTCGATATCGCCGACCACGGGATTGAGCTGTGCCAGGGCCAGCTTGAAACTGTCTTTGATCACCTTCGTCATGAGCGGAATTTAGAACGAAACCATAAATAGTTGACTCGCATGCTCGACCGAAATGCCGGGCATCCACGAATTTCAGCCTGTGGACGGTGTTGCGAGCGGCGTGACGAGGTCACTCGCCGGCGGCAATCGAGATTTCAGGCTCGGGCCGCCCTTCCCGCTCGCGCTTCAGCCGCTCGGCGACGATGAAGGCAAGCTCGAGCGATTGATCGGCGTTCAGCCTCGGATCGCAATGCGTGTGGTAGCGGTCGTGCAGATCGGCATCGGTCAAGGCCTTGGCGCCGCCGACGCATTCGGTGACGTTCTGGCCGGTCATCTCCACATGAATCCCGCCGGCATGCGTACCCTCGCCGCGATGGATGTCGAAGAAGCTTTCGACTTCCTTGAGGATCAGATCGAACGGCCTGGTCTTGTAGCCGCTGCCCGCCTTGATGGTGTTGCCGTGCATCGGATCGCAAGCCCAGACCACGCTCTTGCCCTCGCGCTTCACCGCGCGGATCAGCCCCGGCAGATGCTTGGCGACCTGGTCGGCGCCGAACCGGCAGATCAGCGTCAGCCGGCCGGGTTCGTTCTGCGGATTGAGCACGTCGATCAGGGTGAGCAGAGACTCCGGCGCGAGAGACGGCCCGATCTTGGCGCCGATCGGGTTCTTGATGCCGCGGAGATATTCGATATGGGCGTGGTCGAGCTGGCGCGTGCGGTCGCCGACCCACAGCATATGGCCAGCGGTCGCATACCAATCGCCCGAGGT
>DASPGI010000060.1:0-2718 GCA_035620695.1 Alphaproteobacteria bacterium
GTATCTGGATCGTGATGGCACAGAAAAGCCCGTCGTCTTGGGCTGTTATGGGATTGGCAGTGGCCGCACCCTCGCCTGTGTTCTGGAGGAACATCACGACGAGAAGGGAATTTGCTTTCCCATCAGCATCGCACCGTATCACGTTCACTGTGTGGCGATGACGCAGCGGGCGCCAGAGGTGGCGGACCTAGCGGATCGGCTCTACCAAGACGCCTGGGCGCAAGGCATCGAGATGCTCCTCGATGACCGGGATGCGACGCCGGGGGTGAAATTCAACGATGCAGATCTCATCGGTTTGCCCTTGCGCATTACCATTGGACCGCGTTCGCTCAAAGCCGGTGGCGTCGAATTGAAATTCCGAGATCAGGATGAGACGCGTATCGTGCCGCTCGACGGCATTGTTTCGACGCTCCGCTCCGAGATCGATCGCCTGTTGGCGGACAGCCGGGCACGGGTGGTCGAAGTCCCCTTTCCGTCACCCCAGGAGCTGCAATCGTGACGCCATCCTGCTGGTTGCACCCATCATCCGCCCGCCAGCGACAATCGGACGGCTCTGGCCAACGTATTGGCCGCCAATTCCTCTAAGCGCAAGCACACCCCGCCCAGCGCCTCGGCCAGACGCTGGGCAAGGCCGAGCCGCATCGCGCCGTGCTCCGTATCCACCACCAAAGATGGTACACCGGCTTGACGCAGCGCCCCAGCCTGCAGTAGACCTTCCGTCACCGGGTCGCCCGTTCCGATACCCGCATTGGCACGCCCGTCGGTGAGCAACACCAATAATGGCTGCGAGTCGCGCTCGCGTTGCCCATAGCGTATGAGAAGCTCGTGCGCCTTGGCCAGTCCTGCCGCCAGTGGGGTGCGGCCGCCAGTTCGCATCTCCGCCAGGTAGTATTGCGCCAATTCGACGCTGCTGGTCGGCGGCAAGAGCACACTCGCTTCACGGCCCCGAAAGCTCACGAGCCCAACCCGATCGCGTTTTTGATAGGCATCGAGCAGGAGCGACATGATAGCGCCCTTAGTGGCGATCATGCGATCGCGCGCGCCCATCGAGCCGCTGGCATCCACCGCAAAGAGAATTAAATTGCCGACGCGGGATTCGCGCACTTTCTCACGCAAATCTGACGGACGAATCCCCAGCGAATCCGCTCCTTCGCGGCGACGCTGGCGGAGGTTGGGCGCGGCCGCTCGCAGCGTGGCGTCAACCGCAATGTCGCGCACCCGGTCCTGCGGCTCGCGGCTCGTGACGTAATGACCGCTGCGGCCGCCGAGTGAACGGCTGCGCTTGCCCAGCGACCGTTGCATCAACGCTTGACGGACCGGGCCTTCAAGCGGCGTCACCGCAAACGATTGGCCAATCTGCGCCCGCTTATCTTGTGGCGCCAGACCCTCGGCACTCGGCTCCGGCGGACGCTCCGGCGGGGTGTCGGTCGGGCTGCCGTCCGACTCGGAAGGGGCTGACGGCGGCGGTCCGCTATCTTGCGGCGGGCGATGCCGCTCCAGGCTGTCGTCCAATTCTTGATCGTCGACATGCGGCTGATCAAACGGCTGGCGGCGGCGCCGATGTGGCAGGACCAACCGCGCCACGCGCCGCACGTCGTCTTCGATGACCTCGGTTCGGCCCTCGTAGGCGGCCAACGCCACGGCCGCACGGTACATGACGATGTCAGCCCGCATGCCATCGACGCCAAAATCGGTGCAGATGCCCGCAATCAACGTGAGTAACGCATCGTCCAACCGCACCTGCGGTAAAAGCTGTCGGGCCGCGACCAAGCGCTGCTGCTCTGCCGCTTCCGCCTCAGACCAGCGGACCTGAAACGCCTCGGGCTCCTGGTCGAACGCAATGCGCCGCCGCACAACTTCAGCCCGCACGTTGACGTCGCGCTCGGCTTCGACATCGACTGCGAGACCGAAGCGGTCCAGCAATTGCGGACGCAATTCGCCCTCTTCGGGATTCATCGTCCCGACGAGGATAAAGGATGCGGCATGACTCACGGAAATGCCTTCGCGCTCGACGTAGTTCACGCCCATGGCGGCGGCATCGAGCAACACGTCAACGATGTGATCGCTCAGCAGATTTACCTCGTCGATGTATAACAAGCCGCGATGGGCAGCCGCCAGCAGACCCGGCTCAAAATGCTTTTCGCCGGTTTTTAAGGCGCGCTCGATATCCAATGTGCCGGCGACGCGATCTTCGGTGACGCCCAGAGGCAATTCGACCAAGCTGGCCGGACGCGTGATGGTCCGCCGTGTTGCGGTGGTGGTCTCACAATGCGGACAATCTTCCGGCAGCGCTGAGGGCGCACAGGCGAAGGGACAACCGGCCACCACCTCGATATCCGGCAACAGGCGGGACAAGGCCCGCACTGCAGTCGATTTGGCTGTGCCTTTGTGGCCCCGAATGAGCACCCCGCTGATCGCAGGGCTAATCGCGTTGAGCAAGAGCGCCAGTTTGAGCGATTCCTGGCCGACAATAGCGGTGAATGGAAAAACGGCGCGTAGACTCATGATTGTTGACCTTCCGTCGGCCGGGAACTCGGATCCGCCGCCTTGTCCATTTGATCTTCCAGCTCGCCTTCCAGCTCCAGATACACCTGCCGCATCTGTTCGAGTTGGGCCGCATCCGGCTTCTGCCACAAGCCGCGATCCACGCTTTCCATCAGGCGTTCGATGATGCCGCGCAACGCCCAGGGATTGCTCTGCCGGAAAAACGCCTGCACG
>DASPGI010000061.1:0-21352 GCA_035620695.1 Alphaproteobacteria bacterium
AGTGGGATCTTTCCCCCGCCTCCTGGAGCGTCCACCACATAGGTGGGGACGGCATAGCCGGAGGTATGACCGCGCAGCCCGGCAATGATCTCAAGCCCCTTGTCGACGCTGGTCCGGAAATGCGCCGACCCTGTAATCGGGTCGCACTGGTACAGGTAATAAGGCTTGACCCGTATCTTCAGCAGCCCGTGCATCAGCCGGCGCATCACCTCGAGATCGTCGTTGATCCCCTTCAACAGGACGGTCTGGCTCCCGAGAGGAATACCCGCATCGGCCAGCCGACCGCAGCTTTCCGTAACTTCCGGCGTGAGTTCGTCGGGATGGGTGAAGTGCAGGCTCAACCACAGAGGATGATGCTTGCGCAGCATCCGCGCGAGCTCCCTGGTCACACGCTGTGGCAGGACCACAGGCACCTTGGAGCCGAGGCGCAAGAACTCGATATGCTTGATGCGGCGCAGACGACCCAAAAGCCAGTCGAGCTTGTCGTCGGCCAGGGTCAAGGGATCGCCCCCGGAGAGCAGTACGTCACGGACCTCCGTATGGGCTTCCAGATAGGCGAGCGCGCGCTCCCACTGGGGAACTGAGAAGCTGTATTCGCCCCCCGCCTCACCGACCATCCGGCTGCGCGTGCAATAGCGGCAATAGGTCGAGCAGAACCCCGTGGTAAGGAACAACACCCGATCGGGATAGCGATGCACAAGGCCGGGCACGGCGCTGTCATGGTCCTCGCCCAGCGGATCGTCCGCCTCACCCGGCAACCGCAGATATTCGCCCAGGGACGGCATATGCGTCCGGCGCAGCGGCTGGCTCGCATCCTCACGATCGAAAAGGCCGAGATAGTAGGGCGTGATGCCGAGCGGCAGGGAGCCCCTGTGGCGCCGGATAGCCTCACGCTCGTCATCCGACAGCAAAAGGATACGCGAGATCGCCTCCAGGTCCTTGACCCGGTTGCGCGTCTGCCAGCGCCAGTCGTTCCATTCCGCCGTACTTGCCTGAGCGAAAAAGCGGCGCCGAAAGAGCTGGGAGCGTGAGCTGATGGGAAAGCGGTGGAGTTTGCGCGATCGGGACCCGATGCAACCGTTTGCGTGAGCCTGATCGCGTTTAGATGGAGGCTCTTCGCTCTCGCCGCTAGAAGGGTCGGACGTACTGGGAGGTTCGCTTTCGCTCGAAGCGATGCGATCGTCCATCGGTGTCTTGTACTCCGCGAGGCCAGCACCAACCCTCTTCGACGCTCCCGCTGGCTCGGTGGGATCTACGCCAAAGCAGCGATTCAAATAATGAGGCCCCGAAAGTCTGTAAAGACCTCTTTGCAACCTCGATCTGGGATCGCCACCGTTTGCCGTCCCGAGACCAGGATCGCTAAGTTCTGTATTCAGTAAGTAAAGGAACCGTCAATAACAGTGCAAAAGAGGTTGGACCTCGAGCGACCGCCCGCAGC
Source organism: Alphaproteobacteria bacterium (assembly GCA_035620695.1). Lineage (GTDB taxonomy): Bacteria > Pseudomonadota > Alphaproteobacteria > JAREAF01 > JAREAF01 > JAREAF01. The sequence continues at coordinate 1,439 of DASPGI010000061.1, forward strand.
TCAAACTAACGCCGGGCCTTCGCCAAGACCTGCCTGTTTGCTGTTCCCGATCACGCTTGCTGCATCGGCACGCATTGGGTCTGCGGTACCGCCCACGACGAGGATTTCGTTCCGAAGCACGTAACATGCTTGAGCGGGAACAGCGCCGCCGTCATGGATAACTTTGTCCCGATCCGAAACTCGAGGGCGAAGCTAGCCGCGCTGAGCGATAATTTTCTCGGCCAGCGCCAAGTCAGAGGGCTTGTCCACGTCGATCGCGGCCTCGGCGAAGGGCATCGCCACGACGTGGAGCCGTACCTCCAGCATTTCCGAGAGCCGCTCCACGGCCGCAGTCAGGTCGAGTCGCCCGAGTAGGAACGAGAGGAGCGCCCATGGTCCAGCCGCGGCGAAGAAGCGCCAGGGCTGCTTGCGGTACCGCTCCACTTTCATCCAAAAGCGGGCTGCCGCGGCCGCGTCGGCCCCGGTAAGGGCGAACAAGTTGCAGCCGCTATAGGCCCCGTCCTTGAGCCGTATGTAGGTGCGCTTTGTCTGCGGATAGGCGCGAGCGATCACCGATTCGGCGGCGACGGCGGCCGCGGCCTGGGCATCCCCCAGTTCGCCGAGGAAATGCCGGATCATGGCAGGCGTCAACAGCGGGTGATCGGCGGTGACGACGAGCAAGGGCAACGGGTCCGTCAGACGCTCCAGCACGGCCAGAACGCTCGCCGCCGGCGAATGATCGGCGGCCACGGTCATCAACTCGCCACGGGCAAGAGCCCCCGCAAGCTCCGGCAGCGAACTGGCGATGCCGACGTCTTCCAGGCACAGGACGATGCGCCTGACCTCGGGGCACTGCCGCAGCGTATCGAGGACACGCAGCACCATGGGCCGTCCGGCTACCGGCACGAGCGCCTTGTGCCGTAGCCCCGCCGCCAAGGCGACCGGATCGGCCGCACCACGGCTTCCCGCCAGCACCAGCGCTGTGAAACCGAGGTTGGGGGAGTGAGCCGCCTTAAGCGGGCTCACGCCAGTGTCCTTTCGTAAATCCGGTATGTCTTCCGAAGGCGGCCGCCCGCCCCCTCGATCATGCGCCGCATCGGCCGATTGTCCTCCAGTATCCAGCCGACCTCGCCGCCGGTAAATCCGCCTCTTTGAAGGGCGCCGAGGACCTGGGCAAACATTCGATACATGATCTCGGCGCTCGAAAAACCGCGCTGCTGGCGCTTGCGGACCCCGGCCAGCGGAGCGCGGAAGCGGTGCACTCCTCCGGTCTTGAGCCGCCAGAGCAACCTTGCCCAATTGATCGGAAGCAATCTTCCACGAAAGCCACGGATGGCCTCGTTGAGGTCCGGTATAGCCGCGAAGACCCCCACCGGCTCGCCGTTGAGCTCGGCGAAGGAAATCAACTCCGGCCGGATCAGCGGCTTCAGGCTGGCCGCCAAGTACTGGGCCTCCGACTGAGTGAAAGGAACGAAACCCCAATTGCCGGACCAGGCATCGTTGAAGATCTCCACCAGGATGGCGACCTCCTCCTGGAGCAGATCCATTCGCAGTGTGCGTGCCGTCATCACCCCTGGGACCGCACTGCGCCATAGGGTGCGCTCCACCACGGGGCTTAGGCCGCCCTCCAGCGGCAGTTCGTAGGTCACGAGATCCTTTGCCTTCGCGTAGCCGAGCGTATCCAGCGCGCGGCCATATTCGGGCGGCGCATGTCCCATCATCATCGCAGGCGGAGTATCAAACCCGTCGATGAGAAGCCCACATTCGTCGTTTATCGACAGGCTGAACGGGCCCTGAATGCGGCCGCAGCCATGCAGGCGCGCAAAATTCTCTGCCGCGGCGAGCAGTGCGGCAATCGTTCCTAGATCCCCGCCTTCGGCCTCCAGCATCCCGAACTGCGCCGGCGCGCTCGGATCACGCTCGCGCGTAAGCCAATCGATCTGAGCGCTGATCCGACCGACCGGCTTTTTTCCGCGCCATGCAACGAAGAAACCCGCCTCGGCATGCTCGAACCAGGGATTGCGTCTGGGATCGAGATGCTGCCGGCGTTCCATTCGCAAGGGTGCGATCCAGTTCGGATCGGAACCATAGAGCCGATAAGGCAGGTTGAGGAAAACCTGGCGATCAGCCCTCCCCGCGACCGGCCGCACATCGACGGCGGCCGTTGCCCTCGGTTGAGGCGCGCTCAGCTTCCGATTCCTCCCCGTCGGCGGCCGTGTGGCGACTGCTCCCAGTCTTTCGTCAGACGCGCCACAAAGGGCCACCGGTGCGCCGCCTCCTGGGCGTAGCCGAGGTTGAACACGGTCGCGCTCTTGGGAACCTGGCGTGGATCGCCGTAGAAGGTGCCCAGAATGCGGTCCCAGTAGAAGTTGGTGATCCCAAAATTTCCGGTCTCGTTGTGGAAGTGATGAGCCAAATGCAGACGTTTGATTTTCTTCAGATAGGCGTTCTTAGGTTGATACGCCAAGTGCTGGATGCAATGGCAGAACTCGTAGACGCAGGTAGTGAAAAGCCCTGCCGACAGCGCCGCAGCGGCGCAGGGAACCCCCCCGATCGCCCAGCCGAGCGGCACCGTCACGATCGCGATTGTCGGCAGTGTGTTGACCAGCGATCCGAATAGCACCCTCAGATCATGCGGATCGCGGTGATGATCGAAATGGATCCGCTTCCACAGCGCGGCCGACCATTCCATCTTGTAGAGGAAGCTGCCGTGCAGCACGAAACGGTGCAGCAAGTACCAGATCAACGGATAAACCAGTACCGCCGCGACGGCTGCGAGAATCGTCCGAATAGTCGAATGAGTCCACCAGAGGGCAGCAGTCCCGCTGATCGAACCAATAAGCAGATAAACCTGTATGGCCGGATAGGCGAAATAAGCGTGAACCAACTCGCGCAAGCTCATCTTGTCGAGGTGGTATTTATGGCCATCCCAGAATTTATCAGGGATTTTCATCGAATTTTGCCTCTTGCCGCTCCCCCCTCATCTAGGCCGCCAGGCCCGCTCCTGCAACCTGCCCTCATCGCTCGACCTGGAGCACGATGAAACTGCCGAAGGCGGCGAAAATGACTCCAGGCGCCCAAGCCGCGATCAAAGGGGGCAGCTTGCCCGCTTCGCCAAAGGCCAGCCCCAGCCCGTCGGCTACAAAATAGGCGAACCCGGCTGCGATGCCGTAACCCAGCGAACCTGCCATCCCCGCATGGCGCCGCGTCAGGTTTGCGGCCGGGGCGGCAAGAAGAATCATCAGGATCGGCTTGAGCAAGAGTGAAATACGCTCCTGCAACCATGTCTCATAGACATAGATCGGACGCGCCCCGACTTCGGGAGTGCGAATGAAACGAAGGATCTGCTTCAAGGCGAGAAGGCTCGGATGGGCCGCCAGAGCGCTGAGCTGGGCGGGTTTCACTCCAGTTGACCATTCCATCTCGGGAAGAAGTTGTTTGGGCGCTCCAGGCTCAAGCCGCCGAACGTCATGCAGCGTCCATTGCCCGTCCCGAAACTGGCCGTTTCTGGCCCACAGCATTGAACGGAGTTTGCCTTGTTCGTCCCGTTCAAAGACGCTCACTTCTTCGATCGCCCGACCGTCTCGGGAAGCCCGCTGCATACTTACGACGGCCCCTGTATCCCTCAACCAGATCCCCCCACCGATGGTGCTGGCTTCGACTTCCCGGCCCTGCGGGTCACGCAGCAATTCTACCCAGGGCGACAGACGCGGCACCACCTGGTCGGATAGCACGAAATGCGCCAAGCCGATCCCCAACCCGATCGGCGCCAACATGATCAAAAGCTGGAAGAAGGAGATTCCTGCCGATTTCAGCACAACAATCTCGTTGTGCTGAGCCAGGCCGGCGAGCGTCAACAGCGCCGCCAAAAGGACGGTAAACGGAAGCGTCTGCGTGACGATCTCGGGGACTCGAAGGATCGCGTATCGGAAAAGCGCCTCAATCGAACCGTTGCGGCTGATGATGTCTTCTCCGCTTGCCATCATGTCGAAGATCTGGAACAGGACCAGGAATGAAAACAGCAGCAGCCCGAAGCGTGAAAGGAAGGTTCTGGATAGATAGAGTGCGCCGGTGATCACGGCCGCAAGCCCGGAATGAACCGACCGACCTGCCGCATCACGGCGGCTTCGACCTGCTGGATCAGAATGTCGGGCGGCAGACGTGCGGATTTGTAGGCGGTCCAGTAGAAAAGACTGAAACTAAGGATGGTGAGCGCGGCCAGCGGCAACCAGATACCTAACCAGGGCGAGACGACGTCGTCATCGGCGAGAGCTTCGCCGAACCGCAAAAGATTGTTGTAGAGCGCCAAGATGACCAGTCCGATCACGAAGCCGTAGGCCTTCCGGCCGCGGCGTCCCGACTGCCCGAGGGGAATCGCCAGGAATGGCAGGACCATGACCGAAACGGAGCGAGCCAGACGCGCGTGCAACTCGGCACGCATATCGGCCAGTTTCGGATCGTTCGCCCCGCGCCCTATGCGCTCCCAGAGCTCTGGCAAGGTCAGCTCCCGCTCGTCACGTCCCCGCCAGCGGAAGGGGCTAAGCTCGCTCGACAGGTCCAAGGGCCAATTGAACTGGTCGAAAGTGAGCATGCCGACGCGGCCGTCCTTGTCCTGGTAATACTGCACCCCATCGAAGACCCGCAAGGTCGGGCGCAAGTCGTTGTCCGAGGCGACCAGCACGCCCTCGGCGGCGGTGGTTGTGGTGGCGCGACCGTCGGGCCGCTGCTGGTGCACGAAGATCCGCCGAAGCCTGCTGCCGTCGCTCGATATGTCTTCGGCCATCAGCGTCAGTCCGCCTTCGGTATGGATGAAAACTCCCTCCTCCAACCCGTACTGAAGCGTGGCGTGCGTGATGGCGTAGATCAGCGCTCTATATGCGTAGCGGCTATAGGGTTGAACGAACCCGGTCACGACGATCATCAGTATGAGAAGGAGTGTCCCCAGGCCAAGCAGAGGAACCAGCATCCTTTGTGGCCCAATGCCGAAAGACTGCGCCGCATCCAACTCGCTGTCCGAGCTCATCCGGTTCACGGCCACCAGAACGGCTAGAAAGAAGGCCGCCGGTAGGGCGATCCCGATATAGTGGGGTGTCAGGTTCAGCAGAAGCTTGAGGATGAGCCCAATCGGGCTGCCCTTGTTGACGACAAGATCGAGCAGTCGCAAAAGCCGCTCGAGCAAGAGCGCCACAAGAACCACTACCGTGCCGACCAGCAGCGGCGTCAGTGAGCGACGCAGCAGGTAGAGTTCGAAGGTGGCAAAGCCCGGCATGACACCGCTCATGCGTACTGACGGGTTCAGCAACATCGACACACAATGCCTCGCTGTCGCTCGCTGCGCAGTCCCACGGTCCCTCCCGAGCTACCCAACCCGTGCTCCTGCACTCTTACCGGAAAGGGCGTTCATCTGCATCTGACGCGTTGTGTCATGCCTACCATTTCGATTGAGGACGATCCGCTGGGGTCTTCAAGGGGAATCTGCGTATTCGCCCTGTAACAATTTGTAACAAACTGTGATTTGTCGGCCCAGGGCATGGCTGGCTACAAGGGTTTGTAGGCGCTGGAATGTTCTTGCCGCCGCAACCCCGCCCGGCCAAATGGGTTAGCCCTGTCTACGACAATTCAGGAGTCTCAAGAGGAATGACGCCGAACCGCACCGCTCTGGCGACGGCGCCCCTTCACAATCCCGAAATCGAGCAGAGGGTCCTCGTTGAGCGCCCGCGATTGCTGCGTCCTACGCCCAGCCGCAACGCGCGCCTGCGACAGCGCGTGGGCGAGTTTTCCAGTCTGACGGAAGCACTGGATTATGCGGCCAATGGCGAGACGGGCTATAATTTTTACTCCGGTCGTGGCGAGCTGATCGAAAGCCTCCCTTATTGGGAGTTGCGCAGCCGATCGGTGATTGCGGCGCGGCGATTGGCGTCCCTGGGGTTCGACCGCAGCGACCGTGTTGCCCTGCTTGCGGAGACTACGCCCGAATTTCTCACCCTGTTCTTCGCCTGCCAATATGCGGGGCTCATTCCGGTTCCTCTCCCGCTGCCCACAGGGCTGGGTGCGCGGCAAGGTTATCTGCAGCAGCTTCGCCGGCAAATTGCCGGTGCGGGCGCGCGTGCCGCCTTCGCATCGCCGGAAATGACAGGCTATCTGAACGCAGCAGCCGAGGGCCTCGGCCTGATCCAGATCGGAACGCCCGAAGGGCTTGAGGACGTCCCGGAAAGTCTGACCGCGATCCGACCCCTCGGGGCCGACGATCTCTCCTATCTGCAGTATTCGTCGGGAAGCACCCGCTTCCCGCTGGGGGTCGCCGTTTCAATGCGCTCGTTGATGAACAACGCCGGTCACAACGTGCGTTCGGGCCTGAAGGTCGGCCCGCAGGATCGGTCGGTTTCGTGGTTGCCGCTTTACCACGATATGGGTCTTGTCGGTTTTGTCGTTTCGCCATTGGTGGCGCAGGCCTCGGTCGACCTTCTCCCTTCTCAGGAATTCGCCCGTCGACCGCTGGTGTGGCTCGAGTTGCTCAGCCGCAACCGGAGCACCGTCTCCTACAGCCCCAGTTTTGGCTACGAGATTTGCGTCAGGCGAGCCGAGCGCGTAACTGATCTTTGCCTGGACCTGTCGAGTTGGCGTGCTGCGGGCATCGGCGGCGACATGATAAGATCGGATGTCCTGGAGCGGTTCTCGCAGACCTTCGAGGCTCATGGTTTCCGGCGCACCGCATTCGTGGCCAGTTATGGGCTGGCGGAGAATACGCTGGCGGTGAGCTTTGCGCCGCTCGGACGGGGAATAGAGACGGACCGGGTCGATCGGCGCCGCCTGGCCGAGGAAAATGTCGCCGCGCCTTCCGCCGAACTGGCGGGCTGCCGTGACTTCGCCATCTGCGGAACGCCGCTTCCGGAGCACAAGCTCGAGATTCGTGCCGAGGATGGCGGCGCCCTGCCGGACCGTCGGGTCGGTCGCATCTTCATCAAAGGCCCAAGCCTGACGGCAGGCTATTTCAACCAGCCCGAAGCAACCCGGCAGATCATCACCGAGGATGGATGGCTCGATACCGGCGACATGGGCTACACGATCGACGGATCGGTGGTCATCACCGGTCGTTCGAAGGATCTGATCATCGTCAACGGTCGCAATATCTGGCCACAAGATATCGAATGGGCCGTCGAGCAGCTTTCAGGCCTGCGTTCGGGCGATGTGGCTGCGTTCTCGGTCGAGGATGGCGGCTCTGGTGAGGCTGTCGTAGTACTGATGCAGTGCCGCACCGCCGATCCGGTGGAGATCGAAGCACTTTTGCGCGAGGTCAAGGGGGTCGTGGTCCAGGCCGCGGCGGTCGATTGCGAGGTCATTCCGGTTCCGCCTCGATCGCTTCCTCAGACATCCTCGGGCAAGTTAAGCCGCTCGAAGGCGAAAGAGAACTACCTGGCCGGCCGGTACCGGCCGGCCGCCGCCGAGTCTATCGCCGCCGAATAGGGCAAGGGCGTGACCGCGACGGTCGCACTGACCGGCGGGACTGGATTCGTCGGCGCCGCTATCGCGCACCACCTATCCGACATTGGCTATCGGCTGCGGCTCCTAGCGCGCCGCCCCGGCGCTGTCAGGCCATTGGCGAGTTCGGTGACTATTCCAGGAGCGCTGGAGGATCGCGACAGCCTGACGCGTCTTCTGGAGGGCGCCGAATTGGTCGTTCATGCAGCCGGCGCCATCAAGGCCGTCGATGCGCGCGAGTTCACCCGTGTCAACCAGGACGGCGCCGCGGCCTTGGCGGAGGCGGCGTTGCAGGCGGGAACGCGGCATTTCGTGCTGGTCTCATCCCTCGCCGCGCGCTCACCGCTCCTGTCCGCCTACGCTGCAAGCAAGCATGCCGGTGAAAGGGAAGTGTTGAGGCGGCTTGGACCGGCGAAGCCCACAATCCTGCGGCCGCCCGTGGTCTACGGACCCGGCGATATGGAGACCCTGCCGATGTTCCGAGCCGCCCGTCACGGCATTTTCCCCATTCTTGGGCCGCCCGAGGCACGACTTTCCTTCATCCATGTCGGCGACCTGGCCGCTGCCGTGGCTGCCTGCCTCGCCGCGCCGATTCAGGCCGGCGGGGTTTTCGAGATCGACGACGGAGCTTCGAACGGCCATGGCTGGGCGGAGATCGGAGCCGCGCTCGGTGCGGCGCTGGGCCGAGTGCCGCGGGCGGTGCAGATACCCAGGCGGGCGGTACGTCTGGCGGCATTCGCGGCTCTCATTCTGGCGCGCCTCACCGGTAGGCCCCTGATGTTGCGCCCGGACAAAGTCAACGAACTGCGACACCCTGACTGGGTGTGCAGAGACTCACGTCTGACCCAGAACACCGGGTGGCGCGCCAAGCATGGCCTCGCGGACGGCTTTTGCGACGCCGTAGCGTGGTACAAGGCACATGGCCTGCTGAATTAGGGAACAAATCGTGTCGAATCGGACGATCGGCTGGTAGAAGGTGGACCCGCTCGTGTAAAAGTCGAGCGGAGGAAGCGAAGCGGGGTGATTACCGTTCATGCAGGCAATGAAAGAGCAGCCTAGACTTAGGACCGAAACCGGCACCAGCTACGAGACCATCCTGTCGGACATCTTCAGGCGTCTCACGCCGCACGCAAAGGCAGGCCGTGAATTGACAGAGGCAACCGACCTCAACCGCGACCTCAATCTAGAGTCGCTGGCCGTGATGGAGCTGATGTTCGAGTTGGAGGATCGGTTCAACATCTCGGTTCCAATGAACTTGCTGCCCGAAGTATCGACGATCGGCGACCTGGCGAAGCTCGTACAGCGCATCGAGGCACGGCGAAAATGAGTGAGGGGTTGTTCGAGAAGTTCGTTCCATTGCGCGGCGCCCTTCGCGGGCTCGTGGGCAACGGGGCCAGTCCCTTCGGTGTCCCCGTCGATCGGGTGCTTTCGGCAACCGAGGCGGTCATTGACGGCCGTCCGACGATCCTCGCGGGTACGTTCAACTATTTGGGATTGACCTTCGATCGCGACTGCATCGCCGCCGCCAAGAGCGCGCTCGATCGGGACGGGACCGGCACGACAGGCTCCCGGATCGCCAACGGCAATTACGGGATTCATGGCGAGATCGAGCGAGAGCTGGCGCAGTTCCTCGGAAGGCGCTCGGTCATGCTGTTCACGACCGGCTATCAGGCCAATCTGGGCATTCTCTCGACTGTCGTCGGCCCCGATGACTATGTGCTGCTGGATGCCGATTGCCACGCCAGCATCTATGACGGGCTGAAGATGGGCAATGCCACCGTGATTCGCTTCCGACACAATGACACGGCAGATCTCGATCGCCGCTTGCGCCGCCTAGCGGGCGAAAAGGGTCACAAGCTGATCGTGATCGAAGGTATCTACAGCATGCTCGGCGACCGTGCACCTCTGCCGGAGATGGTTGAAGTGAAGCGGCGGCACCGGGCCTATCTCCTGATCGACGAGGCGCACTCGCTTGGTGTCCTGGGAAAGCGCGGGCGCGGCCTGGCGGAGGCGGACGGATGCGAGAGCGAGGTCGATTTTGTCGTCGGCACCTTCAGCAAGAGCCTCGGCGCGATCGGCGGCTATTGCGCCTCGGACCACCCCGATTTCGAGCTGCTCCGAATCGCCTCCCGGCCCTACATGTATACCGCCTCGCTTCCGCCGTCCGTGGTTGCCTCCTGTCTGGCCGCGTTGCATCAGGTTGAAACACGACCTGAACTGATGCAGAGCCTGTGGCGGAACGCGCGGCGGTTCCACGGAGCGCTGACCAAGCTCGGCTTCGCCGTCTGCGCCGAGCCAAGTCCGATCGTGTCGGTTCGGCTATCGGATCCGGGCACGGCCTATGCTTTCTGGCGCGAGTTACTGGAAATGGGCGTGTTCGTGACGCTCGCGGTTCCACCCGCAACGCCCAACGGCTGGTCGATACTGCGATCGAGCGTTTGTGCGGCCCACAGTGAGCAGCAAATCGACCGAATGGCGGATGCATACGAGCAGGTTTCGGTGCGTCTCGGCCACGCCCCTTCCGAGGCCGCCCAGGTCTAGAGAGGACGAGTCGGCTGACTGGATGGTGCGATAAACCCGGTCCATCACGGGCGCGGCCCAGCAGGGCTCATTGGGATCGAGCACCGGTCGAAAGCGCCTCTTCCGGCTCGGCTTCGATTCGGGAGACGAGCACCTTGTCGATGCGTCGGCCATCCATGTCGACGACCTCGAACCGGAAGCCGTTCCATTCGAAATGCTCACCGGGGGTCGGTACATGCTCAAGTTCGCCGAGCACGAATCCGGCAAGCGTGTGGAAGCTGCGATCGGTCGGAAAATCGATGAGCCCGAGAGCATCTTGCACCTGGTGGGTGGGAAGCCCGCCATCCATGAGCCACGACCCGTCCTCGCGGCGATGTACGAGCGCCGGCTCCACCCCCTGCTCGCGGAACTCGCCGACGATCGCTTCCAACACGTCGGTCGAAGTCACCAAACCTTCCAACGCGCCATACTCGTCCACCACTAGCGCCAAATGCACCTCCGATTCCTTTAGCGCTTGCAGCACCTTGAGCGCCGAGGCGGCATCGTGCACCACCGGCACTTGGCGAACGATCTCGGCCAACTTCAACGACTTGCCCTTGAGGTAGCGATCGAGCAGGTCTGTGCGTTGAACCACGCCAACAACCTCGTCGAGACTGCCCTTTCCCACTGGAAGTCGAGAAAATTTCGAGGCGAGCAGCTTGCGCTGCGTCTCTTCGGGGCTGTCATCGAGGTCGAGCCAATCGATGTCTGGCCGTGGCGTCATGAAAGCGCGCGCCGGCCGATCCGCCAACCTCATGACCGCGATCATCATGTCCTTTTCCGCGGGATCGAAGACTCCGGCCTTCGTTCCCTCCGCGATCAGAACCCGGATCTCTTCCTCCGAAACATGATCGCCGCCTATCTTGCGCAGGCCGATCGCTTTCATGACGAGATTGCTCGACCCCTCCAGAACCAGGACGATCGGCTTAGCGAGGACCGACAGAGTTCCCATCGGTCCTGCGATCCGTGCGGCGATCCGCTCGGGGTGTCTGAGAGCGAGTTGCTTCGGCACCAACTCACCTAGGATGAGCGAGAGGTAGGTGGTCACGATGACTACCACAGCAAAACCCGCAGCCTCGGCTACCGGCGCGAGCACGGGAATCTCGGCGAACATATCCGCCAGGCGCTGGCCCACTGTCGCGCCGCCGATCGCACCGGTCAGGATGCCGACCAAGGTTATGCCTATCTGCACGGTCGAAAGGAATCGGCCCGGACGCTCCGCGATCTGGAGCACCTGGCGGGCACGACGGTCGCCCTTGGCCGCTCGGGCGACGAGCCTCGCCTTGCGGGCCGCAACGACGGCCATCTCGGACATCGCGAAGAAGCCGTTGAGCAGAATGAGAAAGAGGATCAGTAAAATTTCCCAGATCATCGAAAGAAAGGCGGCTGAAAAAGGTGCGCCCCCTGCTGGCGGTCAACGCGACCGCATTGGCTTCGGCGTCATGGACGAAATCGCCGCGAACTAGCTTTGGATCGCATTATCGGGCTTTGTGACCGTGTTCGTCATCTACGTCTTTTTCATGGGATCCTGCTGGTTCGGACCGATCAAATTGCCGGACCGTTCGATTCGATCGCGTACCGCTTAAGGTCCTTGCCCACCCAGCATATTCGGAGCCGAGCCACGCACGCGCCGGAACGCGCCACGCCGCCAAGCACACCATAGCAGAGGTACGGCCGCTAGGATCGGGTGGCGTCGCTGCCAGGGGCTGGCCTCGACCTTTACGCCCGAGTGCCGCTCCACCTTCCAGATAGCATAGTCGACACCCCCCTCGAACGTGACCGCGGCCTTGGCCAGGCGCGGAACCGTGTGGAGACGCGCCGCCACACTTGCACGCGCCCAAAAAGCACGCCCTCGTCTGCGCTCCCGGTCGCTTAGCTCGATGCGGATCCGACCGTGATCCGCCTGCGAGAATGGAATGCCGGAAACCAGGAGCGCCGGCCGGAACAGCGCCTCGTACCGTGCCTTCGGTTCGACGAGCTCGGTCGCGCGTCCAGCGCCCTCCACCCGTGCTTCCGCCCGATAGCTGCGAGCATAGCCAGTGGTCCAGAATTCCATCGCGTCGACCGGATCATTGATCAATGGCGCAGTACGCATGGCCATGGTCGTCACAGAATCAATAAGAGCGGACTCCACTACCCTTTCCGCTGCCTCATCACGGGCATGCACCAGAACCGTGGGCTGCGAGAAACGCGCCCAGATCGCCGGCAGCTTCGCAGCCCGGCTCGCTCCGAGGGCAAAGTCATCGAAGCTGATCACCGCATATTTCGTGCGGACGATGTAATCGGCCCATGTTTGCTCGAAGTAATACACGTTCGGCGGTAGCGCCCGATTTGCCCAGGCCGCCCATGAGCGACCCGGATAACAGTCCCGATAGGAATCGACCAGCAAATAGAGGTCAAGAAGGCTGTCCCGGTCCGACTTGCTCCGCAGGCAAGAGCCGTAGAAGAGCACCGCTCCCACCGCCGGCCCGTGCTTTCTTCGCAGCATGTCGCCGACCGCGATGGCCGAGTCGGGCACCACCCGCTTCCAATCGGCACGGATCACCTCGCCAATGGCCTCGCCGGGCTCGGACATCTTCGATCAGAAACTCAAAAACTCGACTGTTCCGCCATCGCTCAGCCGAAGCGGACGCTCGCGGCTGGCCTGGCGTATTTCACCATCGATTGCGAATGGGCCGTCGAAGGCGAGTGTGATCCGCTGGAAGTTGCGGCTGACATAGCCCGAACCAATCATGCGCTCCGTCGGCCGGCCCCGCATCAACGGCAGAATGGAGAGTAGCGGCCGATCCACCGGCGCCGGGACCAGCGTGGCCCGGATGGGCCCCGCGCCCATGCCCCAGAAGGGTCGCGCTCCAAACAAAAGCCGGTCGAGCGTGGATGCCATCACAACGCTATAGGTCCCGCAGCGGATCGGCTCGTCATCGAAACCGACTTCCACCGGAACTCCGCAGAACAGCCAATCGGCTCGACCGAAAAGGACCTGCAACACTCCCAATCCCATGGCGGCCACATCGCCCAGGCCCCGATCGACCCCGATGGGATGCAGCGTATGGCGGGCAAGAACCATCGCCCGCACGATAGCAACCGCCCCTACAAAGAACCCGAACCGAGCGGGCTCCCCCTCTTGATCGATCCGGATCAGCCGCCTTTCCGCGCGACGCAACTCTCTCGCAGTTGTGATACCCGACAGCAGGCGGGACAATGCGCGAACCGGGGTGTCGGCCGGGCCGATGTCGCGGGCGATCATGTTCGTGTTGCCGGATGCCAGGACGATCAAGGCGGGAATAGGCGCCGAATAGGCTCGCCGGCGCAGCTCTGTCAGCAGCCCGACCACCGTCCCATCGCCGCCATTGATCACCAGGACATCGAGATCCTTGCTCATGAGCTGGCCTATGGCCGCCCCGAGCCCGTCCCATTCAGCGATCTCGACATGTGGGATGTCAGCGTGGCGCGATAGCATCTCCCGCAGCTTTGCCATGCCCTTGCGGTTGCGCGTACTAAGCGGATTGCTTAATACCCCCAGCCGCAGCCGGGAACCGATCTGGGGCGGCGGTGGCGCCGCTTGAGCCGCGGCGGATCTCTGATCATCCATCACGGTAACTATTGACCGCACCCCGCCTTTCAGGGATGAACGGGGCCGAGAGCATGCACACGATGTTCACATTCGCCCACCTGTCCGACCCCCATCTGGCGATCCAGTCCGCGCCTGGGCTGCGCAGCCTTCTGAACAAGCGGCTGCTGGGCTACCTGTCCTGGCGTACAAAGCGACGCGCGATTCACGAAATGCAAGTCCTGGCTGCCCTAACGCGAGCAATAAAGCAAGTCCAAACCGATCATATAGCGATCACCGGGGATCTGACCAATATTGCGCTTCCGGCCGAATTCCTGGAAGCACGGCGCTGGCTCGAGGAGATCGGTCCGCCGGAATCCGTCTCGCTGGTCCCGGGCAATCACGATGCCTATGTCGGCGTGCCCTGGAGCGCTTCGCTTGGACTTTGGGCCGAGTATATGCGCGGGGACACGGGATCGATGGGGTCGCCGGCCGATTTCCCGGCAATCCGCATACGGGGTCCGGTCGCTTTTGTCGGGGTCTCCAGCGCACATCCGAGCGCTCCGCATCTTGCGGTAGGCAGCATAGGAGAAGCGCAGCTCGCGGAGATGGAGCGGCGCCTTGCGGAGCTGGGGCGCGAAAAGTTGTTCCGCATCGTTCTCCTTCACCATCCGCCGGTTCCCGGTACGGTGAAGCGGCGGGCCTCGCTTCTGGACGGAGACGGTTTTGCGGCAGCGGTCGCCCGTTCGGGAGCCGAGCTGATTCTCCACGGCCATACACATCGGATGAGCCATCATGAATTGCCTACCCCGCGCGGACCGGTGCCGGTAATCGGCGTCGCCTCCGCCTCGGCGCGGGCGCAGCATGCTCATCGCGAGCCGGCGCAATTCCACATCTACTCGCTCACCCGCAATAGCGGATGCTGGAAGCTTGATCTGGAGATTCAGGCGCTGCAGGCGACCATGCTTTCATTTGCCGTGCTGCGAAAGCTCTCCATTCCCATACCTGCCTGAAAAATGCCCGAGTTCCTGCTGCCTTTCACAGTGTTCGCGATCGCGGGCTCGATCACACCCGGCCCGAACAACATCATGCTGACCGCCTCGGGCGCCAATTTCGGTTTCCGCCGAACGCTGCCGCACATGTTGGGAGTCTGCATCGGCTTTCCCCTGATGGTACTGGCGATCGGGCTTGGCCTCAGCCAGCTGTTTGAAAAAGTGCCAATTGCGCACACCGCGATGAAACTTCTGGGAAGCGCCTATCTGCTCTGGCTGGCATGGCGGGTGGCAAGGGCAGGATCGGCCGATCCGGTCGGGGCGAGCGCGCGCCCACTGTCCTTCCTCCAGGCGGCCGCGTTCCAATGGGTAAACCCAAAGGCCTGGATACTCGCCAGCGGCGCCATTTCAACCTTCACCCTGGTCGGCGAGACACTGCTGCCGCAGGTTCTGACGATGGCTGCCATATTCACGCTCGTCAGCATCCCCTCCGCCACTGTCTGGACTTTGCTTGGTATCGGCATTTCCCGATTGTTGAACTCGCGCTCCAGGCTTCACATTTTCAATCTGACCATGGGAGCCATGCTCGCCGGTTCGGTCTTCTGGATATTGTTCGGGTGACGGCTACAAGCATGCGAATTGATGACGGACACTCTTTTGGTGTGATCCGTTCGGGGCGGGATGCCGTTAAAGCCAGGAAATTCAGAGCCCTACCGGCGCAAAATTTCAGGGAGAAATGGGGCTTGCACCACTCATTGTGCGAGTTGCGGCATCTGTGGCCTGCGTAAGATCGTTCTAATGTTTGACCGAATGGTGGCCTCCTACCTGGTGAGAGGCGGACAAATGCTGGAATTGATAGGCAAGATCTTCGCACGACGGCCAACCCGCAACCTGGCCGTTGCCACACGGATGACGCGTGTAACCTGGATCGCCATTGAGCAGGGCCGCGTGCGCTCCGCCTTTGAGCCCTGAATAAGCTTCGCTGAATCGACTGGCCCGGAGACTGCGTGGCACGTGCACTCTCCGGGATTTTGTCACGCGCCTTGCTTCGGCATCCGCAACGTTGCCGCTGAACCGGACGTTCTCGCCCCCGGGAGGCGTGAGAGATGACCGATCGAAGCGAGGAAGCGTCGCGAGCCTCCGCACTCGAATTCGGTCAGGGACCTCTGCCTGATTCCAAACCCTTGGTCACTGTCGGTGTGCTTGCCGCGGTCGTCGCGGCGCTCTACTTCCTGCGCGAAGTTTTCATCCCAATCGCGCTTGCGGTCCTGCTCAGCTTCATGCTCGGACCGGCGGTGACGAGGCTACGCCGTTGGGGCATCGGACGAATAACCGCCACCCTGTCTGTGGTCACGATCGCCGGAGTGGTGATTGCGGGAATTGCCACGGTCGTTGCCTTTCAAATCGTCGATCTGGCCGACAACATTACCCAGTACCAAAGCAATCTCGTTTCCAAGATTCGAACGTTCAAGGATGCGCCCGGCGAAGAGGGATTGGTCGAGCGCACCTCCGAGATGATCGAGAATCTGAGCGAGGAATTGGAAGAGGCGGCCACTCCGGCCGATCCCGAGGAAGAGCCATCGCAGCCCATTGCTGTCGAAGTGCATACGCCCAAGCCTAGCCCGCTGCAGATGATCGCTCGGGTAATGGCGCCGCTGTTGGGCCCCGTTGCGACCTCGGGAGTGGTGGTCGTCTTTGTCATTTTTATCCTGCTCTATCGCGAGGACCTGCGCGACCGCATCATTCGCCTGGTCAGCTCAGGCGACCTGCAGCGCACTACAGAGGCGATGTCAGAAGCTGGTCAGCGAGTCAGTCGCTATCTGCTCATGCAGCTCGTCGTCAATGCAACCTATGGCGTACCGGTCGGCATCGGCCTATTCATCATCGGCGTGCCCAACCCGGCGCTGTGGGGCCTTCTTGCGACCCTTCTGCGGTTCATCCCCTATGCAGGACCGGTGATCGCGGCGGCGTTCCCGATCTTGCTGTCGTTCGCAATTGACACAGGCTGGACTACGCCGTTGCTAACCATTGGATTATTTCTGGGGATCGAGCTGATCAGCAACAACATCATCGAACCGTGGCTCTATGGTTCCTCGACTGGAATTTCTTCGATTGCCATCATTGTTGCCGCGGTGTTCTGGACCTGGTTGTGGGGGCCGATCGGACTCCTGCTTTCCACCCCGCTCACGGTCTGTCTGGTTGTGATCGGTCAGTACGTGCCCCAACTGCGATTTCTTGATGTGATGCTGGGCAATGCGCCGGTGCTTCCGCCGCACTCGCGCTTCTACCAGCGGCTCTTGGCGCAAGATCCGGATGAAGCTGCCGAGATTGCCGAGGAATTCATCGCCTCCCGATCCGTCGAGGCGCTGTATGACGAACTGATCCTGCCCGCCTTGATGCTGGCGGAGCGGGACCGGCAACGTGGTTCGCTCACGTTCGACAGAATGAAGACGGTGGCCGATGCGACACGTAGCATCATCGAAGACTATGCCGATTGGCAGCCGTCGGCCGACCAGTCGGAGGAAAACGGGGCAAGGCCGTCCGTGGCTTCCGACCAGGGCCCGCCGCAGACGCGGCCTGCGGCGCTGTGCGTTGGCGCGGCAAGGTCGCTGCTCGATGAATTGGCCGCGGCGATGTTGGCTCAATTGCTGATCCGACGAGGCTGCTCTGCGGTGCAGGCGGCTGCGGCCACATTGGACGGCAACGAGCTGCCGATCGTCTCGGGAACGACGTTGCGCATCGTTGCAATATGCTCGCTCCATCCTTCCGCGATCCTCCAGATAAGGCGAACCGTCCGCCGTCTGCGACCGAAGGTAACGGGTGCGCGCATGCTGGCCTGTGTTCTGAACGGACGACTGGTTTCTCCCCCCGGCGAAAAGGCGGTTGGAACGACCGCCGATTTCACCGCCATGAGCCTGGTGGAAGCCGTGGAACAGATCGAGCAATTCTCAACGGAAGCGGCTGTGGAAGGATCGCAGGAAGTATCAAAGCCGGCGGCCCCCACATCCGAATCTCAGGATGGTTCATCGCAGGCCCACGAGATCGACGATCCGCATGTGCGTCTTTGTCATGCCGTTTGGCCCGGAGCCAGAAGCGGCGGAGATATCATAGAAACTCGCCGCTGCCAGGATGGAACCTTGGTCGGAATCCTGGCGACGATCGGTGTAGACCAGAATGCGGCCGGGCCGTTGGCTGCGGCTTTGGGCAATTCGTTCGCGGATCACAGTCCGACGGCCGAAGATCCCGTACTCCTGCTGAACTTGCTGGAACGCGATCTGGAAATGCTCCCTAGTGAAGGAGTTCCGATCACCGCGATCGCATTCTTCTACCGTTCCCCGCGCCGCGCGCTTTGCGTCGCATCGGCCGGCAATCCCGGCCCGATACTCCTGCGTGGCGATGCCGCCGAGCCGCTACCCGTACCGGCGGGACCACAGCTGCTCCTGCCGCACAGCAACGGAGCGGACGCGCCCCGCCGAAAGGCCGCCGAATTCTTGCTGGATGTGGAGGATCGGGTTCTCTTCTCTTCACAAGGAGCCATCGAGGTCGCGAATTCCGAACGAGGCTTTCTCGAGGCCACTGGCCTGGCCGAATTGGCCCGAGAGCATCGCGGCTTAACAGGGGCAAGCTTTCTTGAGCATTTGATCGCCGCGATCCGCGACTTCGGAGAAGGTGAACCGGAAGACGATGTGATGCTGCTGAGCCTTGAGGTTCGCGACCCGCCAATAGAAAGCAAATTACAAGATGCCGCCGATTAGTATCTAACTGTTGCGGACCTTATCAAGAATTTACCTTGCATTTTAGCGCGTCCTTACGGATTTGCCTCTAATCTGCGGGCCATCGGACATGCCTGTTGGGGGGCTTCAAGATGGACCGTGTTCGACTTCTTGCCGCGTTTCTGAACGGGGCGCTTGTTCTCTCACTGTACATGATCGCATGGGGAGCGCCCGCGCTGGAAATCGCCGTGCTCGAGGTAACGCTCGCTATTGGAGCAGCAATATCCACCTGGTATGCGCTGCGCAAATTGAAGGGACGGCGCACCTGACCATCGGGCCTCAGAGTTTTCGACGCATGTTGGTTGCACGCTCGACCGAACGATTGGGCCAGCCGAAAGCAATTGCGGACGTTCTTTAGGCTCGCTCTCGGTGTCCTCGGCATCCCTCGCCCGTACGTGGTTGCCGATCGTTGCAGGCACATACCCCCAATGATGCGGCGGTTTTCAAGACAAAATCCGGGCTTTTAGCGGAATTTTAAGCACAGCGGGCAGAGCATGGGCATTGAGGGGCGAGTGGCTCCTTCGGGAGCAGTAATCCGTTAACCATGCCGCAGATCATCGTCATTGACGATCGCGTCACAAACCGCGCTTTGCTGGCTCGGCTGTCCGCCTCTCTTGCTCCGGACGCCGAGGTTCGTGACTTCTCCGACCCGGCGGACGCCCTTGCCTGGACCTCGGAGCACACGCCCGATCTCGTCGTCACCGATTTCAAGATGCCCGGCATGAATGGCGCCGAGTTCATCCGGCGCTTTCGAGAAGATTCTCGTCATCGCGACATTCCCCTGATCGTCGTGACCGCGTACGAAGATCGCGAATTCCGCTACGAGGCGCTCTCCGCCGGCGCCACCGATTATCTGCTGAGCCCGGTCGACCGTCAGGAATTCCAAGCCCGTTGTCAGAACCTTCTGACGCTCCGCAAACAGCAACTCATCATCATGGATCGCGCCCGGATGCTGGAGGCCGAGTTGGCTCACAGCGACCGGCTGCGCCACGAGGCCCTGAAGCAGTCGGAAGCGAAATTGCGCGGCGTCATCGACACCGTCCCGGCAATGATCAGCGCCACCGACGCCAATGGACGCTACGTCTTCGTCAACCGGTTTCAGGCGGACACGTTCGGCGTTTCCAAGGACAGGGCCGTTGATCGTACCGCCGAGCAGCTGGTGGACGGCGCCTACGGCGCCCGAAGCCGGGAGCTCGACCAGGAGGTTTTCACTGCCGGGCGCACGCTGGCCGGATTCGAGGAAGAGCTGATCACGCCCGTCGGCGAGAGCCGAATCCTTCTCACCACGAAATCGCCCTTGCGAGACAGCGAGGGCCGCGTAATCAATGTCGTCACCGTTTCGCTCGACATCACCGAGCGCAAACAAGCCGAAGAGCAGTTGCGAGAAACCAAGGAGGCTGCTGAGCTCGCCAACCGCACCAAGACCGAGTTCATGGCCAATATGAGCCATGAGCTGAGAACCCCTCTCAACGCGATCATCGGTTTTGCCGACATCATTCGCGCCGAGCTCCTCGGTTCGAGCGGCTCCCCCCGCTATCGTGAATATGCCCGAGACATTGGCGACAGTGCCCGCCACCTGCTT
>DASPGI010000062.1:0-10933 GCA_035620695.1 Alphaproteobacteria bacterium
CGCTCAATGAGCGGCTCATGCCGCTGCACCAGGCGCTGTTCTGCGAGACCAGCCCCGGCCCGGTGAAATATGCCGCCCATCTGCTCGGCTTCTGCACGGCGGAAACCCGCCTGCCGTTGGCGGAGATCGCGGAAGCCAGCAAGGAGCGGGTCAAGCGGGCGCTTGGGCAGGTACAGGTCGCGGCCGCGGCGGCCTAAAGGCAAATCTCATGGCCAAGGTCTCGGCGCCGGCGAAGATCGCGGCGCAGAACCGCAAGGCGCGCCACGACTATTTCATCGAAGACACCGTCGAGGCCGGCATCATGCTGGTCGGCACCGAGGTCAAGTCGTTGCGCGGCGGCAAGGCCTCGATCGGCGAGGCTTTCGCCGGCGAAGAGGGCGGCGAGCTCTACCTCTTCAACGCCTATATCCCGGAATATGATGCCGCCAGCCGCTTCAACCACAAGCCGCGGCGGCCGCGCAAGCTCCTGGTGCGCAAGCGCGAGATGGACCGGCTCCTTGGGCAAATCCGCCGCGAGGGCGTGACTGTCGTGCCGCTCACCTTCTATTTCAATCCGCGCGGAATCGTGAAAGTCGAACTTGGTCTTGCGCGCGGCAAGCGCAAGGTGGACAAACGCGCCGCCGAGAAGGAGAAGGACTGGAAACGCGACAAGGCGCGGCTGATGCGCAATAAGGGGTGATGCCCCTCTCGCGGGGCGAGCGACTTTCTTAGCCGCTCCCGCTTCATGGAGAGCGGTCGCGAGGGCGCCTAAGCCCGAGCGGGTGAGGGAGAACCGAGTTCCGATCCGCATCTCTTCGGAACGCGGTTTAACGCCTCGGTTGCGGTCGAACCGCTAAGCGGACGCTCAGCCGTCGGTAGGGGCGGCTCATTTGCCATCGAGGCATGCCGCAGGCTTCAATCAATGAAACCGGGTCGTGTACTATCCGTCGCCGGAAGTCGAACGCAATGCGGCGATTTGTTCGCGAAGTTCCGCGATTTGAACGGCAAGCCGATCCGCCCGGTTAATCATCACGCCCAAAATCACGACAGGCCACCCCATCGCCACGAACATGGCGTCGCGGGAGGCAACGCCCCGGCCTGCCATCAATCCGCCGACAACCACTGCCAAGATCGACTTGAATCGCAAACCAAATTCTGTCACTGCGCAATTCCCCCGCGACTCTCGGTCTGGCTTGCCTTTAGCTCTGCGAGCTGTTCCTCCAGTCTCGACATTCGGCGCTTAGCACGCCACTCCAGGCCCAAGACGTATCCTAAAAGCACAAAGAGAGCCCAGTTGCTGCCATTGGAGAAGAACCACCCAAGAAAGAACAATGCGGCGACTCCTACAGCGTACAGCGCATCTTCCATTGGGTCGTACCTATTCATCCGACGCTCTCTTGATCAATCTCGTTTCCATCGTGGCTGCGCCCCCCGCACGTCCGACCTACGATTGTATTCTTACGAATGTAGAGAAGAACGCCGGCGAGTTCACACTCGCTGTTGGATCCAGCCGCCTACCAAAGGCCGTCACTGCGCAATTCCCTCGCGACTCTCCGTCTGGCTTGCTTTTAGCTCTGCGAGCTGCTCCTCCAGTTTCGAAAGTCGCCGATTGGTACACCACTCCACGTTCAACAAGCGCCCCAGAAGCGCAAGGAAGAGCCCGGCCGCCGCCACTGGAAGGCTCTCTCCTAGGAGCGGCGCACCGAAGAACAATGCGGTTCCCACAGCATACAGCGCACCTGCCATCAGGTTGTGCCTAGTCACGAGACGCCCCCTAAACAAGTTCGCTTCTATCTTAGCCGCGCCCTCCGCAAATGCCACCTAGGACTGTCTGCCTCACACTGACATGTAGCCCACCAGCCGTGGTCCCCTGGAAAAGTCCACGCTGACGCCCCGATTGCCGTCGAGGCGGCGGGCAATGACGCGGTCGTCAAGTACCCTGATCTCCAACCGGACCGGTTCCTGCAGCCGGGTCAGCACGGTCCGCATCAGCGATTTGAGTTCGTCTATTTCCGATACAGCGGTCGTTGAGACATAGTCTGACCCATGGTCGGTCGGCTCCGCCGAGTAGGAAGCAGGTGAATAGAGGGCGCTACTATCCTGATATTGTGACTCGTGAAAGGCGGGTCGATTGTTCCTGAGCAGATCGATCGCTCTCTCAAGAAGATCGCGATCTAGGTTCGGAGTTTGCCCCGGATGCTGACGTTGAAACAGATCGATTGCGCGCTGTACGTCCTCGACGACATCCGGCAGCACCCTCAAGGACTCCTCCCGAAGCCGCTCCGCTTCGGGAGTCGACTCCGGCAATTCGATGTTCCCGATCAGATCGCGGAGCGCCAAGCTCCACGCACTCCATGCTTGAGCGAACCATGGAGCCAGAATGGGATCGGCTTCGCGGTCGGTTTCCGAGTCCGGGTATCGTTTTGCAAGCTGTTCCAAACCTTCAAGCCGCTCCGCGGACCAATTCTTCAGGTCACTCGGATCAGCCTTGAATCGACGATAAACTTCGCGGAGGTGCGCGAACTGCAATACCACCCAGGCCCCCATCAACGTGGCGAGCGGCGCAAGACTTGCAAGAAGTCCGTCCAGAAGTATCAAACTGAGATCTGTGAAGGGTAATTGGTCGAAGATATCCGGCTTCGTCGCCTTCTTCAGCTCATCTTCGATCTGGTCGATCTGCTTGTCGACCTCCTCGGTGATGGCGGCGCCCGGAAGGGCGCTGGTGAAATCTCGGATCGGTTCGAGGGTGGTCGTCAGCCTCTCGATTGCCTCTTCGAGCCTTGCGCAACACTCCGTCGAGGGTCGCATCAGCTCGTCCAGTTTTGGCAACAAAGTACGACTCAGAGCTTCGGCAATGCTCTGAGGCAAGTTGAGGAGCGGTTCAGGGTGAGCAGAGTCCTCACTTGGTTTCGGATCAGTACCACTATGTCCGTCCTCCTCCGCAACACTCGGTTCCTCGGCGGTCGGCTCGTCAGCCACGGGTGGCGCCTCGAAGTCATCGAAGTGAGGTTCATTGAGCCGGAACAGATTCGCAACGGATCCGGACAATTCGAGAAGTTCCTTGGATATCAAATTAGGATACTCCTGGATCAGTGCGATCGGCTGCAACAGACTTCCCTCCAAGTCGGCGCCTTTTGGTGTTTCAGCCTCCGCAAGATGGGGAGACGTGCTGCCCTGATTCATTGCCTTCTCCATTAATTCAGCGTGGTTAGGGGCGGCCAGCATCGCCTGAGACGCTGGCCGCCAGTGTCCAAATCAGGTTGCCGCGGCGGGTTTGACAACCCCGAACAGTCCCACCACGACCTCGCCCAGGCCGCGTATGTCGTCGAAATGCAGATCGTCGATCTCGCGTTGAGTCATGCCGGTCAAGGCCTCGATAATTTTCGCCATCTTGGCCATGTTGCCTTTCACCGCGTCGATCGCCTTGAGGTCGCGCATGGTAGGCGCGCGCACCTCGATCTCCGTTACCTCGCGGTTCTGATGCTTGGCGGTATGCTTGAAGCGATAGTTCATCGTATCGGACATGGAGCGAACTCCCCTCATGGTTGTAAGTTACGTTCGCCGGCTAGACAGCATGGATCGCCGTTCTCCTGCAACCACGCCGGTATTGCGTCGTAATATCTTCGCTGCAACTTCCGGTGCGCTGCCGCTCCACTCACCCCGCGAACGTATCGCCGCTGCCGGTGGAGGCGTGGCCGCAGCTTGCCGCGTCGCCGGCGCGGCAGAGGCGGATGCCGCCGGCGAAGACCGTCGTCGAGGCATTCGCCATCACCGGTTGCGCGTGCGGCGCGTCGCCATGTCCGGCAACCGGATCATTCAGTACGACAACACGCGCACCATTTGCGTAGACCGTATTCTGTCCGCCGGCGAGCTGCACACCGCCCGCGGCGTCCAAATCCTTGCGCGCGATCCCAGGCATGGCGGTCTTTAGTTCAAATCGATACGCGGGCCCCTGATGCGCACGCCGGCGGCATCCGCTTCGATGCTGGAGGGTCCGCATTTGATGTCGAGCGCATCCACCCGCAGGATCGGCTTGCCAAGCGTCAGCGTGATCCGATGGCGCGCGGTCTCGGCTGTCGCGGCGGGATCGTCGCTGGCGTGGTAGATCGCGACCTCGCCCTCTTTGAGCGTGCGCGGGCGCGAGCGGCCGTCGCTCACCACGGTGGCGATGCCGTGACCGCGGTTGCCGCCGAGGAACTGCACCAGCGCCTCGGCGCCCGGCAGCGGCGCGGAGGTGAAGCCATAGGGCTGGAAATGCTCCAGAAAGTCCTTAAGCTCACCGGCCAGCAATTCGACCTGAAGGCGCTGCGTCTTGTGTGTCCGGTGCACGATCAGCACTTTGGCGCGCGAGGCGGCGAGCTTGACGCGTTCGACGAGCGGCTTTACCGCCCGGGCAAAGGTCTCAACATCCATGGCAGTGCCTTTTTGAATGGTTTCGGTTCGCGTTCCGCCGGTTTCTCGGTGAGATAACCGGCGCCCGCGGCGGCGGTGACCTCGGGCAAAAGCTCGTAGGCCTCCTTCGGGGCGAGCTCCAGTTCCGTGGTCGAGCCGCCGGTCTCGGAGAGCGTGAAGGCGGCCGAGACGATCAACAGGTCGCGCTCGATGCCGAGCCAAGGGTCCTCCACCTTGACCAGCGCGTTCGGCCGCCACAGCGCGCCCTTCGGATCGCGCCAGCCTTGCAGCGTGTAGCTCACCTTCAAGGCGCGGCCGGCGCGGGTCGAGGCTTCCCATTGCGCGCGCCGGCGCTGGTCTAGCGGCCCGCCTGGACTGTCGCCGACGACGAGCAGCCGCCGATAGCGTCTGACGCCGCGGTCGAGCGCCTGGCCTTCGACGGCCGAGAAGGCGCCGACATCCTCGGCGACATCGTCGCCGTCGCGCTGCCCTTTGACGACATAGTGGGAATAGCGTTGGCGGTGGCTCAGATTGCCGTTCGCCGCCAGGATGTTCTCGCCGAGCTTGATGCGGCCGGCGGCGCGGCCGGCGCCGGCGCGGGTCAACACCAAGGCGCCCGTCTCGTCGTCGGTGACGATAAGGGCGTGGTTGCGGGCAAGGCGCTCGATGGCGGCATGGACGCTCTCGCCCGGCTGCACCTGGAATTTCGGAATGCGGGGCCCGGTATCGACCTCCGCCCGCACCTCGACGCGATAAGGCTCCGCCATCCAGTCGGCGATCCGCTCGATGGACATTCCAAAAATCTGTCCGGGCACCTCCGAGGCCGAGCAATCGACCAGATCGGCGGTCCGGCTGCGTCCGGAGATGGTGAGCGTGCGCCGACCGGCATCGTAGCTTTGCGCCACGTCCTCGACATGGCCGGTGACGACCCGATCCTCACCGATCGTCACCCAGCACTCGTCGCCAGGGAAGATGCGCACCGGCCTTAGCTGGCCCGCCCAGCGCTCGGTGCCGGAAACCGCGAAATCGGCGGCAGCGGTTTCGATCGAGCGCCGAACGCGGATGTCGAGCCAGCCAAAATAGATGCTGGCGTTGACATGAAGCGCGACGCGGTTCTTAAGCGCCAAGTTCTTCGGAGGCATTGGACGCTCCCGACAAAGGGTCTCTTGCAAAATCGGCGATGAAGAGCATCGCAAGCCCAGCCCATGAATACGAGCGGTCCGATGTTGGGGCGTAAGAGAAATGCTCGGAAAGGTGGCGGAACTTGGCCTTGTCGTCAGTCGCGAGGCATCGCCTTCACCAAGTCCGCAAACACCTGATGGAACATCGCCTCGGTGAGGCGGCCGGTGTTCGTGTTCAATCGCGAGCAGTGATAGCTGTCGGCCAGAATGAGCCCGCCCGTAAGGCGGTGCAGCGTTCCGTGGGCGAAGGGAAAACGCGCCTGCTTCTCGCCCAGCGCCGCCAGGACGGACGCATGCGCAATGCTGCCCAACGCCAGCACCGCCCTAAGTTCCGGCAGCGCGGCGATCTCGGCGGCGAGAAAACGCCGGCAGGTCGCCGCTTCGATCGGCGTCGGCCGATTCTCCGGCGGCACGCAGCGCACGGCGTTGGTGATGCGCGCGCCCAAGAGCCTGAGCCCGTCGGCGGGGTCGGCGCCGTAGCGTCCCTCCGCGAAGCCGAATTTCAGCAGGGTCGAGTAGAGGAGTTCGCCCGCATAATCGCCGGTGAAGGGCCGCCCGGTGCGGTTGGCGCCTTTGAGGCCTGGCGCAAGCCCAACGACCAGAAGCCGTGCGTCAAGTCCGCCGAAGGAAGGAACCGGCGCGTTGTGCCAGTCCGGCGCGGCTGTCCGGTTGGCGGCGCGAAAGGCCGCCAGCCGTGGGCAGAGCGGACAGTCGCGCTCCGGCTCGCCCGCCCGCGCAACGGGAGGGGGCATGGCGGCCATCTTGGAGCCTGCCTTCGCCCGTCAGGCGGTGGCGAGGTCGGAATCGGTGCTTTCGCCGGGGGTCGGCCGTTCGCGCGGCTCGCGCAAGGGGCCGCCTTCGCGCTGGCGCGCGATCTGAGGCGACAGTTCCTGCAGCTCGACGAAATGATCCGCCTGCCGGCGCAACTCGTCCGCCACCATGGGCGGCTGGGTGCGGATCGTGCTGACCACAGTCACCCGCACGCCCTTGCGCTGCACGGCTTCGACCAGCCGGCGGAAGTCGCCGTCACCGGAGAAGAGGATGGCATGGTCGAGATGATCGGCCATCTCCATCAGGTCGATGGCGAGCTCTATATCCATGTCGCCTTTGATCTTGCGGCGGCCGGAGGCGTCGGTGAACTCCTTGGTCGGCTTGGTCACCATGGTGTAGCCGTTATAGTCGAGCCAATCGACCAGCGGGCGGATGGGGGAGTATTCCTGATCCTCGACCAGGGCGGTGTAGTAGAAGGCGCGCACAAGGCGCCCCTTGGTCGCGAACAGGTCGAGCAGGCGTTTGTAGTCGATATCGAAGCCGAGCGCGCGCGCGGCCGCGTAGAGATTGGCGCCGTCGATGAAGAGAGCGAGACGTTCTTGTGGATAAAATGGCATGGCCTCAAATCCCAATTGCGTTAAGGAAAACCGGCACCGAGCCAGGGTCGACAATAACGACCCTGCGCGGCGGACCCCAGAATCATTAATTTAAGTACTGTGAGCGAAACAGCAAGTCCACCCGCCAAAGCCGCGCCGATCCTGGTGGCGCTCGGCGCCAATCTGCCGACCGAGCAGTATGGCTCGCCGCAGGCGGCGCTGGAAGCGGCGCTGGAGGAGCTGTCGCGCCGGGGCGTCAAGGCTGTCCGCCGCTCGCGCTGGTATGAGAGCGCGCCGGTTCCTCCCTCCGACCAGCCCTGGTTCGTGAATGGTGTTGTGGAAGTCATGACCCATCTCGGGCCGGAGGCGCTCCTGGCGGTGCTGCACGAGACCGAAGCGGCATTCGGCCGCGCGCGCCGCGAGGCGAACGCCCCGCGCACCCTCGATCTCGACCTCATCGCCTATGGCGATCTTGTTCGCACCGAGAGCGGCCCGCCGCCGGCGCTGCCCCATCCCCGCATGGTCGGCCGCGCATTCGTTCTGCTGCCCTTGGCCGAGATCTGCCCCAACTGGCGCCATCCGGTCCTTGGCCGCACCGCAGCCGAGCTTGCGGCCGAGTTGCCAAGGGATCAGCCCATACGAGTGGCGCAGGGCTGACTCCTGTCGACCGCAATTTGCACGGCTTTGCCGGCCGGGATAGGCTGTCTATATATCTATCATTTCCGGGCTCGATTGCCGGCCCCCAAGCCGAGCGCGCACAGCCCTGTCGAACACCGAGGCAGAGAGAACCAATCATGCAGCTCAAGGACGCGAACCTCCTTCGTCAGAAATGCTACATCGACGGCGCCTGGGCCGATGCGGAGTCGGGGAAAACCGTTCCGGTCAAGAATCCGGCAAACGGGGAGGTCTTGGGCACCATCCCGAACCTGGGCGCCAAGGAGACGCGCCGCGCCATCGAGGCGGCGGAGCGCGCCTGGCCGGCCTGGCGGGCCAAGACCGGCAAGGAGCGGGCCGCCATTCTCAGGCGCTGGTACGACCTGGTCATGGCGAACCAGGAGGATCTGGCCGTCATCATGACCTCCGAGCAGGGCAAGCCTGTGGCCGAATCGCGCGGCGAGGTGGTCTATGGAGCCTCCTTCATCGAGTGGTTCGCCGAGGAAGCTAAACGCATCTACGGCGATACCATCCCGCAGCATCAGGCCGACAAGCGCATCGTCGTCATCAAGCAACCGGTCGGCGTCGTCGCGGCGATTACGCCGTGGAACTTCCCCAACGCGATGATCACCCGCAAATGCGCGCCCGCGTTGGCCGCGGGCTGCCCGGTCGTGATCAAGCCGGCGACCTTCACTCCCTTTTCGGCGCTGGCGCTGGCGGAGCTGGCCGAGCGTGCCGGAATCCCGAAGGGCGTCTTCAACGTCGTCACCGGCTCGGCCAAGGAGATCGGCGGGGAGATGACTACCAACCCGATCGTGCGCAAGCTCTCCTTCACCGGCTCGACCGAGATCGGCAAGCTCCTGATGGCGCAATGCGCCGGCACGGTGAAGAAGGTCAGCCTCGAGCTCGGCGGCAACGCGCCCTTCATCGTCTTCGATGACGCCGACATCGATGCCGCGGTCGAGGGAGCGATCGCCTCCAAGTACCGCAACACCGGCCAGACCTGCGTCTGCGCCAACCGCCTCCTGGTGCAAGACAAGGTCTATGGCGCCTTCGCCGACAAACTCGCCGCCGCGGTTCGGAAACTGAAGGTCGGCAATGGGCTCGAGGCCGGCGTCAGCCAGGGGCCGCTGATCGACATGAATGCCGTCGAGAAGGTCGAGGCCCATATCGCCGACGCCGTCGGCAAGGGTGCGCGCGTGGTTGCCGGCGGCCGTCGCCACGCGCTCGGCGGCACGTTCTTCGAGCCCACGATCCTTACCGACGTGACGCCGGCCATGGCCGTGGCCCGTGAGGAAACCTTTGGCCCGGTCGCCCCGCTCTTCCGGTTCAAGACGGAGGAGGAGGCGGTGAGGATGGCGAACGACACCGAGTTCGGCCTCGCCGCCTATTTCTACGGCCGCGACATCGGCCGCATCTGGCGTGTGGCCGAGGCGCTGGAATACGGCATCGTCGGCATCAACACCGGGATCATCTCGACCGAGGTTGCGCCGTTCGGCGGGGTCAAGGAATCCGGGATCGGCCGCGAGGGCTCGAAATACGGCCTCCAGGACTTTCTCGAAATCAAATATCTCTGCATGGGCGGGATCTGATCCGTCACCATCCGCGCGGGGAAGGCGCTTCGACTGGCCGGAGCGCCTTCTTGCCGCGCGGCACCGCTGATGGGCTAGGATCGCGCGCCTAGGAGCGGAGTGCCGACATGCCTACTCATGACTATGACCTCTACGTCATCGGCGCCGGTTCGGGCGGCGTCAGGGCCGCGCGGATCGCGGCCGGCCACGGCGCCAAGGTCGGCATCGCCGAGGCGGATCGAGTGGGGGGCACTTGCGTCATCCGAGGTTGCATTCCCAAGAAGCTGATGGCCTATGCCGGGCACTATTCCGGCGATTTCGAGGACGCGGTCACGTTTGGCTGGACGGTTGAGGCGCGGTTCGATTGGGCCACCCTCATCGCCAACAAGGATCGCGAGATCGATCGGCTGAACGGCCTCTACATCAAGGGTCTGAACGCCGCCGGGGCGGAGCTGCATCAGGTCCGCGCGCGCCTGATCGATGCGCACAGGATCGAACTGCACGACGGGCGCACGGTTCGCGCCAAGTACATCTTGATCGCAACCGGCGCTCGGCCTTCGCTGCCGTCGCTGCCGGGCATCGAGCATGCCATCAGCTCGGATGAGATCTTCCACCTGCCCGCGCTGCCGCGACGCGTCGCCATCGTCGGCGCCGGCTATATCGCACTCGAATTCGCCAGCATATTCCGTGGTTGTGGCTCGGACGTAACCGTGATCCATCGTGGGCCGGAGCCGCTGCGCGGCTTTGATCGCGACATCCGCGTAACCATCGCCGAGGAAGTTGCCGCGCGCGGCGTCCAACTCCGCTTCAACCACGAGGTCGCCTCGATCGAGAAGCGACAGGAGGGCCTTCAAGTGGCCCTGAAGCAAGGCGGCGGCCTTGCCGTGGATGTGGTGGTCTTTGCGACCGGGCGCCACCCCAACACCGAGGGGCTAGGGCTGGAGCAGGCCGGCATTGCGCTCGGGCCAGCCGGGGCCGTGCCGGTCGATGCCTGGTCGCGCAGCTCGGTTGCGCATATCTACGCGATCGGCGACGTCACCGACCGCGTCGCGCTCACACCGGTCGCGATCCGCGAAGGCCACGCCTTCGCCGACACGGTCTTCGGACGCACTCCCTGGTGCGTGGATTATGAGGCAATCCCGACCGCGGTATTCTCCAATCCGCCGATTGGGACCATCGGACTTTCAGAGGAGGATGCGCGCGCGCGCGGGCCAGTCGATATATATCGGTCGCGGTTTCGGCCGTTGCGGCACACGCTCTCGGGCCGCAATGAGCGGACCATGATGAAGCTGGTCGTCGATCGCACGAACGGGCGGGTGCTCGGCGTCCATATGGTCGGCGAGGATGCGCCTGAGATCGTTCAGGCTCTCGCGGTCGCGGTGAAAATGGGCGCGACCAAGGCCGATTTCGACGCCACCATGGCGCTGCATCCGACCGCAGGCGAGGAGTTCCTCACCATGCGGGAGAAGGTCGTTGAGATTGGTGCATGACGTTTCGTGCTGCTTCGACGTCGAGCTCCTCAAGCGGCCTTCTCTGGATAGGGCTTTCGGTCGCCATCATACTCATGATGATCTGCTTGCGGCCGGCGGACATGTTTCGGGGCGGTAAGCCGCTCGTTGAGGATGCTTATTACTCCCTATCCGTTGCTCGAAATCTCGCTGACGGTAAGGGATTTACGGTTGATGGCGAACAACTCACAAATGGCGTCCAGCCGCTCTTTACGATCATTTCGACCTTGTCATTCATTGTCACCGGTGGGGATATTGAAGCGCTGCGGATTCAACTTGCC
>DASPGI010000063.1:0-16736 GCA_035620695.1 Alphaproteobacteria bacterium
TTGCGATATAGAGAAGGCCGCGTTGGATAAGTTGCCTCGGGACTTTCCGGGCGTCACGACGAGCGTTTGCGACGTTGCCGATCCTTTGGCGGTCGATCGTCTGTTCGCGAACGCCGACACCTCGCTCGGCGGGCTGGATGCCCTTGTCAACAATGCGGGAATCGCGGGTCCCACCGCGCCGGTTGAATCGATTGACGTAGAGGCGTGGCAAAGGACCCTTGCCGTGAACCTTTCGGGCCAGTTTTTTTTGCGCCCGCCGCGCCGTGCCCCTGCTGAAAGCGGCGGGCGGCGGAGCGATCGTCAACATCTCCTCGGTCGCCGGCCGGTTCGGCTATCCCCTGCGCGCGCCCTATGCGGCGTCGAAATGGGGTGTCGTCGGATTGAGCCACACGCTGGCCGCCGAACTCGGGCCGTTTGGCATCCGCTCGAATGCCGTCCTGCCCGGGCCGGTTGCCGGCCCTCGAATCGATGCCGTCATCCGGGCCAAGGCCGAGGCGCGTGGCGTGGATTTCGACACGATGCAGGCGAGCTATCTCGAGATGAGCGCGCTGGGGGAGTTCGTCGCCCCCGAGGATGTCGCAAACCTTGTTGTCTACTTGATTTCGGATGCGGGCAGACTGGTCTCGGGTCAGGCCATCGGCGTCGATGCGGATACGATCTTCATCCGTTAAGTGATGGGACGAGCGTGACAGAGCGATCAGGGTGGCACTAAAGGAGCAGGGAAAAATGTTCAAGAATATTCTCGTGGCGCTTGATGGATCGAAGC
This sequence comes from Alphaproteobacteria bacterium, assembly GCA_035620695.1. Taxonomy (GTDB): domain Bacteria; phylum Pseudomonadota; class Alphaproteobacteria; order JAREAF01; family JAREAF01; genus JAREAF01. The sequence continues at coordinate 767 of DASPGI010000063.1, forward strand.
ATGCGAAGCGCGCTACGGTCGTTGCGACCGATCTTGCCCAACGTTACGGATCCAAATTGCAGTTCATCACCGTGACCAAGAAACCGCCCGCCCATCTCTCCCCGGAGCTGCAACGGTACATGGAGGTCGAGCAGCTCAAGGGCACGGCCGACGCGCTCGTGACGGAGATGGCCAAGAACATCTTGACGGAAGCGGAGAGATACGCCCATGCCAAGGGCGTCAAGGACGTGAAGACAGTCGCGAAGTCCGGCCCCGTGGCGCGGACGATCGTCGATGTGGCCAAACGCCAGAAGGCCGATGTCATCGTCATGGGAAGCCGAGGCCTCAGCACGGTCGGAGGCCTTCTCCTGGGCAGTGTTTCTCACAAGGTGGTGAGTCTGGCGGACTGCAACGTAATGACCGTCCGTTAGTCGGTGCGGCCGGCGCCCGCTGGTCCCTGGTATTCGTGAGATTGACCCAACGATCGGCGCCATCCGGGGATAGGCAATGCAGCTTTATTCGGGACCTCTCAGCTTGTTCTCTCGCAAGGTCGAGATCGCCCTGAATGAGAAGCGGCTGCCCTTCGAACGCGTGATGGTGCCGTTCAGCCAGGCGGCGGGTTATTCACCCAAACATCCTGTGGTGTTGGCCGCAAACCCGAAGGCGCAGGTGCCGGTGCTGGTCGACGGTGACCTCACCTTGTTCGATTCGACATTGATTCTTGAATATCTGGAGGACGCCTATCCCGAGCCTCCACTGTATCCTGGCGATGCCAAGATGCGCGCACGCTGCCGCTTGCTTGAACTCGAGGCCGATGAGATTCTGCTTCAACCGGTGCGGCTGCTCATGTACCGGACGGAGCCAGCCCACACCGATCATGCCCGACGGCAGTCACAGGAGGCCGACGGCCGCCGCGCCGAGGCGGCGCTCAAAGATCATTACGGCAAGTTGCAAGCGATTCTTGCGAAGAAGGATTATTTCTGCGGCGCGTTCTCTGTTGCCGATATCGCGCTGTTCATGACTTTGTTGTTTGCGCGGCGGTTGAAGGGCCCGGGCCTCGACGCCCATGAAGGGCTGGCTAATTGGTATGTGCGCGTCAGCAAACGCCCCGCCGTTGCTGTGGTCGCGGCCGAGATCGCCGAAGCCGATCGCGTGTTCTCGGCCCCAATCCAGCTCACCTGACCTCGCAGGCATCCTTCGCATTGCGGAGGCAGACACCGATCGGATCGTTACGCGCCGCATCCGTCAGCGGTCCGCGTGGACGTTCAATCGTCGCGCTGATATCCCCCTTGGCCTGACCATCATGGTCGGGCAGGCCCTGAAACAGGATGGCCGCCAAATGCGGGGCGGCGAAAGAGGTGCCGGTGCAGGCCCGCATTTGCCCACCTGGCCACAGGACCGGGATTGCCACGCCCGGCTCTGCGACGTCGGGAGGTCCCAGATGCAGCCCGCCGGAGCGGGAAGCCTCGCCGTTGCCGAACCCGGATTCTGGCCAGAACCTGCCCTCCCCGTCGATGGCGGATGCTGTCATCACCGCGCCGCCTGCCTGCTCGTTGCGGTAGGCGCCCGCCCGTGCCGGTGAGACGGTCTGCACATAGGCCGAATCCGGCAGCGCATCCAGATTGCCGGCGGCAACCGACACGCGCACGCCTTGATCGGCAAGCCGCCTCAGCTGTCGCTCGATCATGCGTGGATTGCCGCCCGCCGAGGGATCCCAGGGCCCGCCGAAGCTCACATTCACCACATCGCCGGGCTGGACATGAGAGATCAAGTAGGCCATGGCCGGATAGATGCTGGCCCAATCGGTTTCGGGCGTATCGAAGACCTTGATCGGAACGAGCCTCGCCCCGGGCGCCATGCCCACCAAGCCCTTGCCGTCCTTCATCGCGCCGATAATGCTCGCAACCGCAGTGCCGTGCCCGAATCCATCCTCCGCCGCGCCGGGTGTGCAGCCATCGACATCGCATTCGGCGGCGAGCTGGCGATCGACATTCAGCTCCCCGCCCGCACTCGCGTCATACTCCGAAGCGATTCCGGAATCGATCACCCAGACCCTGCGGGCCAGCCCCGACGGCACCTCCATCGGACCCCCGATGCGCCGCACACCCGGCGGGACCAATTCCTCCGCCGGCGCCTTCATCGGCACGCATTCGGAGGGAAAGAGCCTGACGATGCCGTTGGGCTCGACATAGTCGATCTGCTCGGCGAGATCGGGATGGTTGTCCAGCTGCCGCCGCAGCTCGGAGGCGTCTTCCTCGATGATCAGGTTGCCCAATTGATCGGAGGGCTGGGTCGCCTTGAAGGCGCGCTTGGTCAGCTCCTCCTGAAAGGACTGGGGCGAGTTTCCCGTCTTGAGCCAGACAATGCTGGTGTGCGAAACCGCCTCGGGGTCGAGCCCTGATGATCCCATAGTGTCAGGAGATGGGCTCGTATCCTGCGCCAGGGCCGGAATGGACAGGAGGAGAAGGGTCGGCAGACTGGTCCAGCGCTTGGTCATCTCGGGGCCTCCCTGCAGAGACCGGGACACGCGGCCATGAAAGCGATTCTCCGGCTTGGTTGCGCTGGGCACAAGTGCAAGCGACGCTTAGACCATGAGAGGTATCGGATTGAGGTGGGTCTCCGCACATCGGCGTGACCGCCAGCGGAGCCGCACTGGGACGTCGTAGAGCCGACCGCCTGCGAAACGCGCCCGCAGCGGCCGCAATCCCGGAGCTACCACGCGCACCACGGGAACGCCGATCTCGGCGCGGGTCAGATCGATCGCGATGAACTTGAGCCCGTGACGCCGGCAGATCGCGTGGCACGTAGCAAGATCCAGATCAACCGCTTTCCCCGTGAGCACAGTGCGTGCCGAGCGACCGATCAAGTGCGGATGATCGCCGATCCGCGCGCTCCGTACCCATTCAAGCAACGCCCGTGCCTCGATAGTAAGGCCCCTTACTCCCTCCTCGGACACTCGTTCCTTGATCAGGGCCAGATTGCTTTCGCATTGCGCGAGCTCGCCTACCGCATGCCGCGCCGCAAGGGCAAGCGACTCTCCCGCCCCGAAGCCGAAAGCGATCGCGCCGCCATCGGCGTCATGCGCGAGCGCAGCCGTTGCCGGAACGCGGAGGTCATGGGTGAGATCGTGCAAGACCAAAGTGCGTCGATTCCGCCGGCTCCAATCGTCATAGGCGGCCACCAGGGGTTCAGCGAGCTTTCTAATACTCAATCTCGGGCGCCGGACCCGGTTGTACCACCAGATCGCGACCGCATCGCGCTCTACCAGTTCAAGGAAGGCGCGCACCGCCGCCTCTTCGCGGGTCGCGCCGGCAGCAACGCCGCTCGACTCCGCGGGCGCAAGGCCACTTCTTCGGTCTCTGGTATGCCCAAGCAGACAGAAACCGGCGGGCAACCAGGCCGGCTCGGAGCTGAGCTCCGGGTCCGCTGCAACCCAGTCCAGCGGCTGGTCCGCGCGCCAGCGCACCGAAAGCCTGTTCAGTCCGCGATGGCGTCCGTTCCATCTGACGCGTCCGGCGTACTGCCTATCACTGATCAGCGACAGATCCGTCGGAAGTATGGCATCGTCGCCGACCCGAGCTGCCTGCGCCCGATGGAGCCGTTCATTGCCGAAGTGCTGCGCCGAGCAGCGCTCGGCCGCCTCCATCATGCAGGCGGCGACCGCCTCGCCCCAGGTAAGGCCCGAACCGCTCGCGAAGCGGATGGTCTTGTCGCCCTCGCGCATTGCCCGCAGCCGCGCCGCCGCGACATGGACGGGGGAGCCCGGGGCGGCGATCGAAACCGGGGGAGAGGCGAGCAACAGGCGCCTGGGGGCTCGGCCTTCTGAGGAATGGCTAGAAGGTGCCGAGTTGGGCGAAGTTATGGGATAGATGACCAACTAGACCTCCTAGAGGAAAGACCGGTCGGCCCGGCGGTCCCGTGTCGGAGCGTTTCCGCTCCGCAAACCTTTGAAGTCAGCAGGCGGGAGAAAGCAGGATATGGCAAGGGCACGAGCAAGACGAGATCAAAGCCTCACCGCGATCTCGGATATTATTTTGGCCGAATGGTATCGCGTCCTGCCGGACCAGCCCGGCGGTCAGATTCTCGAATTGGACGCCTTCGCACTCACAGCCGCCTTCAATCAGATTCTCGACAAGCCTTGCGAGGTCATCCTGGATCAGCGCGACCAGCCGATCAAAATCGTCGTTCCACTGCCGCCGGTGGACAGCCGACCGGCGCTTGATCTCTATATCCGGAACAACAAGGATTTTCGCCACGGCATGGGCGTGGCACTTGTTTTCGGCTGCGGCAAGTAAGCCGGTCGCTCCAGAGACGTTTCGCCGCGCTCTGATCGAGCGATCGGCGAATCAGCTTCGCTTTCTTTTATTTGCCGCCTAGCTTCGCTCGGGCGCCGTTCGCTTGGTGCAGCGTTATTCAGGCCGAGAAGCTCAGGCGGTCTCCGCAGAGCGGGCAGACAACACTCCGCCGCAGATCTGGGGGCGCACCGCTCGACACCTCGTCCCGGATCGAAGCCTGCATCTCCTGCACAAACGAGCAGTTGGGGGAGTGAGCGGTCTGACCTTCCGTCGTCCCCGTGGCGGCGGCCGTAGCCGGCCAGCGCGCCGCGATTGCGCCCAGGCCCAGGGCTGCAACAACCCTACGACGTCCGAGCATGATCGCCTCCAGCCACCGAGATTGACGCCAAAAGGCTACCGAAGAGCCGCCGCGCATACAATCAACCTTTCGAAAGCCATGCCCTTTCTGTTTCCGGTTGGCGAGTCATGGTCGTCACCGCTGCCTTCCCATTAGCCCAATGACCAACCATCGCCGGGCTCGTTTCGGCTATCATGCGTACTGCTCCGGGCGCAGGGGGCCTTCCAAGGAAGGATTGACCGGACCGACGCTCAACTGCCGTGGCCCAAGCAGCGAGGAGCCGGCCCTGGGCATGAATGCCGATCCCGCGAGTCTCGAACGAGGCAATCTGTCGCCGGCGCCTTCGGCGCGGCTGCGCCGACGGCTTTCGGCCGTCTTGGCGTTGGATGCGGTCGGCTACAGCCAGCGCATGGAAGTGGACGAGGACCGCGTATACCAGTCGCTGCGGGGTTGTCGCAGTCTGATGCGCGCGCTTATCGAAGAACATGGAGGCCGCGTGGTCGGCACCCCGGGTGATTTTCTGCTGGCTCTCTTCGAGAGCGGCGGCTCAGCGGTGGAGGCGGCTCTCGCCGTGCAGACCGCCATATCGACGCGCAACCGGGAGCAGGAGGCTTCGGATCGGCTCGAGTTTCGCGCTGGAATAGCACTCGGCGACGTGATCGAGGAACATGGCGAAGCCTATGGGACTGCGGTCAATCTCGCCGCGCGCCTGCAGACGCTCGCGGCCCCGGGGAGAGTCGTGGTCTCCGACCCTGTCCACCATCTTTTGAAAGAGCAGAAGACACTGACCTTCCGCAACCTCGGAGAGCAGCGGCTGAAGCACATACGCGAGCCGATGCGCGTTCATCTGGTCCATGGCTCGGCCGAGACCGTGCCCCTGCCGTTGCCGTTGGCCGAACCCGAGGAGGAGCCCGCGCCACGCCGGCCGTTTCTCGTCATCGAGCCGTTCAAGTGGCTCAGCCCCGGCGAGAGCGCGCAGCTTCTGGCGGCCGGGGTGACTGACGAGCTCTTGACCAGCTTGAGCCGGCTGACCGGTTCGCTCGCCGTTTACGACATCCGTTCCGCCGATATGACCGGGCCGGACCGCTACCGTCTGGAGGGCGTGGTGCGTCTCCTGCCCGATCGGTTGCGCCTGACCGCGCGCCTCATTCGCGCCGATGATTCCGTGACCATCTGGGCGGACCGCCTCGAATATCGGATGGACCAGACCATCGACTTGTCGGAGACGATCGCGCGCGAGGTCATCACCGCGTTGCAGATCACCCTGACCGAGGGCGAGCAGGCGCGGCTGTGGAGCCGCCGAACCACCAGCGGGCGCGCCTGGGAACTGTTTCTCAAGGGACATGATCTCGAGCGGCGATATCGCCGGGAGACGCATCTCGAAGCGCGGAGCTGGTACGAGCGCTCGCTGAGCGAGGATCCCGGATATGTAGTCGCCATCGTCGCCCAGGCTTTTTGCCATGTCGATGAGGTCAGGCTCGGCTGGTCGCCCAACCCCGAGGTCAGCCTGGCGGAGGCCGAACGGCTCGCCGAGCGCGCCGGCGCGCTGGACCCCGGCTATCCGGACCTGTTTGCATTGCGCGCTTTCATCAGCTTCGCGCGGGGCGATCATGCAGGGGCGATCGAGCTCGGCCTCAAGGCGGTTGCGCTGGAGCCGCGCGGCGCCGAGCTCAACGCCTACCTGGGCTCGCTCTACGACACTCTTGGGCGGCAGGAGGAGGCGGTGGAGGCCTATCAGCGCGCGATGGCCCTCAGCCCCTACCACTCCGCCTGGCTCGCCTCCAATCTCGGCCTGGCCTATTGCATCATGGGGCGCCTTGCCGCCTCCGAGCGCGCATTCCGCCAAGTGGTGCGGCACCATCCCGACTATCAGCGGGCCTATATCGGATTGACCGTGGTGGAAAGCCGACTTGGCCATGAGGAGGAGGCCCGGCGCGCGGCGGCGATGGTTAGGCGGCTCGATCCGTTGTTCAGCGCCGAGGAGTGGGCGCGGGCCCAGCTCTATACCGATCCCGCCGTGGTCGAGGCCTTCGTCGCCGACCTGAAGCGCGCGGGCATCCAGTAGATTGCACGGTTCGGTTCAGTCCCGTTCATCCAGCTCCGGGTAGTGGCGGAAGATTCCTTCCTCGCTGAACGGAATTCGACGCCTGGAGGCGAGATAGGCGGCGATGTTTGGCCGCTCCTGCACCCGATCATGCAATTCGTTCACGCGCGGGTGCGAGGGCTCGATGAGTCGCATCGCGTTCGGGAAAGCGTAGCGTAGACCTTCCACCACCTGGAACAGGGAGAGATCCGGATAAGTCAATCTCGCGCCGATCAGCCGCCCCGCGCGCCGGCCGCCTTGTCCCATCTCGTTGCGCCGCACGACATTCTCGAAATAGTCGAGGAATTTCGGCAGCCGGCTGGTGAGGAAATCCTCGGCACGGCGGCGCGCCTCCTTCCGCTGATCCTCATAGTAAAGGCCGCCGGAGATCGGGTGATGGGTGTCATGCGCCTCCTGCACCAGATCGGCGATGGTAAGCTGGATCTGGTTGGCCCAGAGCCTCGCCGATTCCGCCTTCGGGGCGAGCCCGTGCCGGGCGCCGAGATAGAGAAGAATGTTCGCTGTCTGTCCAATCAGCACGCCGCCGGCCTTGAGGAAAGGGGGCGCAAAAGGCGGATGCTCGATCCTTTCCCCGCCCAGCAGCCTGAGCATTCTGCCCTCGCCCCCGCGTCGGCGCGCGATGTCCAGATAGTCCAGGCCCGCCTCTTCCAGAGCCAGGCGGACGAACTCGCCTCGACCCTGGATGGTCGGCCAGTAATAGAGCTCGTAGCGCATGGCTCCTCCTTTGATTTCAGGGCGGCCAAGGTCGGTCGTTGCCCGGCCAAATGACCGCGCTCCGGCCGGACCGGACGCATTGTTCAGAAATTCGTAGCAATATCGAGCTAGGCTCCATCCGTCGCCAGGCTTTCCACCTCAGGAAATGAAGCGCGTCGGCCTAGAGATTCTCGGACTCATCATCGGCATTGGCGGTGTTCTCTACCTAACGGGCTGGGACGACACCGCACCGCTTTACGGCGTTGTGATCGTCACGGCCTTGATGCTGCTGCGCTGGATAGATGCGTGGAGCTCGGGGCGGCGGCGCCATTCCGAGCGTAAAGACTGATCGCCCATTCCTGTCGCGCTCGCCGCCGGGCGGATGGAGTGAAGATCTTTCGGCCCTCCTCCCTGCCCCGCGCCTTCAGGCCGGATGGCACTCCATGAAATGACGCAGCACCAGCTTAAGGCGCGCCGAGCGGCCATAGTTACGATGGCGCTGCGCTTCCGTAATGTCATCCAGGATCATCGCACGAATGCGCGCAACGCCATCCGGGCGACGCAAGAGCGCCGCCCCCAACTCGGCAGCGGGTAGCTCGGGAATGCCCTCATGCTCGGCGATCGCGTCGATTTCCTCTTCGGTCAAATCGCAGAAAGCCACACAATCCTCGAAGCTCAGCATGAGGCGTGCCTCCTTCGACAACCTTGGGCCAGATTGGCGCGACGGGGGACGTGCACGCCTTGATCTGGATCAATGGCGCGCTCCCCCGCCTAGATCTTCTTGTCGAGACCCATCTGGAAATATTTGTGGACGATCTTCTCTTGGTTCTCCAGGAGCCAATCAATCGATGGCTCGTTATGCATGGCCTTGCGGATCGCCTTGGCCATCGCTTGGCGATGGATATCGAAGAGCTGATGGTGATCGAGGTCGGGAATATCGACGATTGTTGGCGCCAGCCACACGGCGCAGATGATCCCGAGCTCATTGACCTGATCCTTCGGCAGGTCGCCCGCACGCACGGCATCCAGAACGCCGTTGGCGATCGCAGCCTGCACCGTGCCCATCAGTATGTTGGTATATTTGCCGGCCTTCTCACCCTGAACCGTGACCTTGCTTACCATCAGCGTTGCGGGCCGCACCTGCACATCGGTGTTGAGGATGGCGAAGACCCGGCTGTGCCCCTTCACCTGATCGCCGATTAGATGCGCCATGGCGATGCCGACCGGTCCCGACAACGAACCTATGATCACCTCGGGTTCGGCCGCCGTTCCCGGTGGGCCCCCGGCAACCAATGCTTCCCCAGTACGCAACAGAATGCCCTCGGCCATGATCCGCTGCTCCCTTCAGCTGCCGCTTTCAACTATGATGAGCCCGCGTCCGCATGCGAGTCCACATTCTCATCGACAAGAATATTTCGCCGGCCTTGCATCTTCTCTCCAAATTGAGCGTTATCCGTCCGCCAGAAAGAACGGTTTTGCGTAAGAGCCTGCCGATGCGCGTGCCGCTTTTTCTTCTGACCTTCTCGCTTACCAACCTGGCCTATAGCGGCCTTCATTACACGCTGAAGGCGCAGTCCGAGACGCGGGATCTTCTTAGCGCCGAGGACATGATGCGCATCCTCCCCGGACACACGCTTCTTACCTACGACGCCACCGGCATGTTCTGGATGTATTTTCCCTCTCCCGGAACGGTGTGGGGTCGATCAAGCAGCGGCGATGTCGATATCGGCTCCTGGTGGATCGAGGAGGGCAGATATTGCCGGATCTGGCGGCGTTGGTTTAAAGGCGAGCCGCAATGCTCGCTACTCGCCAGCTTTGAGAAGGACCGAATTGTCTGGCTCGACGGCCAGCAGACCGTGCATGCGGAAAGTCTGATCCAAGAAGGCAATACGATCGGGCCACCTCCGCTGCTTGCCTCCACCGCTGCTGCCGATATTGCCGTTGAGCCGCTCGCGGCCGCAGAAATCGCCGCACCCCAGCAAGCCCAGGTGACGGGTCGTTCGGACCGGAGCGGCGCTTCAAGCGGCGGCACTGCGGGCGGCGGCGCCGCGAACGGCTCCGCCGAAGGTGGGCGAGGAGGCATATCGAGCGGCGGCTCCTCGACGGCAGACGGCAGCGGCTCATCGAATGGTGGGACCAGCGGCGCATCGAATGGTGGGACCAGCAGCGCCGGCGGTGCAGCCAGCAGCACAGGCGGGGGAAAGGGCGCAAAAGGTAATGGCGCCGGTAAAGGCGGTTCCAAAGGCGGCGACACGGGGGACAGGGGCGGAAAAGGCAAGAAGTAGCCCCGCGTCATTAGGTCGTAAAGATTACTTTCGCAAGCTTGCCGCTCTGTCGGCCTCCTGCTCGGGCCAACGATAGGCCCGGATCGCTCGCATGAACGTGGCCACCACCGGCGAGTAACGACGGCCCGCAACCGTCACCAAGGAAACGTCGCGCGCGACTTCGGGGTCAACGAGGGGCCGACATTGCAGACCCGGCAAGATGGGCGAGAATTCCGGCAGGAAACAGATCCCCAGGCCGGCCGTGACCATGGTCTGAATCCAATCCTCACGCTCGCTGCGATAAGTGACGTGTATCTCAACCTGACGCTCGGAGCAGAGGGAGCGTAGATGGTCGCGATATTCGCAATTGATACGCGATAGATAGCTCTCCCCCGCTATGTCCTCGACGGCAAGGGCGTTGCGAGCCTCAAACCGGTGCCCCGCCGGGAAGGCGACCACAAACCGCTCGCGATAGAGCGGCTGAACCACGAACCGATCCTCGAAGGGACCCGGCTGAGCCATGACCGCGAGATCAAGTTTGCCCGCCGCCAGAAGCTCGGTCAGTCGCGGCGGCGTCTCCTCGATCATCGCAAGCTCGACACCCGGGTGCTCGGTTCTGAAGCGATTGAGAAAGCCGATGAATCGCAGCGGCCCGATCGTGCACATGATGCCCAGATTAAGGGGAGCGTCATTCAACTTCAGGAATTTGAGCGCCGTGGTCTTCGCGGTGTCGGCCTCTTTCAGCACCTGCTCCAGGTGCGGACGCATCAGGCGGCCGAGATCGGTCAGATGGGTCAGATTCCGCTCGCGCCGGAACAGAAGGCCCCCCAACTCCTCCTCGAGTTTCTGGATGGCTCGGGTTAGCGCTGGCTGAGTGACATTGCAGCGCTCGGCCGCGCGCGTGAAATTCAGTTCCTCGGCGACGGAGAGGAAGTATCGGATCTGGTGCATCTCCATCGACTACGACACCCCCAGCCCGATAATCGCTGCTCATGAAAATAATACGGTTTCGGCATTTGCGCCCGTCAAGTCACGGTGACACCCTGCCTACTCCGAAGTCGAGGCGGACGCGCATACTCCGGAGGGATGATGGCGGCGTTGGCCCCCGAGGCGGATTTAACCGAAGGTGGAGCACTCAGCGTGCAGCGACCGCCGAGGAACCCTGGAGGAGGAACCAACGCTATGACCGCTCAGCAGTCGAAACAATCGGACCGCTCTCAGCCTGGCCTCGTCGGCCGCAACGCCATCGTCACCGGATCGACCAGCGGCATCGGGCTCGGCATCGCCCAGGCGCTTGCCGCCGCAGGTTCCAACCTGGTCCTGAACGGCTTTGGGGACGCCAAGGAGATAGAACGGGTCCGCAGCGAGCTCGCCGAGCGTCATCATGTCGACGTCGCATATGACGGCGCCGACCTTATGCGCACCGATGCCGTCGTGGGCATGGTCCGTGCCGCCGAACGGCGCTTTGGCTCAGTGGATATCCTGGTCAACAACGCGGGAATTCAATTCGTCTCCCCGATCGAGGAGTTTCCGGTCGAGAAGTGGGATCAGATCCTGGCGCTCAATCTCAGCGCCGCCTTCCACGCCATCCGCACCGCCTTCGCGGGCATGAAGAAACGAGGCTGGGGACGTATCATCAATATCTCATCGGCCCACGGTCTGGTGGCCTCTCCGTTCAAATCGGCCTATGTGGCGGCCAAGCACGGCGCGATCGGCCTGACCAAGGTGGTCGCACTCGAAGGGGCAGAGTTCGGCATCACGGCCAACGCCATCTGCCCCGGCTATGTCTGGACCCCCTTGGTGGAGAAACAGATCGACGAGCAAGCCCGCGCGTACAACCTGCCCCGCGAAGAGGTGGTGAAGAAGGTGCTGCTGGCCCAGCAGCCGAACAAGAAATTCTCCACGGTTGAGGAGATCGGCGCCTTGACCGCTTTCCTCGCAAGCGATGCAGCGCAAACCATCACAGGCGCCGCACTTCCGATCGACGGCGGCTGGACCGCCCACTGACATGCGAGGGAGAGAGAAGATGACGACCGCCACCTTGAAGCGCACACAAACGGGAGAGCGGACATCACGTCGGGTCGCGACCGACACCACGCATACGATCAACCTAGCCCTTCAGGGAGGCGGCGCTCACGGAGCATTCACCTGGGGCGTACTCGACCGGCTGCTCGAGGAGGAGCGCATCGATTTCGAAGGGATCAGCGCCACCAGCGCCGGCGCGATGAACGCGTGCGTACTTGCCTACGGCATGACGCTGGGCGGCCGCGAGGGAGCAAAGAGCGCGCTGGCGAACTTTTGGAGGAGGATCAGCCATGCGGCCTCCTTCAGCCCCCTGCAGCCCGGTCCGATCGAGAAGCTGATGGGACTGCGCAGTCTGGAATTTTCGCCGAATTTCTTGTTCTTCGACCTGCTTACGCGCCTGCTTTCGCCCTACCAGTTCAATCCTATGAACCTTAATCCGCTGCGACAGGTGCTGCTGCAGACCGTGGATTTCGAATCGCTCCGGCATGCCCGATGCAAAATCAAACTCTTCCTCTCGGCGACGAATGTACGCACCGGCAAGATCAAGGTCTTTGACAATGATGAAATCGGCCCTGATGCGGTGCTTGCCTCCGGCTGCCTGCCCTTCCTCTTTCAGGCGGTCGAGATCGATGGCGAGGCCTATTGGGACGGCGGCTATATGGGCAATCCCGCGATCTTCCCGCTGATATACGGTTGCGACAGCCGGGATGTCGTCGTGGTCCATGTCAATCCCATAGTGCGTCAGGATCTGCCGAGAAGCGCAACCGAGATACTGAACCGTATCAATGAGATCAGCTTCAATTCTTCGCTGATGCGCGAGATGCGGGCCATCAGCTTCGTGACCCACCTGATCGATGAAAACGAGGCCGAGGCTGAGAAGCTCAAGCGCATGCTGGTCCACAGCATCGCCAACGAGAAGGAGATGTCGGAACTGTCGGTCGCCAGCAAGCTCAACGCGGACTGGGAGTTCCTCACCCACCTGCGAGATGTCGGCCGCGCCGCCGCAGAAGAGTGGCTCGCCGCCAACTTCGATCGCCTCGGTAAGGAGACCACCATCGATCTCCACCAGGTCTACCTCTAAAAACCTTCAGTCGAAGCGGCCTTCCTCCCTGCCGCTCCTGGCCCTCCGCCTCCCCAGGCGGAGGGATTTCTTTAAGCGCTGTGCAGGATCCGGCTCATGCCGGGCCTCTATCGAAACAATGAGAACACGGCATTTCAGCTTCGCGCCTTGCGCTGGCACTCTTCGGTCCAGGGCCGGAACGTTCCCGCTGAGCAAGCCCCGTGCCCTCGCAAAACCTGAACCCGTCGAACCGACTGCAGGAGGACAGAGATGACCAAGGTTTCAATGCTTGCCGCCTCAGCCCTTGTCGCGGCTCTGGCCGTACCGGCCGCGGCCAGCGCCCAGACGCCGGTCGAAGCGCCGACCTTCAAGGCCGAGAAATGTTACGGCGTCGTCAAAGCCGGCAAGAACGACTGCCAGACCGCGAATTCGTCTTGCGCCGGCACCAGCCGCCGTGACGGCCAGGCGGATGCGTGGATCTATGTGCCGGCCGGCAGCTGCGAGCGGATCGTCGGCGGCTCCCTCTCGCCGAAGGCGTAAGGCGATCACACGGCAATCACGGTCGAGGAACGCCATCATGACCCCCCGGAATAGGAAGCCCTCCTTGCCGCCACTGACCGGCCTGGGTCTGCGTACGCCACATCTGGCGGAGGTTGCGGCAGCCCCGTCGGCCGTTCCATGGGTCGAAGTGCATCCGGAGAACTATATGGGCGGCGGCTCCGCCACCGCCGCCCTGCTCTCCATTCGGCGCGATCTGCCGGTCAGCCTGCACGGCGTGGGCCTGTCGCTGGGAAGCTCGGATGGAATCGACGTGCGGCACCTAGCCAGGCTCAAGGCGCTGATATTGCGGCTCGATCCGTTCCTGGTTTCCGAGCATTTGAGCTGGAGCTCGGCCGACGGCACCTATCTTAACGACCTGCTGCCCCTGCCCTACACCGAAGAAGCGCTTACGATCGTGGCGCGCAACATCGCGCGGACACAGGATGCTCTCGGGCGCAAGCTTCTGATCGAGAATCCGTCACGATATCTCAACTGGCGACATTCGGTGGCAACCGAGGCGGACTTCCTCACCGAGCTCGTGCAGCGAACCGGCTGCGGCATTCTTTGCGACGTCAACAATCTTTACGTCACCCAGCACAATTGCGGCGCCGACGCGGCCCGGTGGCTTGCCGGCATCCCAGCCGAGGCGGTCGGGGAAATCCATATTGCCGGCCATGCCCGCAAACGCTTCGAGGTAGGCGAGGTGCTGATCGACGATCACGGCGATCACGTCGCCGGGCCCGTTTGGGAGCTTTTCGTGGAAGCGGCGCGGCGTTTTCCCGACGCGCCGGCTCTGATCGAATGGGACAGCAATATTCCCGCCTTTTCCGTCCTGGCCGCGGAGGCGCGCATCGCCGATCGGCGGCGCATCACCGCGACGATGGGAGACACATACGATGCTCAAGTTGCGTGAAATCCAAAGCGGCGTGCGGCTCGCCATGCTCGGACAGACCCGTCCTGAGATCATCGCCGCAATTCTCGGCGAGGAGGCGGAGGCACGCTCGCGCTTGCAGATTCATGGCCATCATATCCTCCTCTCCCTGACGGAGGCGCTTAAAGCCAACTTCCCTGTAGTCTGCCGCGTGGTCGATCCGCGCTTCTTCGGCTACATGGCCGACGCCTTCATTCGCGCTCATCCCCCGATCACGCCGTGTCTGTGCGAGTACGGGGCGCAATTTCCCGATTTTGTCCGTAATTTCGAGCCGGTCCGCCACTTGCGTTATCTCGGCGATCTGGCGCGGCTCGAATGGGCGGTGCTGCAGGCAAGGAACGCGCCTGAAGCCGCGCCGATCGCGGCTGAAAGTCTGCTGCAGGTGCCGGTCACGCTCTATCCGGCAGTTATTCTCCATCTCGACCCTTCCTTGCATCTGATCCGCACGCTCTGGGCGGTCGAGAAGATATGGGCGGCCCATCAAGGGCCGGACTCGCAAGACCAGATCGACCTCGGAACGACCGGTTCCCGACTGAGCATCCGTAGACGAGGAGAGAAAATCGAAGTCGAGACGGTCAGTCCCGCCACCTTCGCCTTCCTCGCGTCCCTGCGCCAGGGCCGCTCGCTGGCGAATGCCGGCACGGCCGGACTTGCCGCCGACCCCTTCTTCGACATGGCCCTGGCGCTGCGGCGCCTCATGGCGGAGGAGGCCTTCGTAGGATTTGCCGTTCCACCCACCCGCACCGTAGGAGTTCGCCAGCCATGATGAGCCAAACCGTCGACGCACGATCGCATGGGCTAGCCCACCGCATCGAACGGATTCGCGACGCCCTGGAAGCGACCCCGCTTTCGATCGTCCAACTTCTCGCCCGCATCGGGGTCGCCGCCGTATTCTTCAAGTCCGGCATGACCAAGATCGCGAGCTGGGAATTCACGCTGATGCTGTTTCGCGAAGAGTATCGGGTACCGCTACTGCCGCCTGAACTTGCCGCGCCGCTCGCCACGGCGACCGAGCTGTCGATGCCGGTTCTTCTCGCGCTCGGCCTGTTCGCACGCCTCGCCACCCTGCCGCTACTAGGCATGGTTGTTGTTATCCAGCTCTTCGTCTATCCGCAGAGCTGGGCTGAACACTTGACCTGGACGGCGCTGTTACTCCTGATCCTGACACGCGGCCCAGGCTCGATTTCGCTCGACCGTCTGATCTCCCCGTTCCTGTTTTCGCGCAAGGAGGGATGAACCATGACCGTCATGCCGCGCGCCGATGCAGTTGAACTGGCAAACCTGTCGAAGGTGGAAACGCCGCACCGACTGCCTCGTGTCGTCGTCATCGGCGCCGGCTTCGGCGGTCTTAGCGTGGCGACCACGCTTGCGAAGGCGTCGGTTTCGGTGACCGTGATCGACCGGCGCAACTATCACCTGTTCCAACCGCTCTTGTACCAGGTCGCGACCGCAGCCCTGTCTCCGGCCGACGTAGCATCCCCGATCCGCGCGATTGTGCGGAACCAGAAGAACGCGGAAGTTATCCTGGCCAAGGTCGTCGACATCGACAAGGAACGGCGCCAGGTGGTGCTGGAAGACCGCCGCGTTTCATACGACTTCCTCATCGTGGCGACCGGCGCGCGCCACGCCTATTTCGGCCATGACGAGTGGGAAACGTTCGCTCCGGGCCTTAAGAAGATCGACGACGCAACCGAACTCCGACGGCGCATATTGCTCTGCTTCGAGCAGGCCGAGACAGCCAT
>DASPGI010000064.1:0-2210 GCA_035620695.1 Alphaproteobacteria bacterium
ACCACCATGCTGTTACGGAAGGCATTCCAGAATTCGCGCGCAGCGAACAGCTCGTGATACCATTTCAGCGTAAGGCGCTCGATGGGGAAGTTGGCCATCGCACTCTCCCCGAAGGAAAACAGCACGACCAGAATCAGCGGCGTCATCATAAACATGACGACGAATGCGCCGAAGCCTCGCCAGCCCCAGTCCGTCGCCCGGCTCATCGCGGCCTCCTCAGGATGGCGAGCCGCACGACGAGCACGATGCTCAAGCTGACAAACATGACCAGAAATGCCATCGCCGACCCGAGCGGCCAGTCGAAGCGGATGGAGAACTGATTGGCGATGAACATGCCGATCATTGCGCCGCCGGTGCCGCCCAGAAACAACGGCGTGATGTAGTCGCCCGCGGCGATCAGGAACGAAAAGGCGAAGGCGGCGACCAGGCCGGCACGGCATTGCGGCAACACGACTCCGAATAGCACCTGGGTGGAACTGGCCCCCAGGTCGCGTCCGGCCTCCAGCGTAATATCCCGTATGTTCCGCATGGCTGCATAGATCGGCAGAACCGCGAGCGGCAGCAGGAAGTGGACCAGCGCCACGATGACCGCGCCGGGGTTGTAGATGAACGCGTCGATTGGTTCGGAGGTGAGGCCAAGCGCGAGCAGCGCCGAGTTCAAGATGCCGTCGCGACCCAGGATGCTCTTCCAGGCATAGATCTTTACCAAATATCCGCCGAACAGCGTCACCAGCGTGTTGAAGAGCAAGATGTCGCCATAGCGCCCGGCCTTGAAGCGGATCACGTAAGCGAACAGGAACGCCAGCGCCGTGGTCGCGACCCCGGTGCCGATTGCTATGGCCAGGGTGTTGAGGCCGACGTCCCAATAGCCGGAAACCGCCCGCCCGTAGCCGTCGAGCACGAAGTCGGGCGCGACCTGGAACATCGTCTTCTTCCAGAAGCTCACCACGAACAGGAATGACAGCGGCAGGACGAACAGCCCGATCAGGACCGCCACCGAGGGCGCAATCTGCCAGGTCCGGCGCAATGGCCCCGGCACCATCATTCGTCCTCCAGAATTCTATGGTCGCCGTTCGACCATCCGGCCACCACGCGCGCGCCGACCTCGTGATGTCCATCGAGGTCAAGGGCAGCAACATGGGCGATCAGGACCTCGCCGTCATCGAGCCTGATCCGGAACTTGACGTAGGACCCGAGATAGACCATGTCGATAATCACGCCCTCGGCGCGGACGTCGAAGCCCGAGCCTTCCGCGGCGATACGCACCGCCTCGGGCCTGACGATTGCGATCACCGGGCAATCCGGACCAGGGTCGTCGGGCAGGGAGATCCCGGAATCCAGTTGGACGGCGCCGGCCCGGCGGCGCCCCGAGAGAATATTCGCCTCGCCAATGAAGGTCGACACGAAGCGAGTCCGCGGCCGGGCGTAGATATCCTCGGGTCCGCCTTCCTGTACGATGCTGCCCTCCTCCATCACCGCGATTCGATTTGCCAGCCCTAGCGCCTCGCTCTGATCGTGCGTAACAAACACGAACGTGCCGCCGATCTGGTGATGGATGCGGCGCAGTTCCTCCTGCATCGCCTGCCGCAGTTTGAGATCCAGCGCGCCGAGCGGTTCATCCAGCAGCAGCACCTTCGGGCGCATGACGAGCGCCCGGGCCAATGCCACCCGCTGCTGTTGGCCGCCGGACAGCTCGTCGATCCCGCGCCTGGCCAGTTCCTCCAAACGAACCAGGGCAATCACCTCTTCCACCCGCCGGTCAATCTCGTCACGCGAGGTCCTGGCGATCTTCAGGCCGTAGGCGATGTTCTGGTGGACCGTCATATGCGGAAAGAGGCCGTAACCTTGGAAGACCATATTGGTCGGGCGCCGCTCCGGCCCCAGGCGCGTGACGTCGCGGCCGTCGATCTCGACAGTCCCGGAGGTTGGCCCGACGAAGCCGCCGATCATGCGCAACAGCGTCGTCTTGCCGCACCCGGAGGGGCCCAGGATGGCAAGGAAATCGCCGGCGCCAATCTCCAGGTCGAGCGGCTTGACCGCCTCGACCCGGCCGAAGTTCTTGGCCAGTCCGCGAAGTCGGACCAGCGGCACGTCCGTCCCGCCATCACACTGTAAATTATTCCCGTTCGCCATTTCGAGGGCTCTCCGGTGCCGCCGGTCAATCCGCAATGACAGTGGCAGGCGGAGCGACTGTCAACATCGGCTGGTGG
>DASPGI010000065.1:0-2139 GCA_035620695.1 Alphaproteobacteria bacterium
GAGACTTATGGAGCGTAGTTTCGCAAACGCCCATGCTGGGCTTGGTCTTGTGCAACGCAGTCTGATGGCGTTCCTGCTGATCTTGCCAGGCTCGGCGCTCGCCCATGGCCCGACAAGACAGGAGCTGGCGGCGCCGGCAGCAAAGGTCCAAAAGTCCGCCGCGCGGCCGTGATCATTTCATTGCTCACCCGCCGGGTCGAGCAGCACTTCGGAACGGCGCTGCAAACGGTTCAGTGCTGCACCTCGAGTGGGCCGGTCCCCATATCGTTCACGAGCGGCACACCCGCATCCATGAGAATGGCGTTGATCTCGGACTGGTTCCGGCGGATCAACGAGTTCAGCCTGCGCTCCCAGACCTTCTCGCCTTGCCGCACGCCCATGGTGATGCGGTAGAAGAGTTTCGGCGGCACCGACTCCGATAGAAGTGGCGTCGCATCCAAGTCCTGGTTCGCCTTGACCAAAGGTCCGCCGATCGGCCCCCACAGGATGGCCGCGTCGATGGCGCCTGACTTCAGGTCGTCGAGCATCTCATCGGCCGGGTCCTCGTAGCGCCGATCGACCATCAGATGATACGCCTTCGCTTTGGGCATCAATCCAACTCTCGCCATATGCGTGGCCGGCGGAGTTCCCGCGATGATACCGATCCGCTTGTCCTTGAGAAGAGGATCAGAGAGCGTCGTGACGCCTGCAAGTGGACCATTTGCGGCGACGATCAGCACATAGGCCGAGGTGTAGTAGTGGTTGGTGTTCAATACCAGCTCGTCGCCCTGCGCATAGCCGATGACCACGTCGCAGGCGTTGGCCTGCAACGTTTTGCGAATGAAGCCGGTCGCCATGGGAAACCACGTGTATTCCAGCGGCAGTCCGAGCTTCGACGCCATCAGTTCGGCAATCTTGTTCTCGAACCCCGCTCCAGAGCGGTCCGACAACGGCAGGTTGGCCGGATCGGCACAGACACGAAACGCTGTCTTCGACACGAGGTCCGACGTCTGGGCCGCCGCAGGGAGAGTACCGGCGAAGGCCAAAAGC
Organism: Alphaproteobacteria bacterium; assembly: GCA_035620695.1. Lineage (GTDB taxonomy): Bacteria > Pseudomonadota > Alphaproteobacteria > JAREAF01 > JAREAF01 > JAREAF01. The sequence goes on from DASPGI010000065.1 coordinate 1,030, forward strand.
AGAGCGCCGGCCGCTATGGCCAGACTAGTTCTTGCCGAGGCACGAATTTTCAGCTTCCCGGATTGCATCCGATTTCGCTTCCTTCTTGGCCGGGCGCCCCCGCGGCAATGCGCCGGAGCCCCGCGCTTTCAAGTAGACATAGATGTCGTCGAGGTAACACATCACGTTGGCGTTTTCGCCGAAGGCCGGCATCACAGAGTTTTCGGCCGCATTCACCTTCTTGCGTCCGTTCGTGACGATATCGATGAAATCGTAATAGTCCAAATTTACCGCAGAGTTCTTCAAGGCCGGCGCATAGCTCGACCCTTCGCCCTCCGGGCCATGACAGACATGGCATTCCGAGTGGTACCGGCGAAAGCCCGAATAGGTGAGCCAGTCGACCGTGCCGTCCTCGGCAATCTTGAAGGTGGGAACGTCGTCGGCAGTGTAGTAGCGTCCGTTGTCGTCGCGGACGGCGGTGGTATTGTCCTTCGGCGCGGATGCGTCCTCGGCGCCTGCGGCGCCGGCCACAAGCGTCAATACGGCAAGGATCATCGGGGCGGCGGGTCTTGGTCTGGTCATCTTGCGTCCTCTTAGGCAGAGAGTGAATTGGCGCGGGCTTTCACCAGCCCGCGCCAATTCCCGGGCGAAGATTGCCGCTTAGTCCGGCAGCTTGAACACGGTGAGCGTGCCGCCCAGCGCGGTGTAGTTGCTGAGAGCGGAATAGCCGCCGACCGCGCCGAGACCATCATTCGGATTGGTCAGGCCGGCTGCGAGACCGATACCGGCCCAGCCGCCGACACCCGAAAGCACGGCCACATACTGCTTGCCGCCATGGGCATAGGTCATCACGTTGCCGATCACTCCGGAAGGCGTCTTGAAGCGATAAAGCTCCTTGCCCGTCGCGGCATCGATTGCCTTCAGATAGCCTTCGAGCGTTCCGTAGAAGACCACGTCACCCGCTGTTGCCAGCGCGCCGGACCAGACAGAGAACGGTTCCGGCAGGGACCACTTGATCTTGCCTTCCTTGTTGTCCCAGGCGATGAAGTTGCCCATGCCGCCATGGCTATCCTTCGGCGGATACATCGACAACGTGGCCCCGACATAGGGCTGACCGGCCGTGTAGCTGAC
>DASPGI010000066.1:0-107032 GCA_035620695.1 Alphaproteobacteria bacterium
GTCCTCCTCCGCCCAGATCGGATCGCCCAGATTGATCGTGCTCTCGTCGGTCAGGCCGCCCAGCAACCCTCCGGCCACCGCCCCGATCAGGGCTCCCTCCACGATCGACAGGCCCGTGACCGCCCCCACCGCAGCCCCCGCGCCCGCGCCAATGCCCGCCCCCGAGGCCGCCCGGTCGCCCGTGCTGCTCCCGCAGCCCGAAACCACAAGCGTCATCCCTATCAGAAATGCCGGAACCAACCGCGTCATGAAATGCCCCCTCAACGATGATCGGATACCATCGTTCTAATGTTAAGTAACCGATCCAGGGTAAGAATCGAGCGTCCATGCACGCGAGTCAATGATCGTTTTTGGCTCGACTTCCGAACGTTTCGAACGATTTGAACGGCGCCCTTGCCCGAATGATCGCGAAGCGCTGTCGTGCTTGCTTCTCGGCGATTGCCGTTTGATGGAGTTGACATGCTTGGGCGTGCGGCCTAACGCCCAAGAGAGAGCCTCCACCTGCATTCAGGAGAGGTCATGCCCCAGCGACCCAAGCTTCCTGCGCTCGATCCTGCCGCGCTTGCCCCTCAGATCGGATCAGACTATCCCCGGCCGTTCGACCGGCCCTGCGCCAGCCGCGAGCGGAGAAGCCTGGGCGATCCGCTCGACCTCAAGCAGTTCGGCGTCAACCTTTTGACCTTGCCGCCCGGTGCCTGGTCCTCGCAGCGTCACTGGCATGCCGAGGAAGATGAGTTCGTCTATGTCCTCGACGGTGAGGTCGTGCTCATCACCGATAGAGGCGAGCAGTGCCTCGGCCCCGGCATGGCGGCGGGATTTCCCGCGGGCAAGCCCGACGGGCACCATCTGATCAATCGCAGCGATCGGCCGGCGTTAGTCCTCGAGGTCGGCACCAGGACGAAGCGCGAGCGTGCCGAGTATTCGGACATCGACATGAAGGTCGAGGAGATCGACGGCATCAGCCGCTACATGCGCAAGAATGGCGAGCCCTACTAGCCCCGGGACCGTCCACATTCCTCGTCCGAGTTCGCTCTTACCCGAACGCGGTTCGGCATTTTTTCTTCCGATCGCGCGCCGCCCAGGATTCTCTGAAAGTGCGTGGGCGGGCAATCCTCGATCGCCGCGCTGCGTAGCATCCAAGAGAATGCCATGCAATCGAGCCTCGTTGATCTCGATCAAAGCGCCCGTGTCATATTCGGGGCCTGATGACCAGTTCCTGGCAGCCGAGTTCAAATCCATGCCCGATCAGCGTCTATCCCTTCCACTCCGGTTGGCGGCCTTCGTTCTCCCAATGCTTTGCATGTCGGCCGTCTCGGCCGAAGACCTTCCGGGCGATCCTCTGGCGGGCAAGGCGCTGGTCGAGGATCGATGCACTGAGTGCCATGAGGTCGCGCCCGGTTATCACGGCCCGGGGGTTCTTGGCGCGCCCGCCTTCCAGGATGTGGCCGATGATGCGGCCGTGACCGCGCTTGCCCTTCGCGCATTCCTGCAGACCCCGCATTCCGAAATGCCCAACGTGATTCTGAGTCCCGCGGAAACGGACGATGTAATCTCCTACATTCTCGATTTGCGGCGATAGCAGAGCATGCAAGCAGCCGGATTTGCCGGCAGTTTACCAACTCGCGCACGCCTCATTCGTGGTAGCCCAGGATAAGTTCGAGTTAGCCGTTCCGGCCTGCATTTTGCGACCGAATCGTACCACTCCGGGCAAGTCCACTGACCTAGAATTTCAATGCGTGCCGTACGGCACGTTCAAGAAGGGGATGTCGGGGGCCATGGGGGACCGGTCCAACTGGTCGGCGGCCGACGTGCGGTTGGTCGTATGAGGAAAGTGGTCGGGCCGCTCGGAACGGGGCGGACATCATGATTTCGCCGCCGGTGCCGTTGCGGCCCCGCGCCGTTTCAGCTTGGCAGCCGCGTGGTCCGGTTACGCCGCGAACGGGGCGCGGTGTCATCCATATCGATCTGGCCGCCCCCTTTCCGGACCGGATCGAACCAGGTCCGTTCCTGCGCAGCATGGCCGTGTTCTGGTGGAAGGACATGCCGGTGGGCCATGTCTTTCTGGAAAGCCATCGCTGTTCGCCCGAGCGGGTCGCCGCGCTGGCCGATAGCGCCGTTGATGATGATCTCATTACCGCCGGCGAGGACCGTCCTGCCCCATCCAAACCTTCGGGCCCGGTTTCGGTGGTGATCTGCACGCGAGATCGCCCTCAGGAACTTGGCGGCTGCCTTGATTCCCTCTTGGCGCAGAAGCATCCGCCCGAGGAAATCGTCGTGGTCGATGACGGCTCTACCGGTCCCTCGACCCGCCGGGTCGCCACGGAGCGGCCACGGACGATCTATCGCCGACAGCAGGCTTCCGGTCTGGGTGCTGCGCGCAACACGGGCATTCGCGCCGCCAGCCACGACATCATCGCCTTTACCGACGATGATGTCCGCCATCATCCGCTGTGGCTCGAGCGGCTGATCCAGCCCTTGGAGCAAACCGGCACCATGACGGTCACGGGACTGGTCCTCCCGTTCGAGATGGAGAGCGAAGCCCAGTATGTCTGCGAGCGCGCCTGGAGCTTTGGGCGTGGTTATCGCGCTCGCGCGTACAATTCGGAATTCCTGAGCCAGTCGCCCCGTCGGGCCGCGCCGGTCTGGGAGATCGGCAGCGGCGCAAGCATGGCCTTCAAGCGGCACGCATTCCGGGAGGTGGGCGGCTTCGACGAGCGCCTCGGGGCGGGCGCTGCCGGCGGATCGTGCGACGCAGAATTGTTTTATCGACTGCTCGCGCATGGATGGACCTGCCGGTATGAGCCGGGTTCGGTCGCCTACCACAGGCATCCGCGCGATCTGGTCGACTTGGCCGAGCAGGTCCGCGCCCGCATTTCAGGCCATGTCGTCGCCCTCCTGATCCAGTCGGAGCGGCATGGCCATCGTGCGAATCTGCATCGGGTGGCGATCGAACTGCCGAAGCTGTTCCTCAAGCTCGGCTGGAATCGGCTGCTTCAGGGTCGCCGCCCACATTCGGCGATGCTGGGTTCGGCGTTGCAAGGCTACTGCGCCGGCCTAGGGTTTTATGCAAAGCATCGCCGCATCGATCGGACGTGAGCATCGCCCGGATGCCGGCGATGCAATCATGGCGTTTCTCGAAGATCCGGAAACGAAGGGCGTCAGGAAGATGCGCTCGCACGCGTGGAAATGGCGATCGCAATGCACGGGACTCCTGCACGATCGGTTGAGGAGAAACGGCTGCTGAGGGCGCGGCCTATCGTAACACCAATACCGGCCCCGGTTGCGGCTGGCCCGCGCCGGTCAGCGGTGGGACGGCATTGTGGATCGGCGGAAGGTTCTTGATATAGGTCGCCAGCGCGGCGGCATCCTCGGGCGTGAGCGCCGAATAGGATTGCCAGGGCATGACCATGAGGATCCGACCGTCGGGCCGTTCGCCGGTCGTGACGGCTCTAACGATATCCTCGACACTCCACCCGACCAGGCCGGTTTGCTCATCCGAGGTGAGGTTCGGGGGATAGACATATCCAATTCCCGGAACCTCGAAGCCGATGCTGGAGCCGGCCAGGGCCAACTCGGACTTGGGCTGGCCGATCAAGGCGCCATCGGTGTGACAACCCGTGCAATCCATGATCTGCGACAGATAGCGCCCGCGCGCCAGAAGCTCATCCTCGGCCAATGCCGGCGGAGTGAGTGCGAAAATGGCCCCGAGGGTGAACAAGGCAATGCGCATCGACCTCTCTCCTTTTACGCCGCGTGAACTGCCCGGCTGGTCCGTGGCCGGCAAGGCGTCGATCTCTTCTGCATCCAGGTTACGGCAGCGCCTGCCCGCCAACCGCAAGACAAGCCGGTGCCACGGCATTTCCCCATCGACCTTGTCTCAACCTATGGAGGCAGGCGTGAAGCGAAGACCGTTCCGCTTCCCGCTCCCGTAGAGTTCAGGAGCTCGCCGTAGTTGGATCGATCATCCGGCGTACCTCGGTGATGCGCGAAGCGGGGAAGCCGGAAATCTCCGCATGTTTACGGATCGCTGCCTCGTCATCGGCCAGATAAACGCAGAATGTCTTGTTGTCGGCGACGTAGGACTCGACCCATTGCACACGCGGCGCCAGTTGCGCCAGGGCTTGATTGGATCTCGCAGCGGCCTCTTTCAACGCTTTCCGGTCAGCGCTGCCGATCTGCGGCAGCTCGCGTTCGATTATGAACTTTCGCATGTTGACACTCCCTTGGGTCCCTTTCGCGGGCCAGTATCGCGCCCACCCTCGGTCGCCGGAATTGATCTAACGGATAGTTTCCGACAGCCCCCGCATGCCGGAAACGGATTCGCGGCGGAGGGCGATCTCGTGTCATGATCCTGCGAAGATCGTTCATTCGAGGCACGAGCCGATGACCGCCACACGATTCCTGGATCATCTCGAAAGCGAGATCCGGGGTTTGCACGCAAGCGGCCTTTACAAGGGCGAACGCGTGCTGTCTTCGCCGCAGGCGGCCGAGATCACCGTCGAGGGCCGCACCGAGCCGGTCTTGAATTTCTGCGCGAACAACTATCTCGGCCTCGCCGACCATCCGCGCATGATCGAGGCCGCAAAGGCGGCGATCGACCGCTACGGCTTCGGCATGTCCTCCGTCCGTTTCATCTGCGGCACGCAGGAGGACCACAAGGCGCTGGAGCAACGGCTCAGTCGCTTTCTTGGCGCCGAGGACACGATCCTCTATGGCTCCTGCTTCGATGCCAACACCGGCCTGTTCGAGACCATCCTCGGCGAAGAGGATGCGGTGATCAGCGACGCCCTCAACCATGCCTCGATCATCGACGGCATACGCCTCTGCAAGGCGCGGCGGCTGCGCTATGCCAACAACGACATGACCGAGCTGGAGAGGCGTCTGAAGGAATCGCGGGACTGCCGCTTCCGACTGATCGCGACCGACGGCGTTTTCTCGATGGACGGGATCCTCGCCAATTTGCCCACGATCTGCGACCTGGCCGAGCGCCATGACGCGCTGGTGATGGTCGACGATTCGCATGCCGTCGGATTCGTCGGCGCCAAGGGTCGCGGCACGCCCGAGGCCTGCGGCGTCATGGGCCGCGTCGATATCCTGACCGGCACCTTGGGCAAAGCCTTGGGCGGAGCCTCCGGCGGATATACCTCAAGCCGACACGAGATCGTCGATTGGCTGCGCCAACGTTCGCGGCCCTACCTTTTTTCCAATGCGCTGATGCCGGCGATCGCGGCCGCCTCGCTGACCGCGCTTGATCTGATCGAGGAGAGCGATGCGCTGCGCCGCCGCCTGGTCGAGAATGCCGAGCGGTTTCGCGGCGGCATGCGGGACCTCGGCTTCACGCTGGTTCCCGGCTCCCACCCGATCATTCCGGTCATGCTGGGCGAAGCCAAGCTCGCCGGCGAGATGGCCGAACACCTCCTGAGCGAGGGCATCTACGTGATCGCCTTCTCCTATCCGGTGGTGCCCAAGGGCCAGGCGCGCATCCGCACGCAAATGTCGGCCGCTCATTCCCCGCAGCAGATCGATCGCGCGGTCGACGCTTTCGGACGCGTCGGTCGTGCGCTCGGAGTCATTCGATAGAGGTGCGGAAGACCCATGCGCGCTTTGGTGAAGAAGGAACGCAAGCCCGGGCTGTGGATGGAGGAGGTGCTGGTGCCTGAGATCGGCCCGCAGGACGTGCTGATCAAGGTGCGCCGCAGCGCCATCTGCGGCACCGATGTGCATATCTACAACTGGGATCAGTGGGCTCAGGCGACCATTCCTGTGCCGATGACGGTGGGGCACGAGTTCATGGGCGAGGTCGCGGCGGTGGGCGAGGAGGTGACCGACTTTAAACCGGGCGACCGCGTCTCCGGCGAGGGCCACATCACCTGCGGCCATTGCCGGAACTGTCGGGCAGGCAAGCGCCATCTTTGCCCCAACACGGTGGGCGTGGGCGTGAACCGTCCCGGCAGCTTCGCCGAATTCGTCAGCATCCCGGCCGAGAATGTCTACAAGCTCCCTGACGCGGTTCCGGATGAAATCGGCGCCATTCTCGATCCCTTCGGCAACGCCGCCCACACTGCGCTCTCCTTCGATCTGGTCGGCGAGGATGTGCTGATCACCGGAGCGGGTCCGATCGGGTGCATGGCGGCGGCGATCGCGCGGCGCGCCGGCGCGCGGCACATCGTCGTCAGCGATCTCAACGAGTATCGGCTTGCTCTTGCCCGCGCCATGGGCGCCACCCGTACCCTGGATGTCAGCCGCGAGAAGCTTGACACGGTCATGCACGAGCTCGCCATGACCGAGGGTTTCGATGTGGGCCTTGAGATGTCGGGAAGCGGCGCGGCCTTGAAGGACATGCTGAAGACCATGATCCATGGCGGCAAGGTGGCGCTGCTCGGCATCCTGCCGGGCGAGATCGCGCTCGACTGGAACCAGATCATCTTCAAGGGTCTGACCCTCAAGGGCATCTACGGCCGCGAGATGTTCGAGACCTGGTACAAGGTCACGGCCATGATCCAAAGCGGGCTGGACGTCTCAGCCGTGATCACCCACCGCTTCCCCATCGCCGAGTTCGAGAAGGGGTTCCAGACCATGCGCTCGGGCAAGTCGGGAAAGGTGATCCTGGAGTGGTGATTTTTTCAGCGCCCGCGTCGTCTCGGGCCTCGACCTGATCTGACCGGAAAAGTCGGCGTCGATTTGGAGCTGTCAGGGACGGCAGCCAGGTTTGAGAGTGCGCCAATCTCAAGAAGGCATCACAGAGAATGGTCGAATAATCGACGATCAAATTCATGAGACGAGGGGGGTAGAACGAATGAGCAATATGAGAAGCAACGTGATCCTAAAAGCGGTGTGGGAAGCGGTGGAGCGTGGTGATCTGGAAGCCCTGACGGCGTTCTACAGTGACGATATGATTTTCGTGTTCCCTGGGCAGAACGATATACTCCGGGGCAGAGCCGCATTCAGATCGGTGCTCGAAACCATGAGCGATGCCCTGCCTCCCGGATTCGAAATCACCAATGTACGCTACTTCTCGGGCGAGAAGGACGGTGAAATCGTCAATGTGGTCGAGTGGAAATCGACCAAACTCCCCACTGGAACCCAGTCGGCGGTTCTTTGGAAATTTAACGCTGCCAACAAAATCGCCGAGGAACGCTGGTATATCGATACCGAGCAGTGGAAGGTCACGTTCTGAGGAATTGCACGGCAAAAAAGCACTCAAGAACGTGTATTCTCGGCATCTTGCCCGGGGGATATCGCGCTCGGCTGGAATCAGATCATCTTCAAGGGATTGACACTCAAGGGCATCTACGGCCGCGAAATGTTCGAGGCCTGGTACAAAGTGACGGCCATGATCCAGAGCGGGCTGGACGTCTCACCGGTCATCACCCACCGCTTCCCCATCGCCGAGTTTGAGAAGGGTTTCGAGACCATGCGCTCGGGCAAGTCGGGAAAGGTGATCCTGGAGTGGTGAGCAGAAAGCCGAAAGTGGAATGGCGACAGAAAAGCTTGGACTCATCGAGGCCTCCCGTAACTCTCTAAGTAGTGTCGGCATGTCGGAGTCCTTTTTGGAGCCGCAAGCGGCGGTACCTGCGCCCGGCAGCCTTACCGAGATGTGCCAACCGCGGAAGTGGCGCGCCTCACTCCGGCAGCCCTGCTTTGCGCATACCTTCGAGGAAATACTGCAAGTCCGCCTCGTTCTTGAAAGGCAGCCTCTCGCCCCAAGTCGAAACGGAAAAGTCGGGCCTAGCCTGGAGCGCTAGGTCGGCATGTCTCCGCGCCTCCTCCATCTGGCCGAGCTCCGCATGACAGGCCGCGACATAGGCATGATAAAATGAGGATCGCTCGACGATGCGGCTGTAGGCGTCCAACGCCTCCGAATAACGCCCTGCGCTGTGCAGTACGACCGCTAACGCGTCCCAGTACCAGTTCGGGTGATAGGGATTGAGTCGCATCGCCTTGCGGGCCCACTCGATACCCTCCTCCGCGCGTCCGAGACGACGCAGCAGTCCGGCTCGATAGAGTGCGCCAAGCGCGTCGTTCGGATTGAGAGCGATGCTGCGGTCGGAGTGGAACTCCGCGCGATCATGCTGACGCAGGTGCGCGTAGATGGCGCTCAAGATGCGATGGCAGCGGCTGTCATTCTCATCCAACGCTAGCGCCCGGCGTGCGCTGGCGAGAGCACGCTCCAGTTCTCCAGGATCGCGATTGGTCTGCCATTGCACATAGATCGCAAGTGCTAGATAGGCGTGGCCCGCAGCGTATTGCGGATCCAGCTCAACCGTCTGTTCGAACAGGCGGAGAGCTTCGGCATTGTACTCCTGACCAACCAGATTCAACTGTTCCAAGCCACGCAAAAAATAATCATATGCCGCGAGGCTCTCCGGAGGTTTGCGTTTGGCCAGTTGTGCGCCGGCCGCCTCCACACGTCCGGCCACGGTCGCCACGACGGTGCGGACGACCTCGTCCTGGACGGCGAAAATGTCCTCCAGTTCCCGGTCATACCGCTCTGCCCACAGGTGAGCACCGGTCGTCGCATCGATAAGCTGCGCGGTGATGCGAACTCGATTGCCTGCCCGCCGTATGCTGCCCTCCACCACATATTGCACTCCCAACCGCCTTGCAATTTCTGCAATGTCGATCCGCTCGCCACGAAAGGCGAAGGACGAATTGCGGGCGATGACGAAGAGAGAGCGGAAGCGGGACAGTTCGGTGATGATGTCCTCCACGACACCGTCGCTGAAATACTGTTGCTCCGGATCGCCACTCATGTTGGTGAAGGGCAGCACGGCGATCGATGGCCTGTCCGTGGGTGACTTGGGCGCTGCGATCGAGGCGCGCGGCATGCCGGAGATGCGGTAGACGTGGACCGGCGCGGCAATATTCTTCAAAGTTTGCCTGCCAAGATCCTCGAAGCCGACCTTGACTTTGTTTTTGGCGTGGTCGTATGTGATTCCGGACACTAGGACACCGCCCGGGTCCGCCAGCTGCTGCAGCCGCGCGGCGATGTTTACGCCCTCGCCGTGACGATCCTCTCCCTCGACAATCACGTCGCCTACATGCACTCCAATGCGCACATCGATGCGGCGGTCCTCAGACATTCCGCGATTGGCATCAGCCATCCCCTGCTGGATCACCGCCGCGCATTCGATGGCATCCACCGCGCTGCCGAACTCCGCCAGCAGCCCGTCGCCCATCAGCTTGAAAATGCGCCCGTGGTGCTTGTTGATCGCCGGCTCGAACAGCTCCTTGCGGTGCGCCCGCAAGCGGTCGAAAGTCCCCCTCTCGTCCAGCTCCATGAGTCGGCTGTAGCCAACCACGTCTGCGGCGAGGATAGCGGCGAGCCGACGCTGGGTGCGTTCTTCGGCCATACGAGCGGAATCGCTTTCAGAGAACGCCGAGATTCTATTAACCCCCAGCCCAGGAGTCTATCGACTAGACTTTCCGGTTCGAGTCGATTGCGACGATTCCGCCATGACCGCCATGTGTCCGGTTAGCGAGTAATTTCGGAAGAGCCGGTTCGCCGTTAGCCCGCGAGGAGCGGCCCCAGCGCGTCGATCAGCGGACCCAGATGGCGCTCGTAGTTCCGCCAGCGCTGGGTCGGCGTCTTGGCCAAGGGCTGACGCACCTGAACGCCGCTTGCGGTCAGCACCGGCCGGTCGCTGCGATGGAAATCGAGGCAGGCCGGGTCCCAGGCCAGGCCGGCAAACTCCACCAGCCGGCGCGAGACGCGCTCCTGATCTGCGATGAGCCCTTCATAGGAGAGCGAGAATATCCGCTCGGGCAGAAGCTCGCGCCAATGCGCCATCAGCCGGTCGTAAACCCGGTAATACCGGCCGAGATGCGCGAGGTCGTAGGAAAAAGCGACGCCGCTGCGGAACAGCATCCGCCAGCAGGCGAAGCAGGTTTCGAGCGGATCGCGCCGGGTCTCGACGAAGCGCGCTTGCGGCAATGCCAGATGCACGAACCCGATATGGAAGATGTTGCCGGGCGTCTTGTTGGTGACGCGCAGCTTGCCCGGCGACAGCGGCTTGAGACGCGCGATCGACGCCGCGCCGATCTGCCGAAGTTCCTCGGCCGAGACGGTCCGGCAGGCCGACACATAGTCGGGTGCGCCGGGCCTCCGGCGCGCAAGCTCCTCCACCATGCGCCCGACCTCGGCGATCTCGCCGGCACCGTGGACCTCCGGGTGGCTTGCCAGAATCTGCTCGGCCAAGGTCGAGCCAGAGCGCGGCATGCCCAGAATGAATATCGGCAATGCCGAGGGCTCCCCCCGGCCACCCTTCTCGCCTAGCAGAGCCTTATCGAAGCCGCCGATGATGCGCTCGGCCCAGGCCTCGTCCTTGGCCGGGTCGTAGCGCAGCCGGGCCGCCATAAGGCGGTTCCCTCGCTCCAGCCGCACGAAGGCGCGATCGAATTCGCCGATCTCGTCGTAAGCCTTGGCGAGCGCGAAGAGCAGCGGGACCGCCGCACTTTTGCCCTCACCCAGCCGTCTGACGAGGGCCTCCATGCGATCGATCTCCGGCGCTCCAGGGCCGAAGCGCTCGATCTCGCCGAGATGAAGCCAGGTCTCGGGCAGATCGGGGTCGAGCGCCAGCGCCTCGCGATAGAGCGCGGCCGCTTCCTCCGGCCGGCCCTGGTCGCGGCGGATATGGCCGAGCCGGAGCACGGGTCCGGGCTCGGCTGGAGCCAGCGTCCGAGCGCGGCCGGCAAGCTCGGCGGCGCGATCGAGCTTGCCCGCCTCGGCCAGCACCGCCGCGGCGCTGAGCTGGATGCGGGCATCGCCCGGGGCGGATGTGGCGGCGTCCTCAGCCGCCCTTGCCGCCTCGCCTACGCCAAGCCCCGCCAGCGCCTCCGCCAAACCGATCAGTGCCGCCGGCTGGCCAGGCTGCAGTGCCAGCGCTCGCTGCCAGTGGTCCACTGCCTCGAGCCATCGGCGCTCGCGCGCCATGGTCTCGGCCGCCTGGCGCTGGCGCCCATACAGGTCCGGCGCGAGCTGACGTGCTCTTGCAAGGAAGCCTCTGGAAAGATCGGGCCTGCCGCCCCGCAACGCCAGGAATCCAAGGGCTGCATGCGCCTGGGCATGGTTCGGCTCGGCGGCAAGGACGGCCCGATAAAAGCCTTCCGCCTCCGCCAGCCGCCCGGCCTGCTCGGCGGCCTGGCCAGATCGAAACAGCTGGTCCGCTGTCGGTGTCACCGGGTTCGGCATGCCGGCATTTTCCGCCGGTAGGACCCTTTCCGGCAAGATTCGATGCTGCCGGACCCGGGACACGCCACAGGTTTGTGGCCAACGCCTTCCTGCGGCTTCGGACTCACTTCTGGTAGGCGCGCGGATGGGATAGCCTTTCATCCGATACCGTCCGATTCCCATGCGGCCTCGAGTAGGTCCGGTTGTCAGCCCTTCGGGTCTCGCCATGCCCAATCGTGCAGAAGACCAGAAAAACGATCTGATCAGTCGCTTGGTCAAGCGCGTCGGCGATCGGATGCAGCCGGACCGGGCCGCCGAGATCGAGCTGTTCGTGCGCCAACTTTACGCCAACGTGCCTCCGGGCGATCTCTTGAGGAACTCGGTCGAGGACCTCTACGGCATCTCCATGGGCCTTTGGAACTTCTCGCAGCAGCGCAACGTAGGCAACGCCAAGATCCGTGTCTTCAACCCGACACCTGCGGAGCATGGCTGGCGCTCGACCCATAGCGTTGTCGAGATCGCCAATGACGATATGCCGTTCCTCGTGGACTCGGTGACGGCCGAGCTGAACCGCCAGGACCTGACCGTCCATCTGGTGATCCACCCGGTCATGAAGCTCCGCCGTGATTCCGCCGGCAAGCGCATGCAACTGCTCGCGCAAGGCGCCGAAACCGCCGAGGCGGACAAACCACCCGTCCTCGCCGAATCCCTGATGCATATCCAGATCAACGAGCAATCCGCACCAGAGCGTCTCGCGGAAATCGAATCCGGCCTTGCACGAGTGCTCGCCGATGTGCGTGTCGCCGTCCAGGACTGGCGCGCGATGCATGAGAAACTTGCCGAGGTGCTGCGAGAGATCGAGGCCGACCCGCCGCCGCTGCCGCGCGAGGAGGTGGAGGAGACCAAGGAATTCCTGCACTGGATCAGCGACGACCATTTTACGTTCCTTGGCTACCGCGAATACGACTTCACGGGCGAGGGTGACGGCGCCACCTTGCAGATCCGAGCCGGCAGCGGCCTCGGCGTCCTGCGCGACGATGCTTATTCGGTGTTCGACGGGCTGCGCAATTTCGACAAGCTGCCGCCGGAAGTTCGGCAATTCGTGCTCGAGCCGCGGCTTCTGCTGATCACCAAATCGAACCGGCGGGCGACCGTGCATCGCGCCGTTCATATGGACACCATCGGCATCAAGCGCTTCGATGCGCAGGGCCGTGTGATTGGAGAGCGGCTTCTGGTCGGCCTGCTTACCTCCGTCGCCTATAGCCGCAGCCCGCGCCAGATCCCGCTTCTGCGCCGCAAGGTGCAGAACATACTGGCGCGCGCCGGCTTCCCGCCGAGCAGCCACGACGGCAAGGCGCTTACCCATATTCTGGAAACCTATCCACGCGACGAGCTTTTGCAGATCGGCGAGCAGGATCTCTACGACATCGGCCTCGGCATCCTGCATCTTCAGGAGCGGCAGCAAATTGCGCTGTTTGTGCGCCGCGATCCCTTCGAGCGCTTTGTATCCTGTCTCCTCTACGTTCCTCGCGAGCGGTTCAACACCGCGCTTCGCCTGCGCTTCCAAAAGATTCTGGAGCGGGCCTATGACGGCAAGGTGACGGCCTACACCACCTACATGACCGACGAGGTCCTGGGCCGGCTGCATGTCGTCGTTGCGACCAAGCCGGGGGCTATTCCCGCCGTGCCCACCGCCGAGGTCGAGGCGCGGCTGATCGAGGCCGGCCGCTCCTGGAGTGACGATCTTCAAGATGCGCTGATCTCAGGCTTGGGCGAGGAGCGCGGAATCGAACAGTTCCGCCGCTATGCGAATGCCTTCCCGCTCGCCTATCGCGAGCGGTTTGCCGCCGGCCTTGCCGTCTACGACATCACGCGCATCGAAGAGGCGCTGGAGCGCGAGCGCATGGCTATCAATCTCTATCGCCCGATCGAAGCGTCGGGCGAGGAGGTGCGGCTCAAAATCTACAATGCCCAGGGCCAGGTCGCGCTCTCCGACATCCTGCCGATGCTCGAGCATATGGGTCTCAGGGTCATCAGCGAGATCCCCTTCGAGGTGCAGCCGATCGGCGGTGGCACCATCTGGGTGCACGATTTTGCGATGCGTTCGGCCGATGGTGGCGAAATCCAGGTTGGCCGTGTTCGCGAGAAATTCGAGGAGGCCTTGAGCCGCATTTGGCTGGGCGAGATGGAGGATGACGGCTTCAACCGGCTCATACTCCGCGCCTCACTGGGCTGGCGGAGGATCGTCGTCCTGCGCGCCTGCTGCAAGTTCTTGCGGCAGACCGGGATCGCCTTCTCGCAGAGCTACATGGAGGAAACGCTCGCGAACAATCCAAAGATCGCGCGCGCCTTGATCGAGCTTTTCCGAACCCGCTTCTCCCCCGAGCTTCAGGACCGCAGCACACGTGAGCGAGGAATAATCGTCGAGATCGAGCATGCGCTCGATGCGGTGGCCAATCTCGACGAGGACCGAATTCTCCGACGATTCCTCAATCTCATACTTTCCACCCTACGTACAAATTTCTACCAGAACGCGGCCAACGGCATATCCAAACCCTATCTGTCGCTTAAGTTCGATTCGCGCGAGCTCGATGAGCTGCCTCTCCCGCGCCCATGGGTGGAGATCTTCGTCTACAGCCCGCGCGTGGAGGCGGTGCACCTGCGGGGCGGCAAGGTTGCGCGCGGTGGCATCCGCTGGTCGGACCGGCGCGAGGATTTTCGCACCGAGGTCCTGGGGCTGATGAAGGCGCAGATGGTGAAGAACGCCGTCATCGTGCCGGTCGGATCGAAAGGCGGTTTTGTGGTGAAGCGTCCGCCGGCGCAAGGCGGGCGCGAGGCCCTGAATGCGGAAGTGATCGAGTGCTATCGCATCATGATGCGCGGACTGCTTGATCTCGCCGACAATCTCGTGGCAGGCGCTGTTGTGCCGCCCACCGGCGTGATCCGGCACGACGAGGACGATCCCTATCTGGTAGTCGCCGCCGACAAGGGCACGGCCACCTTCTCGGATATCGCGAACGCCGTTTCGGCCGACTACGGGTTCTGGCTGGGCGACGCCTTTGCCTCTGGTGGATCGGCAGGATACGACCACAAGAAGATGGGCATCACCGCGCGTGGCGCCTGGGAATGCGTGAAACGGCACTTCCGCGAGCTCGGTGTGGATATCCAGACGACCGATTTCACCACGGTCGGCGTCGGCGACATGTCGGGTGACGTGTTCGGCAACGGCATGCTTCTGTCGGAGCATACGCGTCTTGTTGCCGCCTTTAATCATCTCCATATCTTCATCGATCCCGACCCCGATCCGCAGAAGAGCCTCGCTGAGCGCCGGCGCCTGTTCGAGTTGCCGCGCTCGAGCTGGAGCGACTACGACCCGGCGATGATCTCCAAGGGCGGCGGCGTCTACGATCGCAAGGCGAAGACAATTCGGCTCAGCCCCGAGATGAAGGCGCTCTTCGGGATGACTCACGAGTCCGCGACCCCGGCCGAGCTCATTCGAACCATCTTGAAGCTTCCGGTGGACCTGCTTTGGCTCGGCGGAATCGGTACCTATGCAAAGGCCACCAGCGAAACCAATCTCGATGTGGGAGACCGCGCCAACGATGCTTTGCGCGTCAACGGCTCGGAGGTGCGCGCCAAGGTGGTCGGCGAGGGCGCCAATCTCGGCTTCACGCAGCGCGGACGCATCGAATATGTGTTGAACGGCGGCCGCATCAATACCGACGCCGTCGACAACTCGGCGGGCGTCGACACCTCCGACCATGAGGTCAACATCAAGATCCTCCTCAACGGGCTGATTGCCGAGGGAGACCTCACCTTGAAGCAGCGCGACCAGCTCTTAGCCGGCATGACCGAGGAGGTTGGCGCCCTAGTGCTGCGCGACAACTATCTTCAAAGCCTGGCGCTGTCGCTGGCGGAGGCGAAGGCGCCCGAACGGCTCGACGGCGATGCGCGCTTCATGCGCGCACTCGAGCGGTCGGGCAAGCTCAATCGCGCGATCGAGTTCCTCCCCAGCGAGGAGGCGCTGGCCGAGCGGGCGCAGGCTCATGCCGGACTGACGCGTCCCGAAGAGGCCGTCCTGCTCGCCTACTCCAAGATTACGCTCTATGACGAGCTGCTTGCCTCCTCTCTTCCCGATGACCCCGCGCTTCAGGACGATGTCAGAGCTTATTTCCCGGCCGTTCTAGGACGGCGCTTTCCCGAGGCGATCCAACGGCACCGCTTGCGGCGCGAGATCGCAGCGACGCTGGTCGTGAACGAACTCGTCAATCGCATGGGCGCCACATTCATGGCCGAAATGCGCGAGCGCACCGGAGCGGCGGCCGAGGATGTGGCGCGTGGCTATCTTGCCGCGCGCGCCGCGTTCGCCCTGCCGCGATTGTGGCAGGATATCGAGGCTTTGGACAACAAAGTCCCGGCGAAGCTGCAGTACCGCATGCTGTTGGAGACGTTGCAGCTTGTCGAGCGGGCTTGCCACTGGTTCCTGAAGAACCGTCCGCTTCCGCTCGACACCGACGCCACGGTCGCGGAGTTCGAACCGGCGCTGCGGGCTCTGAAGACAAAGCTGGACCAGGTCCTGGCCGATGACGACCGCGCCGAGATCCTCCGCCGTGCCGGCGAACTGGTGGCAGGCGGCGTTCCGGAGCCGCTCGCCCATGAGGTTGCCGGGCTCGACTTCATCGCGCCCGGACTCGATATCGTGCGTATCGCCGGCCAGGCCGGACTGCCGGCCCAGCGCGTGGCGCGCACTTTCTTCGCGCTCGGCAATCGCTTCGCCTTCGACTGGCTTCGCGATACCGCCGAGCAACTGGATCCAGACAGCCATTGGGACAAGCTTGCCGTCGCCGCCATTCTCGACGACCTCCAGAGCCAGCAGTGCGAATTGGCCGCGCGCGTGCTCAAGGAGGCGAACGGCGCGGATGCCGAGCCCGAGATCTTGATCGAGGACTGGATCAAGGCGCGTGCAGCGCCGGTTGAGCGCGCCGACACGCTGATCTCCGAGCTCAGGCAGAGCGGCGCACCCGATCTTGCCATGCTCGCCGTCGCCAACAGGCAGCTTCGCACGCTGGTGATGATGTGAGGCACGCGCCCGCTGCGGCGGGAACGTCGGCGCGCAGGCGCGCGGCGTTGATCGGCTGGTGCTCCTATGACTGGGCCAACTCCGCATTCGCGGCCATCATCGTCACCTTCGTCTTCCCCGCCTATTTCAGCCAAATGGTGGCCGGACCCGGTTCGGCGGGCGCGGAAGCCTGGGGCGTCGCCCTCGGGATCTCCGGGGTCGCCGTGGCACTCGCAGCCCCGATCGTGGGCGCAATCGCCGATCAATCGGGACGGCTCAAGCCCTGGCTTGGCGCCCTTACCCTCGTCGCGGGGATCCTCACCGCCGGGCTGTGGTTCGTCAGGCCGGTGGAGCAGGATATCCTCCTGGCGCTGACGCTGGTCGCGCTGGCCAATCTGGCCGTCGAGCTGGCGACGGTGTTCTACAACGCCCTCCTGCCCCGGCTCGCCCCACCGCATATCGTCGGCAGGTTGTCGGGCTGGGGGTGGGCCGCCGGGTATGCCGGGGGGCTCGCGGCGCTCATCCTGTGCCTGGTGCTGCTGATCAAGGCCGATCCGCCGCCGGCATTCCTCGATGTGGCGAGTGCGGAGCCGGTGCGCGCAACGGCGCTGCTGACGGCGTCCTGGCTTTTCATTTTCTCGCTGCCGCTCTTCCTCTTCGTCGGCGAGCCGCGTCTTCCGGGGATGGCGCTCGGCCAGGCCGTGGTGGCCGGATGGGTCGAGCTCAAGGGCACATTGCGCCGGGCGCTCGGCCATGGCGTGCTCTTGCGTTTCCTGATCGCGCGCATGCTCTATACCGACGGGCTCGCAGCCTTGTTCGCTTTCGGCGGACTGTTCGCGGCCGGACAGTTTCAGTTTCGTCTCGACGAGGTTCTGACGCTGGGCATCCTTCTCAACGTCACCGGCGCAATCGGAGCGGCGGCGTTCGGCTGGATCGATGATCGCATCGGACCGAAGCCGACCATCCTGATCGCGCTGGCGGGGCTGATCCTCCTCGGCGCGGCGGCGCTCATCGTATCCGACAAAGGCCTATTCTGGATCATCGCTGGCGCGCTCGGCATCTTCGTCGGGCCCGCCCAGTCCGCAAGCCGCTCGCTGATGACGAGATTCGCGCCGCCGGGATTGGAAGCGGAGATGTTCGGCCTCTTCGCGCTCTCGGGCAAGGCCACCGCCTTTCTGGCGCCCTTCGCCTTCAGCACGGCAACGGCGTTGGCCGACGACATGCGCGCCGGCATGGCGACGATCCTTGCCTTCCTCGCCGCCGGGTTTCTGGTGCTGGTGCCGCTCAAGGTGCCGAGGATTGCGTCAGCATGATGGTTCTCGAAAGCGACCGCCTCCGCTTCCGCCACCTCACGCTTGAGGATGCCCCGTTCATCCTGGAGCTGGTGAACGAACCATCCTGGCTCCGTTTTATCGGAGATCGCGGAGTCAGAAGCTTGGAGGATTCCCGACTTTATATCCGAAACGGCCCGATCGCCATGTACGAGGCTTTCGGCTTCGGCCTTTACGCGATCGAGCAGAAAGTCGACAAAGCGCCGATCGGCCTCTGCGGCCTTGTCAAGCGAGACGGATTGCAGGACTTCGATCTCGGCTTTGCGCTCCTGCCACGATTTTGGGGCCAGGGCTTTGCGCGCGAGGCGGCGGCAGCCGTGCTGGTCCATGCCAAGGGGGTGTGCGGCCTGGCCCGCCTCGTGGCGATTGCCACACCCGACAATGAGCGGTCGATCAAGCTCCTGGAGCACTTGGGCTTCCGCTTCGAGAGGAGGGTCGAACTCTCCCCCAACAATCCGGGCACGTGGCAGCTCTTCGCGCGGCTGCTTTAGACCCTCGCCAAGTCAATGCCGAAAGTGGCGCAGGCCGGTGAACACCATGGCCAGGCCGCGTGCGTCGGCCGCCTCGATCACTTCCTGATCGCGCAGCGAGCCGCCCGGCTGAATCACCGCCGTCACTCCCGCCTCGGCGGCGGCGATGAGCCCGTCGGCAAAGGGAAAAAAGGCGTCGGAGGCGACCACCGCGCCTTCGGTGCGGGGGCGGCTTTCGCCCACATCCCGTCGCGCGTCCGCTGCCTTCATGACGGCGATGCGCGCGGCATCAATGCGGCTCATCTGCCCGGCTCCGATTCCGACCGTGGCGCCCTCCTTGGCATAGACGATCGCGTTCGACTTCACATGCTTTGCTACCCGGAAGGCGAACAGAAGGTCGGCGCGCTCGACCGGGGTCGGCGCGCGTCGAGTGACCACCTTCAGATCGCCCTCGGTCAGTCGGCCTCCATCGCGCTCCTGGACCAGCAGTCCACCCGCAAGCGACCGAAACGTCAGGCCGGCGGCTTGTGGATCGGGCATGGCTTCGGTTACCAAGAGGCGCAGATTGCGTTTTGGCCTCAGGGCGGCACGCGCATCGGCGTCCGCCCCCGGCGCGATCACGACCTCCAGGAACAGCTCCGAGAGCGCGGCCGCCGTCGGACCGTCGAGCTGCCTGTTCAGCGCAACGATCCCGCCATAGGCTGAAACGGGATCGCAAGCGAGCGCCCGACGCCAAGCTGAAAGCATATCCTGAGCCACCGCCACGCCGCAGGGGTTGGCGTGCTTGACGATGACCACCGCCGGCTCCTCGAACTCGGCGGCAAGCTCCAAAGCGGCATCGGTGTCGTTCAGATTGTTGTAGCTCAACTCCTTGCCCTGGAGCTGCATCGCGCCCGCCACCCCGATGCGGCGATCCCCCATTCTGTAGAGGGCGGCGCGCTGATGCGGATTTTCTCCGTAGCGCAGACGCTGGCCCAGACGGCCGGCGAGCACGATCCGTTTGGGGAAGAGCTCGCCCTCCTCCTGCGCCGCCCAGGCAGCGATCGCGGCATCGTAGGAGGCGGTGCGCGCGAAGGCGGCGGACGCCAGACGGCGGCGCAGGGCAAGCCGGGTGCCGCCTTCCGTCTTAAGCGCATCGATCAGTTCCGGATATTGCTCGGGATCGGTGAGGACCGCGACATGCTCATGATTCTTCGCCGCCGAGCGGATCAGCGCCGGTCCGCCGATATCGATCATCTCGATCATGCCGGCGCGGTCGGCGCCCGATGCGAGGGTTGCTTCGAAGGGATAGAGATCGACCACCACAAGATCGATCAGAGGAAGCTCGTGCGCCTTGACGGCGGAGCGATGGACCAGATCCTTGCGCCGGGCGAGGATGCCGCCATGGATGCGCGGATGCAGCGTCTTCACCCGGCCATCGAGAATTTCCGGAAAGCCGGTGACCTCGGAAACCTCCCTTGCAGGGATGCCCGCCTCGCGCAGCCCGCGTGCGGTGCCGCCGGTCGACAAGATCTCGGCGCCTGCCTCGGCCAGAGCCCGTCCCAATTCCACAAGCCCGGCCTTGTCGGAAACCGACAGGAGCCCCCTGCGGATTGGAACAAGGTCAGCGGAGGTCACGATCGGGTCCGTCCATATCTCTCCTCGTCATCCCGCAACATCAGAGGAGAAGACCGGCTTGCCGCCCTCTCGTCCATCAGCCGGTTTTCGGCTTGGATTCTCGTCGCAGACCCCATTTGATCGTGGTCTCGCCACCCTCAACCGCGCCGGAAATCACGATCTGCTGCGTGCGGCGAACCTCGGCGGAGCGGCCGAGATAAATGCTGGGCTCGAGCGCGATGGAGCCAGCCGAACAGCGCAATCGCCACCCGGCTCCACTCGGCAGCTTCAAGAGCACCGAGGCCGCGCTCTGCAGCAACGAGGCCTGCACCTGTGGATGCAGATGGAAGCGAATGGCGAAATGCCGTCCGTTCCCGTTGCCGCTGAGCCGATCCTCCCCACGCAACTCCTCACCGGTCGCCGCAAGATAGAGCCGGCGGTGATGAATCAGCCCGAACCGCTCTTGATAGCCGTCATGGCTGAGCTCGAGCCACAGATTGCCGTCCACCTCCTGGCGCCGACACAGCACCACGGAAGGACCATGCCCCAGGCTGCCGTCGGGCAGAATCTCGCTGGAATTGGTGTCCTCCACGACCAGGGTCGAATGTGCCGCGGTGAGGCGTTGGGCGGCGCGCCATTCGGGATCGCCGGGATGAGCGCCGCAGTTCACGATCATCCGCTCGCGCCCGATGCTCATCTCGAAGCTGAGCGCGCCGGCATGCGCATGCGCATCGAACCCTGGCCGCGGCGGCCGGCCTGTATCGACCAGGAGCAGCGTGCGACCGGCAGCGAGCCGTTGGAATCCGGTCTGTGGCGCCTGGATCAGCGGCTTGATGCGCCCCCCGGCCCGGGTCAGCGTCAAGTCGACCAGCCAGCCCTCCTCCTGCGCGGTGTCGTTGAAGAGTGCAAGGCCGCCATCGCCGTGCTGAAACAGCCGCAGCACGGGTCCCATGCCGTCGATGGCGATCTGAAGGTCGTTCGGAGCCTCGCGCTCGGCTGCGGCTAGGGCGGCACGGATGTCGATAAGGTCGCGTAGCACCGCAAGTTGCACTGCCGGACTGCGTTCGGCATGGCCGCCGTCGGGAAGAATCTGCCGTCGCAGCTCCCGTTTCAGGAGATCGAGGCCACGCGCGGCCCAAGGTTCGCCGCGCGGCAGCGCCAAGCCCGCGAATATCAGACCTTTCACCGCCCGGATTGCGCCGCTGCCGGTAACGCCTCCGGGAAGGGCACGGGCGAGATGACGCGCCTGCGCGGCCGCCGAGGCGGCGATCCGACCCTGGAATTCGGCATCGCCCGAGGCCCAAAAGAAATCGTGCTGACCGAACCAGGCGGAAAGCCTGGACCCGATCAGGTCGGGGCGCCAGGCAAGCGCGCTCCAGCGCTGATGGGCCTCCACCCAATCTGCCGCAAGCTCGCGCGCGCGCCGTCGAGCCGCATCGCCGCCGGCCGCGCGCAGATCGCGCAGCCATTCAAATCCATGCAGCTCTTCAAGCCAGCGGCGATGCGCGCCGGTCGGCGCCCAGGCGGGCGCCGGATTGTGGATGCTCTGCCCGGCAAAGGTGAAATCGCCATGCACGATGGCCGAGCCGCGCGTGGCGTTGCCAGGCCAGGGATCGGGAGGCGTGAGACGAATCGCGCCCGGCTCCGAGCGCAGGCGTCCGATGCCGTAGATCGGGATGCGATAGAAGGGCGTCTTGATCAGATAGGCAAGCTTCTGCAAAAGCAGCGCAGCGGGAAGCCGCTGCCACGACCGCAGCCTTGGCCCAAATCCGGAACCGGGAACCACTGCTCCGCCCCAGACCATCAGCCGGTCCCGCGCAAACGCCGTATATTCTCGGCGTAGCGGTCGGGTCCGCCGGAGAAGATTGCCGTCCCGGCAACCAGGAGATCGGCTCCGGCGGAGACCGCAGCCCGGGCGGTCTCTTCGTTGATGCCGCCGTCGATCTCGAGTGCGATCTTGCGCCCGCTCTCCTCGATCATGCCCCGCAACGTGTGTAGCTTGTCGAGCTGGCTTTCGATGAAACGCTGCCCGCCGAAGCCGGGATTGACGCTCATCACCAAGATCAAGTCGATCTCGCCGAGCACCGGCCATATCATTTCGGCCGGAGTCGCGGGGTTGAGCGAGACGCCCGCCTGCTTGCCGAGCGATCTGACAAGTTGAACCGTGCGGTGCAGATGCGGGCCCGCCTCGGGATGGACGGTGATGATATCGGCCCCCGCCGCGGCGAATTCCGGGACGAACGGATCGACAGGCGAAATCATCAAGTGAACGTCGAAGGGCAGCTTCGAATGGGGCCTCAACGCCTTCACCACCCCAGGACCGATGGTAAGGTTCGGTACGAAATGCCCATCCATGACGTCGATATGGACGAAATCCGCTCCGGCCCTCTCGATCGCACGCACTTCCTCCCCAAGCCGTGCGAAATCGGCCGCGAGGATCGAAGGCGCGATGCGTACCGCTGGATGTGCCGGAGGCATGTCGCACCCTTGGTATCGCATATGCACCGCCCCCTGCAAGGGAGCCGGTTATGCCCGATCACCAAGGCCGGCGCAGCCGCGCGGCGTAAAATCCATCCCATCCGCCAAGACCGGCCCATTGGCTAGGCAAGGTGCGCAACGCGCCCTCCGGATCGATCGCCTCTGCCGGCACTCCGGCAAGCTCGCCTGCGCGTAACGGCTCCGGTGCAACCGCCCCCGACTCGACAAGCGCCGCGACTCGGGGCCGGCCCTCCTCGGGCTCCAACGAACAGACGCTATAGACGAGCAGCCCGCCCGGCTTGACCATCTGCGCTGCAGACCGCAGCAGCCGGTCCTGGATCGCCGCCAGCGCCGATATCTCGTCCGGCTGTTTGAGCCACGGAAGGTCGGGGTGGCGGCGGATCGTTCCGGTGGCGCTGCACGGCGCATCAAGCAGCACGCTGTCGGCAAGAGGCGTCGGCCGCCAATCTGCCGCGTCGGCGGCAATGAGCTCGGCCGAAAGCCGCAGCCGATGGAGATTGGAGGCTACCCGCTCCAGCCGCTGCGGCGAGCGGTCGACCGCGGTGACACGCGCGCCGGCAGCGGCGAGCTGCACGGTTTTGCCGCCGGGCGCCGCGCAGAGATCGATCACATATTGACCTGCAACCGTGCCAAGCATGCGGACCGGAAGAGCGGCGGCCGCGTCCTGCACCCACCAGGCGCCCTCGGCATAGCCAGGCAAGCCCTCGACCTGGCCGCCCAGTTCGGCGGGACGTCGTACCGAGCCTGTTGGCATCACCCACCCTCCAAGAGCGACAGCCCAGCGGTCGGGCTCGGAGCGCGGCGAGAGATCGAGCGGTGGTTCCTGGAGATGGGCTTGGGCGATGCTCAGTGCAGTTTCCTCGCCATAGGCTGCGATCCAGGACTGCCATAGCCAATCAGGGGTGTTCAGGCGCGGCGCATCCTGTGCGGCGATCAGAGCCGGCCCGTCCTGTGCGATGCGGCGAAGCACGGCATTGACCAGGCCCTTGTAGCTGCCCAGGACACTGGTTTCGGTAAGCCGCACGGAGCCGTCTACCGCCGCATGGGCGGGCGTGCCGAGGAAGAGTAGCTGGGCTGCGCCCAGACGCAGCGCGTTGAGGACGGCGCGCCCCCGCGGCGGCAGTTCGTGTGAAAGATAGCTCGTGATGACGGCGTCGATCTGCCCGCGCCGGCGCAGCGTGGTCGCCACGAGATTGCGCACGAAAGCGCGGTCGCGAGGCTCCAGCCTAGTGAATGTTCCATGCGCGGCGACGGCTTGATCGAGCGGTCGGCGGCGGTCGAGCACCATGCCAAGTATGTCGAACGCGACTTGGCGGGCCTGGGGCAGAGCTGCCCCGCTCAGCGCGAGCTCCCGCCGCTCCGGATGTCGGCGAGGCGGCCTTGCCTTCATCCCCAAGGGCCGCGGCGTCGGCCGGCAACAGCCGGCACGGCGCCCGAAGCCATCTCCCGAAGCCGCCGGATGCGGCTCTCGGTCGAGGGATGGGTCGCAAACAGGTTGTCGATCCCATACGCATGCAGCGGGTTGACGATGAAAAGGTGCGCCGTCGCCGGATTGGCTTCGGCACGCGGATTGTCGATCCGTCGTGCCCCCTGCTCGATCTTGGCCAGCGCGCTGGCAAGCCAGAGCGGTTGCCCGCAGATCTTCGCCCCTTCGCGATCGGCGTCGTATTCGCGCGTGCGGGAAACCGCCAATTGCACCAGGGTCGCGGTGATCGGCGCGAGGATCGCCACCAAGAGCACCCCAATGGGGCCAAGCGGTTGCTCGCGCGAGCCTCGCGCGCCGAAGAAAAAGGCGAAATTGGCGAGCATACCGATCGCTCCGGCGATGGTGGCGGCGACGGTCATGGTCAGCGTGTCACGATTGCGGACATGCGCCAACTCATGGGCCAGCACGCCCGTCAGCTCCTCCCTGGAGAGGGTGCGCAGGAGCCCGGTGGTGACGGCGATGGCGGCGTTTTGCGGAGTGCGGCCGGTGGCGAAGGCGTTCGGCTGCTCGCTTTCGATCAGATAGACGCGCGGCATGGGCATTTCCACCCGCGCTGCAAGCTCCTCCACGATGGCATGGAGACCAGGCGCGGTGCCCCGATCGACCGGGTGCGCCCGATACATCGCCAGCACCATGCGGTCGGCGTTCCAATAGGCGAAGAAGTTCATCGCCAAGGCCAAGGCGAAAGCGATGGTCATGCCGGCGGCGCCACCAATGAGCCAGCCAAGGCCCAGAAAAAGACCGGTCAGCGCCGCCAGAAGCAAGCCGGTGCGAAAAGTGTTCATCTCTCTCAGATCCCGTCCGGCGGAGATGTGGCCTCGCCTGGACCTTCTGCCAAGACCTTGGCGTGGGAAACCCGGGCAGGCCATAGTGATTGGGATGGACAAAGGCAAGCAAAAGACCGAGCCGTCGCCACGGCCTGAGGCCGAGAAACCGGCGGAAAAGCCAAGGGCGCCGGAAGAGATCGGCGGCCGCAAAGGGCCCGATCCGACCCGCTATGGCGACTGGGAGCTCAACGGTCGCTGTATCGACTTCTAGACGGACGAGGTCGTCCAGGACGGACGGATCAGGAGGCGTTGCGCGCCACCCTGGCCTCTGCCAAGGGCACGACGGACTGACGGCTCCAGTCCGGCGCGAAGCCGGCCGTATCCGGCGTCTGCAGCATCCAAGGCCGTTCCAGCGAGGGCCGTCCGTAGAGGAACCCCTGCAGATAGGGCACGCCGAGCTCGGTCAGGACACGCGCCTCGGCCGGCGTTTCGATGCATTCGGCGACGGTCTGCAGGTTGAAGGCTTCCCCGATGCCGACTAGGGTGCGAACGATCGTCTGCGCCTCCGGCCGCTGCTCGATTGTGCGGATGAACGAGCCGTCGATTTTGATCGCATCGACCGTCAGCATGTGGAGCTGCCGGAACGAGGTGTAGCCCGCGCCGAAATCATCGAGCGCGACGCGGCAGCCGAAGGTTCGTACCGCCGAGATGAGGCGCGCGGTCTCCTCGATGTCTTTCAACGCCGCGGTTTCGGTGATCTCGACAGTGAGCCTGCCGCCTACCCCGGCATGCCCTTCGAGTCGCTCTGCCAGAATGTCCACCCAGCGCCGCTCGCCGGCCGTCAAGCCCGAGATATTGACCGCCAGCTCCACGCCGGGATGCTCGGACAGCTGCTTCAACGCCAGGTCGAGCACATGCATGTCGATGGTGTGGCTGAGACCCATTTCCTCGATGGCCGGCATGAAGTGATAGGCCGGTTTCGGCTCTCCGCGCGGCCCCAGGATGCGCAGCAGGCATTCATAATGGGCGACGCGGCCGGTCTTCACCTCGACGACCGGCTGATAGGCCAGAACCAGTTGATCCTGCCGCAACGCTTGGCGCACTTGTTCGCCGATGCCGAGGGCCAGCCGCTGTCGCGCCTGCTCCGGCCCGTTCACGCCGTGAGCGATGTATCGGTCACGACCCTCGCGCTTGGCGGCGTGGAGGGCGCTTTCGGCGCGCGCCATCAACTCGGCGGCGGTCATGCTGGCTTGCGGAAAGAGCACCCCGCCGATCGAGACCGTCGCATGAAGCGCGCCCGACGGCGTTGTAAAGGGCGCGGAACGGACCGACGCAAGCAGCTCCAAGGCAATCTGACGAGCCTCTTCCGCGTCGCAATTCAGAAGCACCGCGCCGAACCGGTCGGCGCCCAGACGCCCCAGCCTCTCGCCATCGATCCGGGCGGCAAGCCGTTCGGCCACACCGATCAGAATGGCGTCCCCGGTGTCGCTGCCAAAGGCATTGTTCACCATGGACATGCGGTCAACGCCGATCGCCAGGAAAGCCGCCTCGCCCTCGGTGCGCTTGGCCCATTCGAGCGCCCGCTCCGCCGCCTCGGTCAGGCGGATACGGCTCAGGCGCCCCGTCAGCCGGTCATGCTCCAAGCTCTGTTCCAGCGCCTGCTGGCGAAGCTTGAGGTCGGTGACGCGGCGCAGTGTGCCGACCATAGACACCGCCTTGCCGGCGCGATTGAACTGAGCCTGGCCGCGATCGTGAATCCACACGGTGCTGCCGTCGGGCTGACTGAGCCGGTAATCGCACTCATAGGGGCGCCCGGCGCTGAAATGGTCGGACAGCGCGGTCATGCGCGAAGGTTTATCGCGCGGATTGATCAGCGCGTTGAAGGCATCGCCGGTCGTCGGCGGTACTACGCCAAAGAGCTCGGCCGAGGCGCCAACCCAGGCGATGCGATCGGCGACGAGGTCCCAGTGATAGGCCACATCACCGGTTGCCTTCATGGCGGATTTCAGCCAGGAGGTTTCGCGGTCCAGTGTCGGTGCGCCGATGAATTCCGGCAATGCTCGCTCCTGGCCTGATGCGGGGGTTTGTCGGGGACCGCAGCAGCTATCGATCATTCTCCCAGAACGAGCATTAATAATACCTAAATAATTATGCTAATTCTTGGGGATCGTCGTCATCCGGCCGTGGACAGCGCCGATGCGAGGCCCCAAATGCCGAATAGGGCGATTCCCAAGCCGCCGGCCAGATTCAAGCCGCGAATCAACCTTGGCGGCAGGGCCAGGCCCAACCCCGCGCCGGTGAAGGCAAGCGTCATCTGCACGCACAGGCTTCCCGCGAACACGGCCAGGGCATGGGCGAGAATACCAGACACCTCCATGCGCGGCAGCCCAGCCACTGCGAAAGCGGCAAACCCGACGATCGTCAGGGGATTGGCGAGGGTGAGCAATAGCGTGCCAAAGGTCCCGATCGTCCGCCCGCGCGCTGCACCGGGATCAGGCGCCCGTGCTACGCCGGTCCGCGCGGCGCCTCTGATCATCCAGGCACCGAAACCGATCAGCACGAGGGCGGAAAAGATAGGCAAGGCCGGTCCGATGCCCGTCAGCGCCCGTGTCGCCGCCTCGCCGATGCCGAAGGCGAGGCTGGCGAGCGTGAAATCCGCCAACGCCGCCCCCAGGGCCACTCGCGAACCGGCCAGAAGCCCATGGGTCATGCCGGTCGAGAGGATCAGAAGCGCGATCGGCCCGATCGCGATGGCAATGGCGATGCCGAAAAGGAAGGCTTTGAGCATGAGTTGACAGTGGGGCTGGTTGCGGGCGCGGGGGCACCATAGCTCTGAGCGGACCAGAGCATAAGCGCGCCATCGATTGCCCCGCTCCGGGCTCCTAGCCTAGATACGCTGCACGGCGCCGGAGTAGGCGGCTCGGTCGGCTTCGCTGAAACAAGCGAAAATGACCCGCTGAAGGGCAGGGCAGCGCGGCCAGGCTTCCAAGACCGCACGCGCAGCCACCGGCGCGGCCTGCTCCACCGGAAAGCCGTACACGCCCGTCGAGATCGCAGGAAAGGCAATGGAGCGGGCGCCGATCTTGCGGGCCTCCTCCAACGCGCTGCGATAGCAGCCGGCGAGCAGCCCCTCTTCACCCGCCCCGCCACCCCGCCAGACCGGCCCGACGGCATGAATCACCCATCTTGCCTTGAGGTCGAATCCCGGGGTGGTTCTTGCCTCTCCGGTTGGGCAGGGCGCAAGTTCGCGGCACGCCTCCGCCAACTTGGGCCCGGCGGCGCGGTGGATGGCTCCGCAGACACCGCCTCCTCGAGCAAGGGCTTCGTTCGCGGCATTCACGATCGCATCGAGATCGAGCCCCGTGATATCCGCCTGGACGACTTCGATCCTTCGGGCGTCTGCGCGAGCGTCGGACAAGGGTCAGCCCAGAATCTGGTAATGCGCCTCGGTCGGCCGCCGGTCGCGTCCGTTGATCGGCAGGATGTCCTGGGGACAGGTAGACATCGCCACGATGCAATCGAGCTCGGCCCGCAGCACGACATGATCGCCCGGCTTGGAGACGGGTTCTCCCCACACCGTGCGTCCGCCCTCGACCACGGGGATGTTCATCCACAGATTGAGTGGGCTCGGACATTCGGGCGGCGTGAGGCCGATCATGTGCATGGCCGCAAAAAGATTGTCGGTGCAGTTGTCGTGATAGTCAGTGCAGCCAAGAAGGCCGTAGCGGTAATTGTCGCAAGCTGCCATGAGAGTGTCATGGATGCCTGGGGAGCTGTCCTCCAGAAAGGTGAGAATCGGCCGTCGCCGGTTCGTCACCAATCGGTCGCCAGCATGCGGAAAGATGCGTTCGATGGTCGGGCGCAGATGCTCCATCGAGAGGAATTCGCGCAAGTCTTCGGCATTGAAACACCAGGTATCTACCACCTGCTGCCCATGAGTGTTGACGATCCTGATCGATTGACCCTTTTTCAGGCGCGCGGCGCGGCCGCTGCGGGCTGGAATGAGATGCAATTCCGTTTCGGCCATCTTGACGTCTCCCTGTCGGTTCGCGGCGGCAATCCCGTCGACGAGCTTCTGCCCTTGTCGGGCGCCGTGTGGCGGGTATGGAAAGCTCGCGGCGCGGCGGATGGACATGGTAGGGCAGGACGTGCGCCGGCGCATCGTCCCGAATGAGGTCGGGCCTGAGCTCGGTTCACAATTCGAGATCGACCCTACGCCAGCGCCGCCTCTGATGCGGCCGGGCGATCTCTACCCCGACTCAAGCAGAAGGAACAGAGTTGCCTAAAAAGCCCTTGCACGCAGAGCCTGTGAATGTTTGGAGTTGCGGCGAACAACGGGGACCTGCGCATGATCGGCCACAGTCGCCGGCACAGGGATGATCCCGACAGCCACCTTGGCCGGGAGCCGCACATCGCCGAACGCCGGCTTATCTGGGCGATGGGGCTTACCGGCGGCTTCATGTTGGCAGAGGTGGCGGGCGGACTTCTCTCGGGCTCGCTGGCGCTGATCGCAGATGCAGGACACATGCTGACCGATCTCGGCGCGCTCGGACTCGCCCATGCCGGGATGCGGTGGGCGCGGCGGCGCGCCGATCCGCGCCGCAGCTTCGGGTACAGGCGCCTGGAGGTGCTTGCGGCCTTCGTAAATGGCGTGATCCTGCTGCTGCTGACCCTGTGGATCGCGATCGAGGCTGTCCGACGTTTGTTCGAGCCGATCCCGGTGCTGGGGGTGCCGATGCTGGCCATTGCCGTGCTGGGATTGGGGGTCAATCTCGTGGCCTTCGCACTTCTGAAAACAGAGGCTCGGCACAATATCGGGATGGCCGGAGCGCTGGCTCATGTTTTAAGCGACCTTTTCGGCTCGCTTGCCGCCATCCTTGCGGGCGTCGTCATCCTGGCGACCGGCTGGACGCCTATCGATCCGATCCTCTCGCTTGCCGTATCGGCGCTGATCCTGAGGAGCGGCTGGGACCTGTTGAGACGCTCGGGCCATATTCTCCTGGAAGGCACACCCGAGGATGTCGATCCGGCCGAGGTCGCGCGCGCCGCCGCGATGGTAACTGGCGTCGCCGAGGCTCATCACGTGCATGTCTGGTCGCTGACCTCGGGCCGGCATCTGGCGACCTTGCATTTGCGCATTGCCGAGGGCGCGTCCGCGAGCCGGGCATTGGCTGGGGTGAAGGCGATGCTGCATAGCCGCTTCGCCATCGAGCATTCGACAATCGAGATCGATCTCGACCCTGCCGATACTGGCGGATCTGCGGAAAGACCCGATTAAGCAACCCGCTGGCGGGGGCGATCGGCGGCGAACCAGTCAACCGCGATGATCGCCGCCAGGGCTAAGCCGCCCTTGCGCGATTCCAGTCTTGCCCCGTCCCGCGTCGCTTGGAGGGAGGGACAGGCGGCTTGTCGCTAGCCGCCCGCTGCTCCTCCCGCGCCGGTGGCGGCGCGGCGTCCTTTGCGGCCGAAGCGCAGGCTCGCGCCTGCGAAAGCTATTCGGCCGCGCTGCCCACCAGAAGCTGGGCCTTGACGGTCTCGGGCCGCTCCGAAGCCGCCATCCGCTTGCACTGCCCTTCGAAAGCAGCGCCGGTCTCGATCGAGAGCGATTGATGAACGATGTCGCCTTCGACCTTCGCGGTCGCGGTCAGGATGACCGACTTAGCGTTGACGCCACCCTTCACGATTCCCGATACCCGCACGCTCTCCGCGGAGACGGAGCCGCGGACAGACGCGGAATCACTGATGGTTACCGCACGGCTGGTCACATCGCCCTCGATCGTGCCGTCCACCTGAAGGTCGCCGCGGCTTTCGACCGCGCCGATGATCTTCATATCGGCACTGATCACCGAGGGCACGGCCGGTTTCGGTAGCATCTTGATATTGTCGGTAGTGGTCGAGCTCTTGGCGCTCTTCGCGGACTTCGAGAACATGGCATAGCTCCTCCTGATGGTTGACAAAGTTTCTCTCTCCGCCGCGCGGCTGGTGCGCCGCCGGCAATGGGCAAGGCGAAGGAATTCAACTTGTTAGGACGATCCGGAGGCGGCTTCGCCGTCCCACGAACTGTCATGCGGTTATCCTTAACATGACAGTGTTTACCATAATGTTTATGACGGAGAAGTTTGCCAGACCGCTCTCCGTACAAGGTCCGCCGCAAATCGGCGGGGAAGTCAGCCGGCCGGATCGCGGGCCAAGCCGGCCAAAATCTCACGGGCATGCTCACCAGCAGCAAGAAGCCCCTCACCTTCAGCAATCATCCGAAGTCCGAAACGGACGAGCGCGCGCGCCAAAGCCGCTCTCGGAATTTCCGCGGTCGCCGCGGCGACGAAAGCGGCAGTAACATTCTGTGAACGATTGTCGAAATCGGGAAGGCGCACGGCGCGCGCCTCATCCAGATGAACGACGACCCCACCTCCCGAACCAGCCATACCCCCTCCCACTCCTTGGCAAGGCAAGCGAGTATCCATTCCAATACCGCCAGGGTTTCTCTGCGGTTAATCGGAGCCACGATTGCGACAGGCAGGCTCAGCCGCCACCGGGCTCAGCCGAGCCGCCAACGAGGGTCGACCGCTCCCTCTTTGGAGCCGTCGGATAATCGATCAAAGCCTGGATCAGGAAGCTGGCGTCTTGATTTTCTCAAGCACCTGCCTGGCGGCGGCGGCAGTCTCACCGCCCTCCGCCACTTGGACCGTCGGGAGCGCGAACTTGATGCCGTTGGCGTCGAAGGCTTGCTTGATCATCGAATAAGCCCGGCGGCGGATCACGAACTGCTCGCCAGGCCGGGTCATCATCTTCATGCGGAGTTGAATGGCGAAATCGCCGAACTGCTCTACCCCCTGCATCTTCAGGGTCTCAAGAAGGTTGGGCGCGAATTCAGGATCGGCGGCCAGTTCCTTGCCGATCTGCTTGATCAGCTTCTTGGCCTTGTCGAGATCTGTGTCGTAGGTGACGCCGACGGTCAGCTTGTCGATGACCCAGTCGCGGCTCATATTCTGCACCGCGCCGAGTTCGCCGAACGGCACCGTGTAAAGCGGACCGCGATGGTGTCTCAGCTTGACGGAGCGAAGGCTGAAAGATTCGACCGTGCCCTTGTAGTTGCCGCTCTGGATATACTCTCCGACCCGAAAGGCATCGTCGAGGAGATAGAACATTCCGCTGATGACGTCCTTCACCAGGGTTTGCGCGCCGAAGCCGATCGCCACGCCCACGACCCCGGCGCCGGCGATGAGCGGACCGATCTCTATGCCTATCGCAGAGAGCACCATCATCAGCGCTATCAGCAGGAATACGATCGCGAGCAGATTGCGCAGGATCGGCAGAAGCGTGCGCAGCCTCGACCGGCGGCGGACCTCTTCAGTGTCGGCTTGAGCGGGCATCTGAGCTTCGCCGATCTTGCGGTCTATCATGGTCTTTGCAAGCTGCCAGAGCAGATCCGCGATCATGACGATCACGATGGCGCTCAATGCGCCGCGGAGCAGACGCGTCAACAATGTGTCGCGCGCGGTCAGTTCGATGAGATCGATCCCCCAGAGGTGGGCCAGCAACAATGCGGTTCCGACCAGGATAACCGCGCGCAACCCGCGCTCCACCGAAACCGCATAGAGGCTCTTGGCCTTGCGCTGCTCGTCCTCGGCGCCGACAACATGGTCGAGAGCGCGCTGCGCTCCCCGGATGGCCAATGGCGCCAAAACAGCCAGCGCCAGCAGCCAGAACAACCCCATGGCCCCGGCTACCCATAGGGCCCAAAGCAGAACTAGATAGACCGATCCGCAGATGGCCGTCACTCTTAGCCCGAGCCGTCGCGTCGCCGCTGGCTGGCGCGGGTGTCGCCACAGTGTCTCAAGGCCGATTGCCAGAAGGCCCAGTCCAAGGAAATACGCGACCAGGCGGCGGCCTTCGGGAAAGAGGCCCAGGATCCCGAGCAGCGTCACCATCACATAGCCGAACGCGAACCAGCCGATCAGCAGGCCCAGTCGAAGCCGCCAGAACCTCGCCGCTTCGCTGGTGACCGGAGCAAGTCGGAGGCGATCGGTCGGATCGCGCGGGGCAAGCACGACGTCGAGCAAAGCCAACACTACCCGCAACGCCAGCAACGCCAGGAGATATCCCAAGACGATGTCGCGCAGAAGCAGCGGCCAGTCGAACGGCAGAAATGCCCCGATGCTGCCGAGCGCGAATGCGGCGACTTGACCTATCCCGTAGGCGAGACGGAACAGAATGATACGAACGCGGCCGGCCGGCGTATCGGTCGGAATGGTCGTGATCCAGCCTCGGAAGCTTCGCATTCCCAGCCGATAGAGGCCCTCGAAACCCAGCCCGAGCGCGACAAAGAACGCGAATAGGAGTGCGAGTTGGAAGAGACCGGTTTGCTGGAACTCGAGCAACAGGATGATCCGAACCCGCTCGAGTTCTTCGGGAAGGCGTGGAATTGCCGCCGCCAGATCCGTCAGATTCTGCCGGAGACGGTCGATTCTTGTCGAGACCATCTTCGGCGACACCGCGGCCGGCGAGCCGGACTCCGGGGGGGGCGCGGCGGTCTGGCCCTGGCGCTGCTGCTCCAGCCAAGCGCGAACCTCGGGGTCCTCGAGAAGATCGAGAAGAAGCCTTACCTGCGGCGCCGGAGTGGCAGGAGACGCGGCGGGATCGTTCGTTTGCGCCCGGGCAAAAACGCCCGACGCCACCAGCGCCGTGAGCCCAAGGAGAAGGAGGCGCGCCAACCTGCGGTTAAGCGAACCCAGCCCCGGTTTCATGCGGTCCCCTGGCACTGTCCGCCTATGCCATATGGAGCAAATGCCGGGCCAAAGGCAAGAAAATGCCTTGGAGAATCGGAAAACTCGGGAGGGCGATACCGGACTGCCAATGTTGCGTTGATGCTTCGCAGTGGGCGCCAGTAGCCTGAGAGGCCCAGTCAAGTGCCGATCAGAGTATCGGAAAACTCCTCGAATGTTATCGTTCCGTTCTTGTCGCTATCATAGGCTTCGAATTGTCCATAGGGCGAATCGACAAATTCCACGCCAGAGATCTTCCCGTCGCCGTCGCGATCGAGGGATCCGAACTGCTCGGGTGTGATCCGCAACTCGTCGGAGCTGAGATAATTGTCCCGGTTTCGATCGGGCGCGGAAAAGGCGAGGATTTTCTTGGAAGCGAACTCCTCGAAGGTGACCAACTGATCGCCATCGGCGTCCAAGGTGGCGAAAGCGCGCTGGGCGCTCTTTAGGCGCTCGGCATCGGCCGCAAGACCCCCCCCTGCCAAGCAAAGCAGGAACGCCACCGCAGCCGCCAAACGCGCGGGCGTGACGCAAAGCAACCGATAGTTGCCGAGTCTCTTCATCGATTCTCTCCGATTATGATCATCTGGAGGCAATCCACGAGCCAGAAACCTGATAAGTGCAGGCGATTTTTGAGCCAAGCGTTGCATCGCGGTTGGTCCCAGATGCCCTTCATGTCTGGAGCACCATCCATGCCGGACTGATCGCCAAGGCGATAGTATCCGTGTGGATAGTAGGCAATGGAGGGGGTTACGCTCAGATCCGATTAGCCGTTTCGGCGGGAGCCAAGGGTCGGTTATTCTCCGCCAAGGGTATATATCGAGCGGCGGCAATCTCGGTCTGGAGCGAAACAGGCTTGGTGTCGTAAGATCGCATAAAGTCGATATCTTGAATAGGGCTGGCCCACCGAAGACCACTTCAGCGTTCGTTGCCCCTGGTTCGATGCGGCTGTGCCGGCTTTGTCTGCCCAGCCGCCTGGGGCGTATCATTCTCTAATCGGCATTCTCATGAGCTTCACGGATAAGACACATGCCATGACGGACCGCACCGGTGCAGGTTTACCGCTTCTGCTCCGGATCGGGCTGACGGTGCTGGTGACGATGGCCGCCCTTGGCTCCCGTCCCGCCGCCGCCCAGAGCCTCACCGAGGTACTGGCGACCACCTATACGACCAATCCTCAGCTCCTGGCCGGCCGCGCCGAACTACGGGCCACCAATGAATTCCTGCCGCAAGCCCTGTCCGGCTGGCGGCCGGTGATCGCGGGCACCGCGAATGTCGGAGAGAGCTGGATCGACAGCGATATCGGCACGGAGACCCACACTCCGCGGGCCGTCGGCCTCTCACTGTCCCAGCCCGTCTATCGCGGCGGGCGAACGGTTGCGGAGACCCGGCAGGCGGAAAATCTGGTTTTGGCGCAGCGCGCCCGTCTTGTCGCGATCGAGCAAGCGGTGCTGTTCGACGCGGCAACCGCCTATATGGATGTCGTCCGCAGCGTGGCGGTCTTGGAGCTGAATATCAACAACGAGCAAGTGCTGGCCCGCCAGCTTCAGGCTTCGCAGGACCGCTTCGAGGTGGGCGAGATCACGCGCACCGACGTGGCGCAGTCTGAGGCCCGTTTGGCGCGCGCGACGGCCGGCCGAATTTCGGCCGAAGGTGACCTTACCGAATCGCGCGGGCGCTTCGTGGAGGTGGTCGGCGATGCTCCGGGCACACTCAAGACCCCGCCGATCGTGTCGACACTCCCAGCCAGCCTCGAAGAGGCGATCGAAGTCGCAACCGCCGCCAGTCCGAACGTCGTTACCGCCGATTACGTCGAACGCGCCGCCCGCGACGGCGTCGACGTGGTCTTCGGCGAGTTGCTGCCCAGCGTTTCGGTCGAAGCCAACTCGGAGTACGGCCAGGAGCTGTCGGCCTTCGACGACGGCGACCGTACCTCGGCGACAATCGAGGCGCGGCTCACCGTGCCGCTCTATCAGGCCGGCGAAGTGAGCTCTCGCGTGCGCGAGGCGAAAAAGCGCGCCAGCCAGCGGCGTCTGGAAATGGCCCAGCAGCGCCGCGCCGCAGCACAATTCGCCACGGCCTCCTGGGAAGCGCTATCGACCGCGCGCGCGCAGATCGCCGCGTTCGAGGCTGAGGTGCTCTCGAACGAGATCGCGCTCGAGGGCGTTCGCGAAGAAGCGAGTGTCGGCGCGCGCACTGTGCTTGATGTTCTGGACGCCGAGCAGGAGCTGCTCGATTCGCGGGTTAACCTCGTGGGCGCCAAGCGCGACGAGATCGTGGCCGGGTTCCAGCTTCTGTCGGCCGTCGGCAATCTGACCGCGCGAGACCTCGATCTGCCGGTCGAGTACTATGACTATCAGGCCGATTATCTCGAAGTGCGCAACAAGCTTTGGGGCGTATCGGCAAACGAGGAGTAATCGCCAAAACCAGCCGAAGGGCTATTCCGCCGCCTTTTCGGCCGCTTGCTCAGGCGCCGCTACATCGCCTCCGCGCCCATGAATGCGCTCCCGCAATGCCTGAAACACCACGAACAGCGTGGGAATGAGGAAGATGCCGATCGCGGATGCGGCGATCATGCCGCCGAAGACGGCGGTGCCGACCCCGCGCCGGCTCAAGCTTGCCGCGCCCTCCGCGCCGACCAGCGGGATCAGGCCGGCGATGAAGGCGAAGCTGGTCATCATGACCGCGCGAAATCGTGTGCTGGCTCCCTCGACGGCGGCCTCCCGCAGCGGAACGCCGCGCTCTCGGCGCTCCTTGGCGAACTCGACGATCAGGATGCCGTTCTTCGCCGCGAGGGCGATCAGCACGACCACCCCGATCTGGGCATAGAGGTTGTTGTCGAGGCCGCTTATCCACAGCGCCGCCATCGCTCCGGCAACGCCCACCGCCACTGAGAGAAGCACCGGAATCGGAATCGTCCAGCTCTCGTAAAGAGCGACCAGGAACAGATAGGCGAAGACAACCGCCAGTCCCAGCACGATCGCGGTCTGGCCGGCGGCCTCCTTTTCCTGCAAGGCCGTTCCGGTCCATTCGAAGGTATAGCCCTGGGGAAGCGTGGCGGCCGAAAGCCGCTCCATGGCCGCAAGCGCCTCGCCGGAGCTGCGGCCCGGGGCGGGCTCGCCGTTGATGGTCACGCTCCGATAGTTGTTGTAGCGCTGGATCGTCTGCGGGCCCAGGATCAGCCGCAGATCGGCGAAGGCGCGCAACGAGACCATCTCTCCGTTTCGGTTGCGCACATGGATGCGATAGATGTCCGGAACCGCGTCGCGGTCGCTCGCCTCCCCTTGCAGATTGAGCTGCCAAGTACGGCCGAATAGGTTGAGGTCGTTGACATAGAATCCGCCAAGAACGGTCTGCATCGTGTTAAAGACGTCGGAAACGGTGACGCCGAGCGTTTGGGCCTTGTCGCGGTCGACATCCAGATAGAGCTGCGGCGTGCTCGCGGAGTAGGTCGTGAATACCGCGCGCAAGGCCGGATCCTGATTTGCCGCGAAGATCAGACCCCGGGCAGCGGCGGCGAGCTCCACCGGGTCCGAGCCGCGCAAATCTTCGAGCTGATACTCGAAGCCGCTGCCGGTTCCAAGGCCGATGATCGGCGGCACATTGAAGGGAATGACCCGAGCCTCGCGAATGCCGTTCCCCTCGGCGCGGACGCGGGCGATGATCGCATCGGCGGTCTGCTCCGCATCGTGGCGCTCCTCGAACGGTTTCAAAAGCACGATGAAATAGGCCGCATTGGATTTGGCGAGCGCATCGAGCGTGCTGTAGCCGACCACCGTGCTGACATCGGCGACGCCGGGAGAATCGGCGAGGATCCCTTCGACCTTCTCAGCCACGCTTAGCGTGCGATTGACGGAGGCGCCTTCCGGAAGCTGTACCTCGACGAAGAACGCGCCTTGATCCTCCGAGGGTAGGAACCCGGTTGGCGTCACCTTGAACAGATACCAGTCGGCCACGATAAACAGCGCGAGCAGGCCCAGCACCAGCACGACCCGCCGCACCAGCACCTTGACCACCGCCGCATAGCCGTCTCTGGTCTTGTCGATCGCCGCCAGGACGTAGCGCATCGGGCCGCGCCTGGGCCCATGATGGGGCTTGAGGAAGATGCCGCAGAGGGCGGGCGACAGCGTCAGCGCATTGATCGCCGAGATCACCATCGAGACCGCGACCGCCACCGCGAATTGCTGGTAGAGCTGCCCAGATATCCCCGGAATGAAGGCGACGGGCACGAAGACGGAAAGCAGCACCAGCGTAATGGCTATGATCGGAGCGGTAATCTCTCCCATCGCCTTCTTGGCCGCGTCCTTGGGCGAGAGATCCGGATTCTCCTCCATGATGCGCTCGACATTCTCGACAACCACGATCGCATCGTCGACCACGATGCCGATCGCCAGGACGAGTGCCAGCAGCGACACCATGTTGGCCGAGAAGCCGAGCGCCAGCATGATCGCGAAGGTGCCGATAAGAGAAACCGGCACCGCGATCAGCGGGATGAGGGTCGCCCTGATGCTGCCGAGGAACAGGAAGACGACGATGACCACGAGGATGAAGGCTTCCACCAGGGTCTTCTGCACCTCGTGGATGCTGTCCTTGACGAACTGCGTGGAATCGTAGGTGATTTTGTAGTCGATGCCCTCCGAGAACTGCGTTTTTGCGCGCTCCAGCACCCCGACTATGTTCTCGGCGGTGTTGAGCGCGTTGGCGCCCGGCGCCAGGAAGATGGCGATCAACGCTCCGGCGCCGCCGTTGAAGCGGCCGAACGAGTCCGAGGCCTTCGCCCCGAGCTCCACCCGGCCGATATCCCTGATGCGTATATAAGATCCGTCCGGGTTGGCGCGCACGACGATATTCTGAAAATCCTCGATGCTCGAGAGACGGCCCTTGGTCTGGATGTTGAGTTGGAATTGCTGATCGGCACCGATGGGCTGCGCGCCGATGCGGCCGACCGCGGCCTGGATGTTCTGCTTTTTCAGCGCATCGATGATGTCGGCCGTGGTGATCTGCAAGGCCGTGAGACGGTCGCTCTCGACCCAAACGCGCATGCTGTAGTCGAGAGCGCCGAAAAGATATGCGTCACCAACGCCGGTCACGCGCTTGACATTGTCGAGAATGTTGATGGTGGCGTAGTTGCTGAGGAAGAGCGTGTCGTAGCTCTCGTCGGGGGAATAGATATTGATCACCTGCAGGATCGCGGAGGATTTCTTTTTCACCGTGACGCCCTGCCGCGAGACCTCCTCGGGCAACTGCGGCGTCGCCAGCTGCACGCGGTTAAGCACATTGACGGTATTGATGTCAGGGTCGGTGCCGACGGCAAAGGAAACGGTCAGCGTGTAGCTGCCGTCGTTTCCGGAGGTTGACTTCATATAGATCATGCGGTCGACGCCGACGACTTGCGACTCGATCGGCTGCGCGACCGTGGTCTCGACCACCTCGGCGCCGGCACCCGGATAGCGTGCGGTGACCTGAACCTGCGGCGGAACGATGTCCGGGAACTGCGCGACCGGGATACGGGTGAGCGCGATCAGGCCGGCCAACGTGATCACGATCGAGATGACGATCGACAGCCGTGGCCGGTCGATGAAAGTGGCGGAGAGCATGGGCTAAGGCGTCTCTGCGGCGGCGGCCGCAGTGGTCCCGGGCGCGACCACTTGGCCCGGGCGCACCTTCTGGACGCCTTCGGTAATGACCCGCTCTCCCTCCTCGAGGCCTGATGAGACGATCGTCCTGCCTTCCAAACTGCGGCCGATGGCGATCCGACGCACCTGCACCTTGTCCTCAGCGTCGACGACTAGAACGAAGACTCCTTGCTGATCGGCTTGCAACGCCTGTTGAGGAACGAGAAGAACGGGTTCGGGCGCGGCCGTTTCCACCACCACACCCACCACCTGTCCGTCGATCAACAGGCGATCGGGATTCTTCAGCTCCGCCCGGATGGTGACGGAGTCGGTGCCCGGATCGGCCTGGACATCGACGAAATCGATGGCGCCCGCATGCTGGTACTGGGAGCCGTCCGCCAGTTCTACCCTGACCGGAATCGCCCGAGGATCGCGCTGCGCCTCGCCGGACTTTTTGCGAACCTCCAGCAATTCGCGCTGTGTCACGGGAAACAGGACCGTGATCGGATCCTGGCTGACGATGGTCGCGAGCGCTCCGCTTTCCGGCGTCACATAGTCGCCGACCGAGAAGGCGGCCTGGCCGATGCGGCCGGCGACCGGCGCGCGGATCTCGGTATAGCTCAGATCGAGCTCGGCCTGTCGCAGCTCCGCGTTCTGGCGCTGCAGATCGGCGCGCGTCTCGCCTTCCTTCGCGACCGACTCGTCGAGCTTTGCCTGGGCGGCTGCTTGTCTCTTCACCAACTCCTGCTGGCGCTTGCGGTCGATCGTTGCCAACTGAAGAGTGGCCTCCGCCCGGGCAACCGTGGCCTTGACCTGCTCCACCTGAGCTTCGTAAGGCGCCTTCTCGAGGATGAACAGCAGATCTCCCACGGCGACATCGGCTCCTTCCTCGAACAGCCGCTTTTCCAGGAACCCCGCGACTCGCGCCCTGAGATCGACGGTATCGACCGCCTTCACCCGGCCGGTGAAAGAGGTGGTGGGAGCGATGGATTCGCGAACCACGGACACCACCGTAACCGCCGGCGGCGGCGCGGCTTGTGAGCTGGCCGGCGCCTCCTCCGCCTGATCGCATCCGATGAGAAGCAGGCCTGCGAGGCCCACCGACATCATCAACAACCTTCCGGCGGTGCTTCTCGATCGGCTCACGGCTGTGCTTCCCCGATCTCCAGAGTTCAATCGATGATGTGATACCCGCCATCGACATAGAGGGTCTCGCCTGTGATGAGCCGGGCACTTTCGAGCGCCAGGAACGCGGTAGCGATACCCACATCGTCGATCCCGACCAGACTTCGCGCCGGTGCCTTGGCCTGGGCCTTGTTCAGCAACTCATCGAATTCTGGAATCCCTGAGGCCGCGCGTGTCTTCAAAGGACCGGGCGAGATGGCGTTCACTCTTATGCCCTTGGGGCCGAGCTCGGCCGCCAGATAGCGCACGGTCGCTTCGAGCGCGGCCTTCACCGGTCCCATCACATTGTAATTCTCCACCACCATCTGGCTGCCATAGTAGGTCATGGTGAACAGCGTGCCGCCCTCTGTCATCAACGGCTCGGCCAGCTTGGCCATGCGAATGAAGGACCAGCAGGACACATCCATGGCTTGGAGGAAGCCCTCGCGCGACACGTCGACCACGCGGCCGTGCAGCGCCTCCTTCGGCGCGAAGGCGATCGAGTGCAAAAGAAAATCGAGCTGCCCCCAGTCCTGCCCGATCCGCTCGAACACCGCTTCCAGCTGCCCTTCGGCACGGACATCGAGTGGAAGCACCAGATCGGCCTCGACCTGTCTTGCCAGCGGCTCGACGAAGGGCTTGGCCTTGTCGTTGAGATAGGTAATCGCCAGCTCCGCCCCGAGGCGATGGAATGCCTTGGCGCATCCCCAGGCAATGGAGTGCTCATTGGCGATGCCTGTGACGAGACCCTTGCGGCCGCGCAAGAGCTTGAA
Organism: Alphaproteobacteria bacterium; assembly: GCA_035620695.1. Taxonomy (GTDB): domain Bacteria; phylum Pseudomonadota; class Alphaproteobacteria; order JAREAF01; family JAREAF01; genus JAREAF01. The sequence continues at coordinate 40,696 of DASPGI010000066.1, forward strand.
CTCGGTCATGTCGGGTCTATGCGCCATGCATCATCTCCTGCCTTCCACCGCGTTGACGCGCCAACACCGCCAACGTATGGCGGGCGATCATCAACTCCTCGTCGGTCGGCAGCACGAAAAGCGCGACGCGACTGCCGGGAGCGGAGATCAGCGGGCCGCCCCGCTCGTTTGCCTTCACATCAAGCTCGGCGCCAAGCCAGGCTAGCCGCTGAGCGATCCGAGCACGGATCTCGGGGGAGTTTTCGCCGATGCCGGCGGTGAAGACGAACGCGTCGAGGCCGCTCATGGCGGCGGCCAAGGAGCCGGCGGCGAGCCCCGCGCGATAGACGAAGTAATCGATGGCAAGAGCCGCTTCTGGCCTGCCGCTCGCGAGGAGCTCTCGCATATCGTTGCTGAGACCGGACAGACCCTTGAGCCCGCACTCGTGATAGAGCAAGCGTTCAACCTCGGCCGCGCTCATGCCCTTCTCGGCGAGCAGGTACAGAACCACCCCGGGGTCGATTTGCCCCGGCCGCGTGCCCATGGGCAATCCATCCAGCGCGGTGAATCCCATTGTGCTGTCGACGCTGCGGCCATCGACCATCGCGCACATCGAGACACCGCTGCCCAGATGGGCGACGATGACCCGCCCTGATCGGATCTTCTCATCGAGCGCCGTCAGCCGCTCGGCGATGTATTCGTAGGAAAGCCCGTGGAATCCATAACGACGAACGCCTTCGGCATACAGACGGGAAGGGATGGCGTAGCGGTCCGCGACCTCCGGATGCCCGCGATGGAACGCGGTGTCGAAGCATGCGACCTGAAGAAGCTCGGGCGCCTGCGCGAGCAGCGCCCGTATCGGCGCCAAATTGTTCGGCTGATGCAGCGGCGCCAGGGACACGAAACGCTCGAGCTTGTCGAGAGTCTCGGCATCGATGACCGTCGGTGCATGGAAATCGGGGCCGCCATGCACAACGCGGTGCCCGACGGCGACCGGAAAGCCGCGGACCGTTTCACGCAGCCAGGCCCCGACGCGCCGCATCGCCTCCGGAACGTTGGGAACCTCGTCGGCGGAATAGCGGCGTTCGGCCGTCATACCGGGCTCGACGCCTTCGGCGAGAAGCATGGGCTTGACGCCGATCCCTTCCATGCGGCCCTTGAGCTTCCGCTCCACCTCCTCGCCTCCTGCGGCGGCAGCGAAGAGCTGGAACTTGATGCTCGACGAACCCGCATTGATGACGAGGACGGTGTCCGTCGGCGACGCCCTCATCCGGTCACCTTGTCGGGCCGCGCCCGCAAGGCATGCGCATAAAGCACGGCGACCGCGCAGGAGGCCATCCGGGTACGCACCGAATCGGCACGCGAGGTAAGGATGATCGGAACCCTCGCGCCCAGCACTATGCCCGCGGCATCGGCCCTGGCGAGGAACGTCAGGTTCTTGGCCAGCATATTGCCGGCCTCGAGATCGGGTACGACCAGGATTTGTGCGCGACCGGCGACCTCGGAGCGGATGCCCTTGATGCGCGCCGCCTCGGGATCGATGGCATTGTCGAAGGCAAGCGGTCCATCGAGAACACCTCCTTTGATCTGTCCGCGGTCGGCCATTTTACACAAGGCCGCCGCCTCCAGCGTGGAGGGGATCTTCGGCGTGACCGTCTCCACCGCCGACAGTATCGCGACCCTTGGGACACCGAGCCCGAGGCCGCTGAAGAGATCGATCGCGTTCTGGATGATATCCCGCTTGGCCTCGAGATCGGGGAAGATGTTCACCGCCGCGTCGGTGATGAACAAGGGATCGGGATAAGTGGGCACATCCATGATGAAGACATGGCTGATCCGGCGGGCGGTCCTAAGCCCGGTCTCGCGCGAGGTCACCTCGTGCAGGAGCTCGTCGGTATGGAGGCTTCCCTTCATCAAGAGCTCACCCTTGCCTTCCCGAATGAGCGCCACACCCTTGGCCGCGGCCTCGTGGCTGTGCGCGGCGTCAACGATCTCGTGGCCGGAAAGGTTCAGCCGGTGCTCCGCCGCGACTGCGCCGATCTTGCCTTTCGGGCCCACTAGGATCGGTCGGATGAGACCATGCTCGGCGGCTTCGAGGGCCCCGCCCAGCGAGGTCTCGTCGCACGGATGCACGACCACCGTCGGCAGCGCACCGGCCTCGCGCGCTTTCGCGATCAGCCGCTCATATTTCGCGCCGCGAGGCTCCGTGTCCGGGGTGCCGGCCGCTACCATCGGAAAAATATCCCGATATCTCCGGGCATCCCACCGGGATAGTTGAGCACCTCCACCCGCATCTTGTAGCCGAGTGGGGCCAGATGCTCGACATGGTAGTCATAGACCTTTCTTGCAATCCCCTGCAGGCTTTCCGGCCAGTCCTCCTCGGCGTTGTTGATCCGCCGCCCTCCATCAGAGCACCAGGAGGCCGGGAACTGCCCGATCATGATTTCTTGCCGCCCCTGCTCGGCTGCCTTGCGCACGGCGGTATTGAAGCGCTCTATCGCTTCCCGCCCGATCTCGCGGCTCATGAAGGCGTCGTGAAGCTCGCGCTGCTCCTGTTCGATTCTTTTCTTCTTCTCCAGAGCCTCGCGCGCCGCGGCCATATCGCGATCCTCCTGGAGCTTGTTGAGCTCCGAAGGTGCCACGATCTTTCCGGCAGACGATTCCTTCGCTGGCGACATGATGTCCGCTCCTTTCTTCATCCGCCCGAGCTTCCGGCGCGGGCCGCCGAGCGTCCGCCTCGGGGCGCCGCCGCGAGATCGATCAAGGTTCCGGGTGTCTGTTCACGCAACCCGAACAGACCCTCAACTACTTCCAGACGCCTGCGAATTTCCGCATCAGGTTCGCCTCGCGCCGCCACCACGCGCCGAAGCAGTTCGAAGGCGGTTTTTCGCGCAGCGGCCTCCTTGGGCAGGAGTTTTGGAATAGCCTGTAGCGCCGCGTCGCGATCGATCAGCAGCATGTAAAACTGCTCGCGCAGTATCTGCTTGAAGCTCTGCAACGGTAGCGCGTTACTGCCCTCATGTTCTGCGCGAATGCGTCGGATTGCCTCGAAGATGCGCTCATCGGTGCCGCCGAAGGCACTGCCGACATAGACCAGCGCCCGTAACAGCGCCTCGCGTATGCCTCCCTCGCCGATTCGACTATGCAGCTCCGCCTTGCGTGCCTCAACAAAGGCGTCGTGCAGCGGGCTCCGGCCGGCTTGCTCCCGCGACCAGTCCGCGGAAATGCCAAGCATCGATTGCAGCACCGGAGAGCTATAGACGGTAAGGAAGGTGCGTTCATAGGCCGCATCACGCGCATCGCGCCACCCATCCAACGCCTTCACCATCTGCTCGGAGAACCGCTCCTGCATTTGCAGGAAGGGGTTGTCGGCGGATACCGGGCTGCGGTGGTCGCGGACCGTCTCGGCCAACGCGCCGACCGCCCGCATCATCGGATTGGCGTCTGACATCCACTCATATTGCAGCCGCAGCGGGTGCATCTGTGTGAGGAACGAGGCGAAGGGGGCAAATCCCGCGCGCACCGCCGGCGCAAAAAAATGCCGATACAGCGCGAGGTTGATCTCGGAGAGCCGCTCCACCGCAGCGAAGCGACGATCGTCCTCCGGGTCGGAGGGAGCCGCGGCCCTCAAGTCATCGAAGGTGCGCGCCTCGAACCGAAGAACCCAGTCGCCCGAGACGAGATCCGTTTCCTTCATCTCACTCTTCGGCACCAGCACCGCCTCGTAGAGGCCCGGCGGAAGCACATCGATGAAATCGATGTTGCTGGCGAACTCGTCATGCTCCTTCCGGGCGATCTTGGCGGAGACGAAGATGCCGAGATGTCCGATCGAGGCGTGAACCGAGTAGATGATGGTCTGCCCGTGGACGCGGATGTCGTCGACATCCTTGTAAAGATCAGTGATCCAGCCGAGGGCCTGCGGGGGCGGAGTAATGTTGTCGCCCTCAGAGCAGAATACCAGGATCGGCGAGCGGATGGCACGCAGATCGATGCGCGATCCCTCGGAGGTGACGATCTCCGAGCTCGAAAGCTTGTTGCCGATGAACAGCTTGTCGACGATAAACTGGATTTCCTCGGCGTTGAGCATGACATGGCCGCCCCACCATTTCTCGAAACCAAGGAATCGCGGCCCTTCCGTGTCGATATTGGCGTAGAGATTGTAGGGCTTCTTCCATAGCGTGTTGGCTGGATCCAGATTCTCGAAATTGGCCACCAGCCAGGCGCCATCGAACTGCCCGTTTCCGGCATCGCCTAAGAGCGCCGTCAGCCAGCTTCCGCCGACCAAGCCGCCGGTATAGCGCATGGGGTTCTTGCCATGAACACCAGCCCAGTAGGACAGCGGCGCACCGGCAACCACCACCGGTCCGACCAGATCGGGATGGAGCGCCGCCAGCATCATCACCGCCCAGCCGCCCTGGCAGTTGCCGATGACGCAGGGCTTGCCCTCGGCGTCGGGGTGAAGCGCGATAACTCGTTCCAGAAACTTCGCTTCCGCGGCCGTCACGTCCTCGATCGTCTGGCCCGGCATCGGCTCCGGCAGAAAGCCGATGGCATAGCAGGGATGCCCGGCGGCGAGCGCCACGCCGATCTCGCTATCCGCCTTGAAGCCGCCGATACCCGGCCCGTGCCCGGCGCGCGGATCGACGACGACGAATGGCCGCTTGCGCGGATCGGCTTCGATGCCTTCGGGCTGCCGGATGCGGACGAGGCCGTAGTTGACAGGCCGCTCCAGTCGGCGCCCATCCATCACCGGCTCGAATTCGAAGGACAAGACGTGGGGCGCGGTGCGGGCGGTATGCTCGCGGTACTGGTTCCCGCGTTGACGCAGCATGTCCAGGTAAAGCACGGTCCGCTGCGCCGAATCGACCAGATATTCGAATAGAGGATTGTTAAAGGCGGCAACCCGTTCCCTGCTTTCTTGCATTAAAGCTCCTCCAACGCGACCGAACTTTTCGACATCTTCCCGGATGGCCGATCCGACCCCTTTGACCTGCATCAAAGTGGCGGCATTCCGGCGGCAGTCAAGGAAAAGGACGCTTGCAGCTACCGGCCATTCAGCACCGCACGCGCATTCACGACGGAGATGAGCGAGGGCGACGAACGCGCTGCCACGCAATCATCATTGTGCCGCCCGCCGCTGGCGTCATTGTTTTCATGGAGCGCGTAAAAGCATCTGGTCGAAGGTAGTAGCCCCAACGCCCAACTCGGGGTTTTTTCGCTATTCCCACGGCTATTTCCGGAGCGGGCCTCAGCAGTTGTCGACGGTGCCGGGCTTGCGAACGGCTTATGGCTTCCAGTCAACCCGGTGTTCGGCCAGATAGGCGTCGACTCCGGCTCCGAGCGTTGGATGGAAACTATCGTGCCCGAGTTGGCCCATGATCTCGAACCGCCGCAGCTTGTCTTTCACCGGATCCTTCATCTCGGCGAACCGCAACTCGATCCCGTCATGTCGCAGGCTCGTCTCCAACTCGGAGAGCATATCGGCTGACGTCACATCCACGCTGGTGATGGGTTCTGCCGCGAGGACCACTCTGCGCACCGGCGTCGGCGACATTGCGATCGCCGCGCTCAGGCTCTTGCGAAACAATTCGGAGTTGGCGAAAAAAAGCGGCGCATCCCAGCGAAAGATGACGAGGCCGGGAACAAGTCGCGCATGCGGATAGCGCCTAAGATCGTGGTATCCGCGCAAGCCGTCGACGCGGCCCAGAATCGCGGAGTATGGGCGCCAGCCGTCCCAGAGAAACTCGATCACGGCGATTACGATCGCAAGCCCGATACCCTGGATCGCGCCCAACGTAGCAACGCCCGCGAAGCAGGCCATGGACAGCCAGAATTCCCAACGCTGAATGCGATATATGCGGCGCAAATCGGTGATTTCGAAGAGGCCGATGGCGGCCGCGATCACGACCGCCGCCAGCGCGCTGCTGGGCAGATCGCGCAGCAGATCGGGTGCAAGGACCAGAAGGAGCATGACGCCTCCCGCTCCGACGACGCCGGTGAGCTGCGTCTTGGCGCCGGCGGACTCCGCCACGGGCGTTCGCGAGGAGGAGCTGCTGATCGGAAAGCCCTGGAAGAATCCAGCGGCGAGGTTGGCTGCTCCGAGCCCGATCACTTCCTGGTTCGGGTCCACACTTGTTCGCATCCTTGCGGCATAGGAGCGTGACAGCACGCTCGTGTCGGCAAAAGACACCAATGCGACGGCGCAACCACCGATGATGACAGGAACCAGGTCGCCTGCCTCTATCCACGGAACGACAAAGGAGGGCAAGCCCTCCGGCAAGGGACCGAGAACCTTGACCCCTGCGGCCTCGTCGAGCCCGAAGATACCGACCGCGGCGGTCGCGCCGATCACGGCGAGGAGAATGCCGGGATGACGTGTCCAGCGTTTCGACATCAAGATCACCAAGAGCGTGGCGGCCCCGATGGCGAAAGCGATCCAGTTGACCCTGCCGTTCAGGACCGCCTTGACGATCTCCAGCAAGTCTTGCACCGGCCCGGTGCTCTTGACGGAGACCTGCAAGAGATTGGGGATCTGGCTGATAATCACCGTCAGCGCAATGCCGTTCATGTAGCCGTACCGGATCGGCTTGGAGAGGAGCTCGGTGATGAACCCAAGCCGCAGCACGCCAAAAAGGACGCATACGAGCCCGGCAACCACCGCCATCATGCCGGCAAGTGCGACGGCGCGGCCCGGATCTCCTCCCGACAGCGGCAGGACAGTGCCTAAGATAAGGGTCGCCAGCGCCGAATCCGGCCCCAGCACCAGGATCCGGCTTGGCCCGAACAAAGCATAGGCCAAGAGCGGAACGATGGTGGCATAAAGACCGTAGATGCCCGGCACGCCGGAAGCCACCGCATAGGCGATACCCACCGGGATCAACATGGCCGACAAGACAAGGCCGGCCGTCAGATCGCTTGGCAGCCAGGCGAGCTTGTACCGTCGCGCGGATTCGATTCCCGGCAGCCAGCGTCGCCAACCCGATGCGGCCGCTTCCAAACCGGGGCTCCTCTGGCGACCCGATTCCGGGTCCCGCTCCTCAAGTGATGCCTCGTTCATCCACGTACTCTGCGAGCCTGCGCACCTGTCCGGCCCTGGTCTTATGTGGGCTAGGATTCGGGCGTCAGGAAGAAAGCCAGGCCGAGAATCAGATAGACCGCAAGCAGCTGCACCCCTTTCAGCCAGTCCGACCGCCCATCTCCGGCGACCTGCCCGGTTATCAGTACGGCCAACAATACAGTGAGCACCAGGCCCTCCCCGAAAACGAGATCCATCGTCGCCGGACCAACGAAGAGACTTGCCAGTACCAGAAGTGGAGCAACGAAAAGGGCGACCTGCACGCTGGATCCGATGGCGATCGACAGGGAGAGGTCCATGCGGTTCTTCATCGCGGCCGTGATCGCGCTGGCGTGTTCGGCGGCATTGCCGAGAATGGCGACGACGAAAACACCTATGAAGATGTTGCTAAGGCCAAGCTCGTGCGCGCTCGGCTCGATCGCCCCGACCAAGATCTCGCTTATCCAGGCGATGGCGACAGTCGCACCCGCAAGCACTGCGATTGCCCATCCAACCGGCCACGCCTCCCCATGCTCGCCATGCTCCGGTGCGGAGAATCCCGAGAACAACGTGGAATGGGTACGTAACGAAAAGAAGAGGAACATGACATAAACCACCAGCAGGACCACCGATATGGAGAGGCTAAGGATCCCCTGCCCGCCCGGAACGTACTCGGCGACCAGCTGGCTGTAGGCAGCCGGGATGATCAATGCGATTGCCGCGAGCGTCAGCATGGTGGCCTGCGAGCGCGCTCCCGCCGCATTGAAATGCTGCTCTTCGTGCCGAATGCCGCCGGCAAGCATAGCGGCACCGAGCACCAGCAGAATGTTGCCCACGATGGATCCGGCGATCGAGGCTTTGACCACGTCGTGCAGCCCGGCGCGCAGAGCGGCGAGCGCGATGATCAGTTCGGCGGCGTTGCCGAAGGTGGCGTTGAGCAATCCGCCCACGCCTTCACCCGACCGGTTCGCGAGTTGCTCGGTGGCGCGACCCAACCAGCCGGCAAGCGGCAGAATCGCGATCGCGGCCGCCAAGAACACCAGCAGATAGCGCTCCGGCGTCAGGTACTCCAAAACGATCGCGATCGGGGTGAATATCAACAGCCATTTCATCATATCCAAGCAGTCTCCTCTCAGCCGCCCAAGGCAATGGCGACGGCCACCAGCGCGATGCCTAGCAACATCACGCCGACACCGGCGAACCACGGGTTCGCGATCGTATGGCGCGCCCACAGATAGCCGACCACGAACAGCAAGATGGTGAGGAGCAAGTTGGAGAGGCGCAACGCCAGCCACGAGTCACTGACCAACAAAAATGGGGCAGCCGCCGGAAGGGCCGTCATGAACACGAGAAAGAATACGGTAACCGCCCCCATCAGATCGTCGCGCGTCACGCGAGTCCGAGGCGGCTGCGAGCGGGTGACAACTTCAAAAACCCCCCGATATAGCCGATCGCGGTCTTCCTCTTGTGTGACCGGCTCGAGATCCGGCTCCATCTCGCGGCGAATTGCCGCCAGCGCCATAACCTCGTTCGGGGCCGCCTTGATGGCGCGAGCCAAGCGGACACGGCGGCTGCGGACGAACACCTTGCCCATGATATAGAGCACAGCGTCGATGATGCCCCAAGCGATGTTGCAGCCAATGGCCGCATAAAGCAGCTCTTGTGCGCTACCGGCTCCTTCGCCAGCGCGAATAGCGATACCGGCGCCAAGCGTGAAGGTCAGCACCATGATCAGCCCGAACAGGAGTTCACCAAGACTTTCCTCCGGACCGAGATAGCGTAGGAGAAGCAATGTCGGGTTCCCAAAATGCGAGGGTTTGATCGCTCTGAGTTCATCGTGCCGCTTGCGATTCAAATTCACAATCAGCTCCTGATTTTGACAAGGATCAAAGGCCGCATTGCAAAGCCATGCCGTTCACGCGCGCGCACCCCGCACGGATGGACTTTAGTGCTAAGGCTTACGGCTCAACCTAGTCCGATAATGGCCTCTTTCGGGCAATCGACAGGGTCACGATTCAAGGACGATAGATAAGGGATGTCGCGGGCACTGCCTTTTCCCCAACCCTGCCCATGCGCGCTCTTTTTCGCGAACGGCGTCTGCGTCACGATGCCGGCGGCTTCTGTTGGTCCGCCACCGGCCGCAACACATAGTCTCCGGGGCTCCATTCCCTCATCAAGGTGTAAAGAATGGCCAGAATCGTCGGCCCAAGAAAGATGCCGATGAAGCCGAAGGCGATAGCCCCGCCCAATATGCCGATGAGGATCAGCAGCAGAGGCAGCGCGCTGCCGCGCGAGATGAACATCGGCCTGATGACATTGTCGATATTCCCTACCAGGATGGCACTCCATGCGACCAGGAAAACGCCCCAGGCGATCTGGTCTGAGCGGAACAGCCAGATCGCGACCGGCAGCCAGACAATCACCGCCGCGCCCGGAATGATTCCGAGGAAACCCGTGGCGATGCCGAGCAGGAACGGCGCCGGCACCCCCGAAATCCAGTAGCCGAAAGCCGCGAGCGAGGCTTGCGCCAGCGCCGAGCCCATGACGCCGTAGACCACGCCCTTGAGCGTACCGTAGGCAACGGCCAGAAGACGCCGCGCCCGGTCTCCCGCCACGCGACTGAGGATGTCGGTCAGGCGATGCAAAGCGGCTTCGCCATCCCGATAGAAGAAGAAAGCGCAGACGATGCTGAGGGCAAGCTCCGCAATGCCGCCTCCCACCGCCGCGCCGATCTTCAACAACCGCTGGACCGCACCTCGCAGCAGTTGCTGCAGCTCCTCGGACTCGCTTCCTTCAGCGGCAAGCTCGCGCCAGCGTTGAACGAGCCTGTCTCCGACGAGCGGGATCCGCGCGAGGAAGTCAGGGGGCTCGACACCGCCCTCCTGAAGCGCCAGGCGCAGCCGTTCGCCCAAGGTCGCGACATTGTCCGCCATGGTCACGCCGACCAAAGCGACCGGGCCCAGCAGCACCAACACCAGCAGTAGCGTCATCAGCGTCGCCGCGAGCGTGCCACGCCCACCGAGATGTCTGCGGAACCAGGAGAAAACCGGCCATGTGGCGATGGCAAGGATCGCGCCCCAAAGCAGAGCCGCCAGAAACGGCCGCACGATCACGAACGAGACCGCGCATAGAAGAAGGATGAAGATCAGCGCGAACGCGGTCGCGATGTAGGCGGTGCGTTGTTCGGGCCTCTGCGCCATATCCACCGCCCATCGGAATCGCTCCGTTGGCGAACAATCTTCGGCCCTGCCAGGGCATACCCCGCATCGCCGCCGGCCGGGCGCGGATGCCTACAAGCGATAATTCACCGTGAATCCCAAGAACAGTTGATTCTCATCGCCCCGATTATCGACGACCGGGCTATCGGCCGCGTCGTCGATCAACCGGGTGAAGCCGCCGAGGAGCGTGGCCGACCAATGTTCGGCGAACCGATAGTTGACATTGGCGCTGACGCCGACATCCTTGAAACCGGCATCCGCATCGAAGGTGTTGAGCCCGCTTCGGGCGGCATCGCTGGCGTTCACGCCGAAATACTCCGACATATAGTCTTCACTCGCCCAGTTGCTGAACAGCTCGGCGCCAATGGAGAAAGGGCTGTCGGGCATTCTATTGAAGTAGGACAGGCGCGGCGTGACGAGATAGCCGTTGTCGCTGGCGACATCGTAGCGCAGATCGAGAAGCGCCGCGAAATCGGCGTTGGCCTGCGGGAAGAAGTCCCAACCAAAGATGCCGCCCAAGAAAAGTCCGGCATCGACACTCCTCATGCGGTCGACGGCGTCGTCTTCGACATTGTTGCGCTCGGGTATGTACAACCCCGATACACCAGCTCGCAGATGCGGATCGGCGACGAAATTGGACCGCAACGCCGGTCCGGCCAGTGTTACATAGGTGTCGGGGTGGTAGAGATCCTTGGCGGAAAAGAGCCAAGTCGGCACGCCCTGATAGTCGTCCGAACCCTCATAGTCCGGCGCGGCGCCGACACCCAGCCCCACGGTGAAGTCAGTCGCGTTCGCCGGAGCAATTGCCGCGGAAATGACAAATGTTGCGACAGTGCAAAGGAATCCCAGGCTCAGTTTTTTCATCTGTTTGGATCTCCATTCGCTTGTCCTAATACAACGTGGGTTCGATTCTGGCCGTGGCGAAATTCATTGAGCTGCCACCGGTGCGCATTGATGTAAATCAAGACCGCATTCGCCGCCACCTTATCTTTGTGCCGAAGTGGCCTGCTCACGCCGCTCCCAACAAATATGGCGTCGTCGCCGCGATTGGTAGCAGCGCCATCGGCGGTGCGACTCGAAGGTCATGCGCGGCCGACAATCCGCGGATTTCTCCGTCACCGCAGGGGATCCGGAAGATTTTCGCGGATAAGTATGGAAAACAGCGGGCTCTTGCCAGCCCGATCGGCGGCCTCGTTGATCTGCGCGCGGTTTTGCAACTCCTCGAACGGCAGGCGCGTGTCGGGCGAGCCGCGCGCATAGAGATATTCGGGTGTATGCCCGGTCAGCAGCAGCCTCCAGTCCCAGGGCAGGACGGCGCCCGCCGCAAGACCCGCAACGCGGATCTGGCTGGTGCAATTGGTCCAGAGGGTGTTGTAGAAGCGCGGCCTCTGCGCAAGCGCGTTGATCGTTCGCAAATATTCGAGAAAGAGGCGGCGTGCATTTTCAGGGGGGGTGCGCAGCCGGAAAAGATGGACGCGCTCCTTGCGGAAGGTCGTTCGCAGCCGCAAGAGATCGCGCTCGTCACCGAGAATATAGATCAGCTCGTAGTTCCGGAAGGCGCCTTGAAGGGTCGAATATTCCTGGTCCCGGCGTCGCCGGATTTCGATCGACGCGATGATTTGCTCGCCCGTATCGAAACCGAAGCTGACCATCAGATGCGCGATATGCGGACCGCCCCAATAGGAGGCGATCAGGTCCAGGCGGCTCAGCGCGGAGAGGGAATAGCTGCGCTCCTCCCAGCGTTCGAGGAACCGATCCGTTCCATTCCAGTCGAAATTGCGGATGTTGCGGATGGTGACGCGATCGCCCTCGATCGAGGCTTCGGCCATTCTCGCGACCTCCGGCGGCCAGTTGCCGGCATGGGAAGGCTCGATCAGCGCCCAGGCCACAGTGGCCAGCGCGGCGGCGACCCCTAGAGCGAGGATCGCCGGCCGCAACCGTCGAAGGAAGACGCCGGCAAGCGCCAGCAGCGCCAACATGGCTACTGCCAGGGCGGCGGGAAGCCGCGCCTGACCGGACAGCACCGGTGCATAGAGAAGCACAAGCTCTGTCCAACCGCCGACGGCAAGAATGGCCAGGACAAAGAGGCTCTTGGATAGGATGTGCACGGCCAGTCCGCCGGCTCTCTTGGGCTGCAAGGGAACGCTACCGGCGCGTGCCATGCGATTACCCAGGGTCCCTTTCAAGGATCCGCCTAACGTTCGATGCGCGTGATCTTCGATCCCTCGATGCCGAGGCCCGCCATCAGTCCTTCCTGTCCAAAAATGAACGCGTAGATATCGCTTTGAAGGGTGGTGGTGGAGGCCTTTTTGCCGAAGCCCTCATCGGCGACGACGATCGAAGGCCCGACGCCCAGCTCCCAGCCGTCGGATTTCTGGACATGCGCCAGCGCCTCGTCCGTCATCAGAAGCAGAGTGTAACTAAAGCTCTGGACGCCGATCTGGAGTCCGTAGGATGCGGCCACCGAATTATAGTAGCCGACGGTCTTGCCGCCGACCCGCAAGGCCCCCTGGCCATAGGCGCCGCCAAGGACGAAGCCGCCTTTGATGATCGAGGGAAAAATGAGGACGCCCTTGGCCTTGTCGGCCAAGGCGCGCGCCCCCTCGTTCGTCCGATAGAGGCTGTCCAGCGCGTTGTCGGCCTTGGCGTCGATCTCCGAAGCTGTTGCGGCCAGCGCCCCGCCTGGCAGGCTGAGTGTCAACATCACAATGGGCGCCGCCCGGCACAGGTCACGGCGCGAAAGACCAGACGGATGTCTTTTGAACATGGCTCTGCTCTCCCTCCGCTCCTACTCCTCAAGGGCGCCCTGGAGGTAGATTGCCTCCAGCAGGGCGCCCGGTGGCCGGTTCCCGAACGTCCCACGGTAGATTTTGGTGAGCTCGGTGGATTTGAAGATCCGCGCCAGCGCCCGGTCGACCTCGAGCCTGAAATCCTCGTCGCCGCGCCGCAAGGCAAGGCCGTAAGGTTCGACGCTCAGAACCGACTCGGACAGCTTGATGCCCTCGGAGGGAGAGGATTTGAGCAGCTCGGCCAGAATCGCGCGATCGGCGAAATAGGCGGAGATGTTCTTTGCGGCCAGCGCCTCCACCGCCAACTGATGATCGGCGAACCGCATGATCTCGGTCTTGATGCCGAAGCGATCGATGGTCTCGATCAGCGACTGCTCGGTCGTGGTTCCCGACCGCACGCCGATCTTATGCCCCTCCAGTTCGGCGAAGGATTGCGGGCCGTCGGCCCGGAACAGGATCGCCGCGCCGGTCACATAGATGGGGGAGGAGAAGCTTACCTGCTCGCGGCGCGACAGAGTGATGGTCGTCGCCCCGCAGAGAAGATCTATCCGGCCCTCCTTCACCGCATCGAAGCGGTCTTCGGCCGTGACTTTGACATACTCGATCTTGAGCTCCGGCAGCTCTGCCGCCGCCTTGAGGTGCACCGAGACTGCGCGGCAAAGCTCGACGGTGTAACCGGAGGGCTCTCCAAGCTCGTTATAAAAGGAGAAAGGACGAGCATCTTGTCGCACTCCAATCCGGATCGTGCCGCGCTCGCGAATATCGTCGAGCGTTCCGGCGACCGCGGTCTGTGAAAGCATCATCAAGGCGATCAGGCTGAGCGTTAATCTTGATCTGCTCATACGGGCATCCCCTGTCTCTTTACGCTCTGCGGCATTTGGTTGCGTTGGCAATATGAGCCGGCCGAAATGGCCGGCTAGAAAAGCACGGCGGAGAGTGAAGTTCCGCCGCACGGATCCATGAGGCGTTTATCGCTGCAGCATCTGATCGATGCGATTTGTTTCCCGATTGAGATCTCCTTGGCTGCGAAGCTGCGCGGCGGTTCCCGCCTGCGGCGTGCTGTCCAACTGCTGAAGGCGCCGTTGGGCGGCAAGCTCGTTGCGATAAGATAAGGCCTTCTGCTGCTCCAGGGAATCAAGCGCTCCGGTTGGAGGGGAGGTGTAGCGATATGGCGCTATCGGGCTGGGCCGTTCCTCGGCCAGCGACGCGGACAGACTCAGGACGAGCAACACCGCGGAGCCGATGAGCCGTAACGGGGAGATCAGCCAACGGCTTCGGCATGTCTCGGCCCTAGTCATGGCACAGCCGCTCCTCCCGCGCTGATATGGTTCGCTCGCCAATGAATGGAATACCCCTCGATCGCGCTTTTACTCAAATCAACCCGCACCGGTCCTACGCGAACGACTGCATCACCTCACCGAGCAAGGTCACTATGCAGATCATCTTAAGTAACCGGCGAAGCCTCTGTCGGCCACCCGCGAACTTGGCTTCAGTCCGCCTCGACAAAAAAGGGCTCGGGGTGTCGATGCAGATCCTCGTAATGGATCAGGACCGGCTCACCCAGCGCGCAAGGCTCGCCCTCGCGGAAGGCCCAAACGCCGCGATCGGAATTCGCCCCCACGACATATCCGTTGATGTAGAAACGGCGGTCCATCTCGGAGCGATTTGGGCCCGAGCCGTGGACGGTCAATAGATGCCAAAGGGCGACATCGCCCGGCTCCAACTCAATATCGAGTAGATCCGCCGGATCGAGGCCGACACGACGCAGCTCCTCATCGCTCGCGCTGCGCGTCAGCACCGGACCAGCTTGATCGAGCGGCAGCTCGCCCAGCAGGTGGCTGCCGGGAAGCATGCGCATGCATCCGTTGAGGGAGCGATGCGGATCGACGGCGATGCCGGTCTGGACATAGGAGGTGGGCAGGTCGCGGAAGGCGCTGCGAGGTCGGCGGAAGCGAATATCCTGGTGGTAGGCGAATTCCGCCGCAGCCGCGCCGGGAGGCTTCCAATGCAGCTGATTGATGATCTGCTTGAGGTTCGCACCTATGAGAGGAGCCAGGATCGTCAGCATCCGCCGATCGAGTCGCACCGCGTCCAGCGTGGCGTCGAAATAGGAGGGCCATTGAACCAGGCGCAGCACGCGCCCGAGCTTCGCATCCTTGCTCTGCCGGAAGAATACATTCTGATGGCGATAGCTGGCGGGGTAGGTTAAGCCCTGCGCGCGGATACGGTCAAAGGCGGCAGCCATCCCCACCACCTCCTCGGCGCCGAACACGCCGCGCACCACCGTAAAGCCCCGCTCGCGGAAATCGTCAACCTGCTCTCGACTGAGGCAAACCTGTGCCGCCGACCCGCCCATTGCGGCAGAATGCCTGCACCCCATCAAGTCCGGGAGAACTTATCCGGGGCTGCCCGATCGGAGAGCGGGCCTCACGGCGGAGATGCCTCTTCAGAAGGACAGCGCCAACGCCACGGAGACGCGTTTTTCCAAGGCGTCCTCCTCCAAATCAGCGGCGGGCGTGGCGAGCCCGCCGCCCATGCGCAAGGAAACGCCCGGACGAGGGGATTCTTCCGCCTGAACCACGAATTCGTGCGCTGATCCAATCGAGGAACGACTGGCGTAGAGGAGATCGAGCCGCAAAGGCGCTCGCGGGCGAAGCGTCAGTCGCAGATCGGCCGACGCCCCCTCCTCCGCGAGGGCCAGAGGCTCGCCGGCACCGAGGTTGAGGGCCAAGGGCAGCGCGTCGCCGGCAACCTGGCCACGGGCTACCCGGTAGCGGACCGTCACAATGGGTGACCAGGGGGCCAAGTGGGCAAGGTCGTAACCCAGTTCGCCCTGGCCCCAATCGGCGGCCAGATCGGCCCCTTCGGTCGCCCGGTCGATCGGCCGGAAATAGCTCGCGCCGACAATCAGCGGGCCCGGCATCAGCCTGGCATCCAACCCGCCGAGTCTCAGATTGTCCTTGTCCTTGCCTTGGAGATGAAACAGCCGGAGCCGGCCCGGCCCGTGCTTCACCGTCATGGTCGCACTGTCGAATTGAGCGGGCTGGCGCCGCATCCAGCAGTCGGCAGCGCAACGATCGGGGTCGGCGTCCCATTCGAGAAGGCCCGTCCCGTCATCGGCCATTTCGCGCCCGAAGGAGAGGCTTACCGCATCCTCTCCCAGCGCGCCGAGAAGCGCGCCGGAGGACCAGCCCGCATAGACCTGCTTCAGCCAGGCCATGCCGCGGCCATCGAACCGGATGTCCGAGGACTCTCCCTCCGCACCGGTCATCACCGCGCTCGCGGTCGACGCGGCCGCGAAGATGCCGCCGTAATATGGCGAGCGCGTTTCAAGGCGCGGCTGGAACAGACTGCCTGCACCCTCCTCAGCGGCGCTCAACGCCGCGCGCAGTTGGAGCCTGGCATCGCCGACCGCCTGAAGGTCCGGCACCGTCAGGTCGACACGCTTTTCGGTCACCTGTTCCGCACGTGCGGCAGGCCCGGCCAGGCAAAGCGGCGCCAAAAGTAAAGCGATCGAGGCAAGCTTTATGCAAAGCTCGCGAAAATCCCTCCGAAGCGCCCCCATGGACAACCTCGCCCCCCTGTCGGGCGCGAGTGTGCAGGAGCAGAGACTTAGAGAGGTTTAACGGCCAACTGTGGCGGGAACCACGATTTGACGCGTTTTCCCGTACGCCAGATCAAGGCTGTCCGGTCTTTGCTCCCAAGGGTGCCTCCATATTGGGAAGAGAGGTGCTTTCGGAATGCTTGTCTCCGGTTTGGTCGCCTGCTTCCGGGTTCACTCTCACGATCCCGATCCCAATGAGGCTGAACAGAAAGGAAATCAGCGGATTCAAAAGGTTGAAGAAGCAGTAGATCAGATAGTTGGAAGCCGGGATACCCAGAGCCGCCGCCATATAGGCGCCGCAGCTGTTCCAGGGGATCAGCGGCGAGGTCACGGTGGCGGAATCGCCGACTACGCGCGACAGCAGGACCGGCGCCAAGCCCCGGCGCTTGAACTCCATCCGGAACATCCGTCCGGGCAGCATGATGGCGATATACTGGTCGGAGGTCAGCAGGTTGGCGCCGATCGCGGTTCCAATCACCACGCCGACCAAGCCTGCGACCGATTTCGCCTTGTCGATGATCGGATCGACCAGCCGATTCAACAGCCCCGCCTGCTCGACCACCGCTCCGAAGGCCAGGGCCGTCATGATCAGCCATACAGTCACCATCATGCTTGCCATGCCGCCGCGGCTCAACAACTGGTCCAAGGCCGGATCGCCCGTGCTTGATTGATAGCCGGTGGCCAGTGCGGACCAGGCGCCCTTCAAAAGCGCCAGTGACTGCGGAATGTCCGGAGCGTCGGCGAATTCAAGCACCTTGTCCGGTGATTGGACCACCGCCAAGACGCCGCCCAGCAGCGCGCCAGCGAAGATCGCCAGGAAGGGTGGCGTGCGCAGCATCGCCAGTACGAATACCGCCAGGAGCGGCAAAAAGGCCCAGAGCGTGATGTGGTGACGATCGCCGATCCGCGTCAGCTCGGCGGAGGCGTCGAAATCTCCCGGCGACCCGATCAGCGCAAAAAACACCAGCGCAAGCACCAGGGCCGGCACCGAGATGCGCAACGATTCCTTGATATGGCTGAAAATCTCCGATCCCGCCGCGGCCACCGCAAGATTGGCGGTGTCTGATAGCGGCGAGGTCTTGTCGCCGAAATAGGCGCCCGAGATCACCGCCCCGGCGGTGATCGCCAGCGAGAGCTCCATCGTCGCGGCGATGCCCATGAGGCCGATGCCGATCGTCCCCGCGACCGTCCAGGAACTGCCGATCGCGGTGGCGACCACGGCGCAGATCAGCGCGGCGCTGGCATAGAAATATTGCGGCGAAAGCAGCTGCAGCCCGTAATAGACCATGGCGAGGATGGTGCCGCTCATCGCCCAGGTTCCAATCAGCGCACCGACGCCCAGAAGAATGAAGATGGCGGCCAAACCGCTCGACACGCCTTCAACCGCGCCGGCGCGAATGCTTGCCCAGGGCCTTCCATTCTTGAAAGAGATCAATGTTGCCAGCACGGCGGCAAACACGAGCGCGATCTGGTTGGGTCCTTGAGAGGCGTCCGCGCCGTAGAGATAAAAAGACAAGGCCAGAAGGACGATCAGTCCGCCGACCGGAATCAAGGCGTCGAGGAGAGATGGTCTGCGCGCGGGCTGAGCCGGTTCTTCCGTGGACCCGGGCAAGGTCGGATCAGTTGCCGCCATCACCGTCTCGGTCGCCCTTGCGGCATCCAACCGGGTGTTCGCCCGATCCCGTCGGCTCGATCAGCGGTGCCATGAAAGGCCCTTGCGGTCGGAGCTGACCAGCGTTCCTTTTTCGCCCGCCACTATGGCCGGAATGTCGGCCAGCGCACCAATCGCGGCGGTCTTGCCGGTGGCTTCTGCGAAGCGGCAGGCGGCGTCGACCTTGGGTCCCATCGAGCCGGCCGGGAACTGATAGTCCCGCATCGACGCCGGGCTCGCCCGATGAATGGCCTTGGCATCGGGCTTGCCCCAATTCACGAAGACGGCGGCGGCATCGGTCGCCATTATGAAAAGGTCGGCGGCCAGTTCGCGAGCGAGAAGCTCGCTCGCCAAGTCCTTGTCGATGACGGCCTCGACGCCGATCAACTTGCGGTTCGCGCTACGCTGATACATGGTCGGAATGCCGCCGCCGCCGGCCGCGATGACGATGGTGCCCCTCTCCAACAACCACCGGATGGGCCGGATCTCGAAGATGCGCTTGGGCTCAGGAGAAGGCACGACCCGTCGCCACTTGTCACCGTCCGCCTTGAAGATCCAACCCTTTTCCTTGGCGATGCGGTCGGCGGTCGACTTATCGTAAACCGGGCCAACGAACTTGGTCGGATTGGCGAAGCCCGGATCGTCGGGATCGATCTCGATCATGGTCAGGAGCGTGGCGAAGGGCACCTCAAACGGCAGCAGGTTGCCGAGCTCCTGCTCGATCATGTAGCCGATCATCCCTTCGGTTTCCGCGCCCAGGACGTCGAGCGGGTAGGCCTCGTCCGGCTTGTAGGCCGCGCCCTGAAGGGCAAGGAGCCCGACCTGGGGGCCGTTGCCGTGACTGATGACGAGCTGATGGTCGCGCGCGACAGGCGCCAGCGCCTCGGCCGCGATCTTCACATTCCGGCGTTGAGCGTCGGCGGTCATCGGCTCGCCACGTTTCAGAAGCGCGTTGCCTCCCAGAGCGACGACGATGCGCATGGCCCTTAATCTCCCAAGGTGGCGACCAGCAGCGCCTTGATCGTGTGCATCCGATTCTCGGCCTGCTCGAAGGCGATGTTCCGCTCTGACTCAAACACCTCGTTGGTGACCTCAAGCCCGTTCGTCATGCCGTAAGTTTCGGCGATCTGACGACCCACGACCGTCTCTGTATCGTGGAAAGCGGGCAAGCAGTGCATAAACCTCACTTGCGGGTTTCCGCTTGCCTCGATCAGGGCGTCATTCACCTGATAGGGCTTCAAGAGGTCGATGCGCTCCTTCCAAACCTCCTTCGGCTCGCCCATGGAAACCCAGACGTCCGTGTGAATGAAGTCCACCCCCTTCACCGCGGCCTTGGGGTCTTCGGTGATGGTGAGCTTGGCGCCGTGCTTACGCTCCAAATCCTGGGCGATCTTCCTGTATTCCTGGGTTGGCCAGAGTTTCTTTGGGCCAGCGATGCGCACATCCATTCCCATCAGGCATCCGGCGATCATCAGCGAATGGCCCATATTCGAGCGGGTATCGCCGACATAGGCGTATTTGATCTCGTGGATCGGCCGGTCGCTGTGCTCGCGCATGGTCATGATGTCCGCAAGCATCTGGGTCGGGTGATACTCGTCGGTTAGCCCGTTATAGACCGGCACGCCGGCATATTCCGCGAGCTGCTGCACGCCCTCCTGAGAAGCGCCGCGATACTCGATCGCGTCATACATGCGCCCCAGCACGCGCGCGGTGTCCTTGAAGGATTCTTTGTGTCCGATTTGCGAGCCCGCCGGATCGAGATAGGTGACATGCGCGCCCTGGTCATGACACGCGACCTCGAAGGCACAACGGGTGCGGGTCGAGGTCTTCTCGAAGATCAGGCAGATCTCCTTTCCTTCGAGATGCCGCTGCTCGGTCCTCGAGTACTTCGCCCGCTTGAGATCGCGCGCGAGATCCAGGAGGTAGCGGAACTCCCGTTGGGTGTAGTCCTGCACGGTCAAGAGCGAACGGTTGCGCAGATTGAAGCTCACGGGTTCCCTCCGTCGACATTGATGGCATTCAATAGGCTGGGTCGCGGGAGACAGGGCAGGTCATGCAATGGCCACCGCCACGCCCGCGGCCAAGCTCGGCTCCGCGTACGGTGATCACTTCGATGCCCGCCTTTCTCAGAAGAGTGTTGGTGTGAATGTTCCGGTCGTAGGCGACGACGACGCCGGGCTCTAACGCGACGACGTTGTTTCCGTCGTCCCACTGCTCGCGTTGTGCGTCGTAGGCGTCTCCTCCGGTCTCGACGACGTGGAGCTTTTTTAACCCCAGCGCCTCCGGAACCACCTCCAAAAGCGGCTTCGTCTCCTTGCGTATCTCGATGCCGACCGGCTCCTTGCCGGGATAGGCGCTGTAGCAGGCGATCTGATCGACCACCTCGCGGAAGACGGTGACGATATCGCGATCACAGAAACTGAAGACCGTATCGAGATGCATCGCCGCCCGGCTCTTGGGCATCAGGCATGCGATCACGCGCGAGGCCGCCTTGTTCCGGAACAGCTCGCGACAGACCTGCATCACCGCGTGCCGGCTGGTCCTCTCGCCCATCCCGATCAGCACCAGCCCCTTCCCGACCGGCATGACGTCGCCGCCTTCCATCGTGGCATTGGCGAAGTCTTCGTCCGAATCACCCCACCAGATCTTGAAATCGCCCTGTTTAAACAGCGGGTGAAACTTGTAGACGGCGCGCTGGAGCAGGGTTTCCGGCTTGCGCGCCGGCCAGAACATCGGATTGCACGTAACCCCGCCATAGATCCAGCAAGAGGGATCGCGCTGAAACAGGGTATTGGGAATCGGCGGGATCACGAAATCGGCGCCACCGAACGCCTCGCTCATCATCTTCTTCATGCCGTTTTCAGGGAGGTCGTCGACGGCGATGCCGCCGATCAGATGTTCGGCCAGTTGCTTGGCCGGCATCTCGTCGAGCCAAGGACGCATCGCCACCGCAGCGCCGACGCCAACATGATTCGACGTGATACGGCGGTCGAGGATGAAGGCTCGTCCCTCGGGCTCTTCCAGAACCGCGGTCAGCAGATCGTGCAGGTCCAGGACCTCGGTGCCTCGTTCCTGCATCTTCAGCGCGAAGTCGTAGTGGTCCTTCTGCGCCTCGTGCACCCACAGCACATCGTCAAATAGCAGGGTATGGCAGTTTCCGGGCGTGAGGCGCTGATGCGCCAAACCGGGCCGGCACACCATCACCGCATTCAGCTTGCCGACCTCAGAGTGAACCCCGAGCTTGAACATCTTCCTCTCCCGTAATCCGTGATCCGAAGAAGCTTCCACTCCGTTCAAAGCGGGCTGATTTGGCCGGTCCATAAGAGCCAGCCTGCGTAGACGCCGAGCGCGACGATTGCTGCGGCGATCAGCGCCTCGATCCCTGTGAAGGCTGCCTGCCCCGTCTCCCTACGCGCCTTGACATAGACGAGGATGCCCGGAACGAAGAGCACCGCGCACATCAACAGGTAAGAGAGCCCTGCGGCATAGACGAGCCAGAGTCCATAAAGGGTGGCGACCGCGCCTACGATCAAATCGCGGGTCCGCCCGCGCTCCGCCGTTCCGTAGCCCTCGCCCGTCAGCGCCAGCTTCAGCGCATAGGCGCCGGAGAAGACGTAAGGAGGCAGGATGGCCACCGAAGCGATGAAGTAGAAGAACTGATAGGCGCTCTTCGAGAAGAACGAGAGCACCAGGAACAGCTGGATAAGGATATTGGTGACCCAGAGCGAGTTGACCGGCGAGCCGTTGGCGTTCTCCGCGGCGAACCATTTGGGGAAGGTGCCGTCGCGGCCGCAGATATAGGGAATTTCCGCACAGAGAAGCGTCCAGGCCAAGAATGCGCCCCCGACCGAAACGATCAGACCGATATTGATGACGGCCGCACCCCAGGGCCCGACCACCGAGGCAAGGACCCCGGCCATCGAAGGAACCTTCTGGTCGGCAAGCTCGGGCTGGCTCAACACCCCGGTGGCCAGAAGCGACACGAGCACATAGATGCCGAGAGCTCCGAGGAAGCCGAGCACGGTCGCCCGCCCGACATCTCGCCGATTGGCCGCGCGGGCGGAGTAGACGCTTGCACCCTCGATGCCGATGAAGACCCACAAGGTCACCAGCATCGTGCTCTTGACCTGGTCGAGCACCGAGCCAAGCCCGGCATTCTCAGCGCCGCCTGCCCGGCCCCAGAAATCGAAAGTGAACTGGTCCCAGTTGAAGGCGATGATCGCCACCAGGATGAAGAGCATGATCGGCGCCAGCTTGGCGACGGTCGTGATCAGGTTGACGAACGCCGCCTGCCGTATGCCCTTCAGCACCAGGGCATGGATCAGCCAAAGGCAGATCGACGCCCCGATGATGGACGGCAGGTTGTTGCCGTCCCCGAACATCGGAGCGAAGTAGGACAGCGCCGAGAAGATCGCGACCGCATAGGCGACGTTGCCGAGGAAGGCGCTGATCCAGTATCCCCAGGCGCTGTTGAATCCGATGAAATTGCCGAAGCCCGCCTTGGCATAGGCGTAAGGGCCGGCGTCGAGGCCAGGCTTGCGCATGGCCAGACCCTGATAGACGAAGGCGAGCATCAACATGCCGATGCCGGTCACGATCCAGCCGATCACGATCGCGCCAGGACCAGCACTTCTCGACATGTCGGACGGCAGATTGAAGACGCCGCCGCCGATCATCGAACCGACGACGAGTGCGACCAAGGGCAGGAGCGTCAATTTTGGCGATACGCCGGCTGCCCTGCTCTCCTGTCCGGCCGTTGCAACCTGAGTGGTCATTAGTGGTCCCTAAATAAGTGATCCCTAAGTCGGATCAGATGTAAGGCGCACCAAACGGAACGTTGTTGATCTGGATCAAAGGGTGCCCGTGATTGCTCTTCAAGTTTTTGTGATCTTCCGAACTAGAAGTGACTGCACAAGAGGTAGCCTTAAGTTCGCGGCCAATCACCAGCTTGTCTGTAACTCGCTCGCCACACGGTATGATTGATCTCGAATCTCATTTTGGTTTCGCGTTGACCCTCTATCCTCCGCGGTTCTACTCCGGTGCCGTGGGCCAAGACTCGGAAGGCTGACAGGGGGATTGACTCCTCCAGCCTTGATCTTGGAGGGGGCCATAAGATGAAAAGAGTTCTGTTGGGAACGACGGCATTGATGGCCGCCAGCGCGATCGGCATGGGCCAAGCCCATGCGAAGTTCGATGTGACGATCAATGGCGTCTGGAACACCGCTTACGGCTTCGTCGACCAGGATGACAGCACCGGCGAGTCTGGCGACAATAGGCACAACCAAGCCATCAACGAAGACTTCGAGGTGTTTTTCCAGATAACCCAGACCTTGGATAACGGCGTTACGGTCGGCGGCCGAGTCGAGCTGGAAGGCTTTCAGTCCGACAGTGACCAAATTGATGAGCGCTGGATCTATTTCCGCGGCGGCTTCGGCGAGGTCCGCATCGGCGACGAGGACGACGCCCGCAAGCTGATGTCTTACACCTCTCCGAACCCGACGAACTTCCTTTTCGGCGTGAATTCGCCCTCCTTCACCTTCCAGAGCTTGGCCTCCGGCCAGGTCGTGTCGACCAACTCGACCACTCCGTTCGACGGCGACTCCTCGAAGATCATCTACTTCACGCCCTCCTTCAGCGGTTTCCAGCTCGCCGTCTCTTACGCGCCAGATGCCAGCCAGGACCGCACCGGTTTCGGCACCGGCAGCACCCAGGATTTCGTGTCGAGTTATGTCTCGATCGGAGCAAACTATTCCGGTCAGTTCGACGGCTTTACTATCGGGGCTGGCGGCGGATATTCCCAGGCTCACGCCGAAACCAACGGTCCTGGTCCTTTCGGCAATGCCATCAACGACGACAGCCCCTATACTTGGGCGGCCGGCGCGAATATCGGCTTCGGCGGGTTCACCGTGGGCGGATCGATCGCGATGGGCGATGGGCTGGATTCAACCGGCTACAACGGCTATTCGGTGACCGAAGCCACCGTCTATGATATCGGCGTGACCTACGCGTTCGATGCGGTCAATGTCGGCATCGCCTGGAGCCACGGCGAATACGAGGACGTAAACGACGGCGAGAATGACGAGCTCGACTTCATCACCCTCGGCTCGGGTTACACATTGGGCGAGGGGGTGTTACTCGCCGCCTTCGTCGGATGGTTCGACTATGAGGATGGAGGCCCGACGAGCAACGACAATACCGGCTGGCAGGCCGGCGTCGGCGCCGGGCTCGACTTCTGACCTCGATCTCTGGTTCGCGCGTAGCCTCTGGGCTTGAGCGCCGTTGCTTTGACAAGTGCGGCCTCTTTTCCAGGAACGATGTTCCGAAAGGGAGTGGCATGAGCGTCCAGCAATCTTGCGCACCGCTTGGCCGTCGGGAACTCCTCGTGGCGCTTCTCGCCGCGCCACCGCTGCTTTTCGCCTATCGCGCGCTGGCGCAGACAGGAGCTCTGCAAGACGAAGACGAAGCGGAAATACCCGATGACCCGTTACTTGCCACCGCCCTCAGCCATTGGACCGGCGATCTTGACGGGATGGTCGAACGGGGCATGCTCCGCATCGCGATTCCGTTTGGATTGACGACCTATTTCCTCGACGGTCCCGATCAACGGGGCTTGACCTACGAGTTCGCGCTGAAATTCGAGGAGTTCCTGAAGAAGCGCCTGGGCAAACAGGCGGCCAGGTTGACACTGGTTGTCATACCGACCAGCCGTGACCGGCTCTTTCCGATGGTGACGGAAGGTCTGGTCGACATCGCTGCCGGTTCGCTCACCATCACGCCCGATCGGCTCGCGATCGTCGATTTCAGCGATCCTTTTGGCACAAATGTGCGTGAGGTGCTGGTCACAGGTCCCGCTGCGCCCGATATTCGCACAGCTGAGGATCTGCTAGGGACGCCCATCCATATCCGGCGGTCCAGCAGCTTCTACGAGCATCTGCGGGACCTGAATGATCGCCGGATCGCCGAAGGCAAGGAGCCGTTCCTGGTCGTGGAGGCGGATGAGAAACTGACGACGGACGATTTCTTCGAGATGGTGTCCGCCGGAATGTTTCCAGCGACGATCGGCGACGATTTCGCGGCCAACTTTTTCGTTCAGGTCTTCGACAATCTCCGTATCCATGACGATCTCGTGCTTGCGGATAATCAGTCGCTCGGCTGGGCGTTCCGGAAGAACAGCCCGCAATTGAAGGAGGCGGTAAACGCCTTTGTCGATACGGCCCGCAAGGGAACACAGTTGGGCAACATCCTGCTTGCAAAGTATCTCAAGAATACGAAATGGGTCGAGAACGCGCTGGCCCCGGGCGAGCGGGAGAAGTTCAAGGCGACAGTCGGCCTCATCAAGACCTATGCCGATCGCTACGAGTTCGATTGGCTGATGATCGGGGCACAGGCGTACCAGGAGTCCCGGCTCGATCAGAGCAAACGCAGCCCGGTCGGCGCGATCGGCATCATGCAGGTAATGCCGCAGACCGCGCGCGATCCCAATGTGGGAATTCCCGACATCCACATCACCGAGCCGAATGTTCATGCCGGGGTCAAATATCTGCGCTTCGTGCGCGACCAATATTTTAGCGATCCCGAACTGACGGAGCTGGATCAGACCCTGTTTTCTTTCGCCGCCTACAACGCGGGTCCCGGCAACATTCGCAAAGCTCGCCGCCATGCCGGGAAGCTCGGCCTCGATCCGAATGTCTGGCTCGACAATGTCGAGATTGCCGCGGGCAAGGTGATCAGCCGCGAACCGGTCGTTTACGTGCGCAACATCTACAAGTATTACATCGCGTACAAGTCGATCGGCGGATAGCGCGATTGGAGAGCCCGCCCCGTCGAGCGAAAACTGCAGTTAAGGATGCGGAGATGCGTATTGCTTATTGGCTGGCGGCGAGCGCGATGCTGCTTGCGGCGGGCTGCGCCGAGGAGCCCGGTCCACCGCGCTGCTACAAGATCCTCGAATCGTCGAATGAGTCCGGCGCGCGCGCGCTCATGGTGACGCCCTGCCCGCCCGGAAGGCACGGGCTGCTGAAAGACGGGGAGTAGCTCGGCGCGACGGCAGACAATCCCGCCGTCCCACGAGGTTAACCAACCTTCATTATAGAGTTTTTAAATAACTTTCGCTCTAATCCTCGCCGGTCCCCTGAGCCGGATTTGATAGGAGGAGATAATGACAAGAGCAGTTGCTGTTCCGACTTACGTCATCCCGGTTCGCGCCATCGAGGCGACCGTTCACCCGCAAACCGGAGAAGCGGGAGTACAGTTCATGGATCCGACCAGCTCGACCGTGTTCCTGCCGGTCTCGCTGGACTCTCTTAAAGAGCTGGCCTCGGATATCAACTGGATCCTGACGCGATTGGAACTTGCAGGCGAGGCAAGTGCCACCTAACCCCTGGTTGTTCAGATCCAGCCAAGCCACCACAGAACCCATCGTCGCAACCCCGGCGATGGCGGCATAGACGAGCAGCATCATCGCGGCCGCGAGAGCGGGGTGTCGTATCTGCGAACAGAAAGAGTGCCGAATCGGGCGTGAAGCCGGAGATTAAGAAAGGGGCACCTCGATTTCGCAGCGCAAGCCGTCCTTGCGCCACTCCATTTCGAGGGTACCTCCCAACTGCTGACAGACGGCCCCTTCAATGATGGTCATGCCGAAGCCCTTTTTTCTCGGCGGCTGGGCCTCAGCGCAACCGCTTTCCGTCCACCGGAACAGCAGTCGGTCGCCCGGCATCCCCCACCAGCGCAGCTCGATACGGCCGGACGGCTGGTGGATTGCGCCATGCTTGACGGCGTTGGTCGACAGCTCGTGCACCACCATGGCGAGCGACTGGGCCAGCTGCGGGGAGACCGAAAGAGAGGGGCCATCGATCGCCACGCGGACATTCTCGCCTCCCAGATAAGGAGCAAGCTCGTCCTGGACGATACGGCGCAGATCGGCACCTTCCCAGCGCGAGGTCGACAGCAAGGTGTGCGCACGAGACAGGGCCGAGATGCGGCCGTCGACCGCCTCCTTGAACTCCGGTATTGAATCGGCCTGGGTCAGATGCACCAGCGCCTGGATCACCGCAAGCATGTTCTTCGCCCGGTGGTCCACCTCGCTGGCAAGCAGGCGCAGCCGTTCCTCCGACGCCTTGCGCTCGGTGATGTCCACCAGCATGTTGACCGCCCCGACCACGGCGCCCGAGCAATCGTGCAGGAGTGTCGGATAGGGCGCAAAGGTAACGCGCGTGCCGTCCGGACGCTCCACGACGGCTTCGGCGCCTCTGATCGGGCGGCGCTGGTTGAGCGTCTGGGCCATGGGGCAGTGATCGTGCGGCATCGGCCTGCCATCGGGATAGAACAGCCGCCACGATCCGCACCAGGTCGCGGTTCCGATCTCAGGTCGACACCCCCAAAGCTCGACGGCGGCTTCGTTGTAGAAGGTGATGGAACCGGCCGCATCCGTGGTGTAGATGGCGGCGGGCAGTCCTTGAAGCAGCTCACGCAGCCGCTGTTCGCTTTCCTTGACCCTCTCTTCTGCAAGCCTGCGGCGAGTGATGTCCTGAAAGCAGTTCACCGCGCCGGCGAGCTCTCCCGTCTCCGAGAAAAGCGGCCGGACATTGAGCAGAACCGAGATGCGTGTCCTATCCGGGCGCTCGATCGTGAGCTCTCGATCGACAGCCGGAATTCCGGTCCGCAATACTTCCGCCATCGGCGTTTCGTCGAGCGAGAGCGGCACGCCGTCCGGCGTGTAGGCGCGCAACGCTCCGCAATAACGCTGCCGAGCCTCGCCGATCTGCGGCGAGCGGCCCCAAAGCATCGCGGCGCGCTCGTTGTAGCGGATCAGCGCCCCGTCCCGGTCGCAGATGCACAAGCCGATCGGCAGCGCATCGAAGAGGTGTTCGCCCCAAAGCGGGAGGGACCTTGGCTGGGCCGAGACGAATGGAACGACCTTTTCCGCCGCGGTCGGCTCGCTCATGCTTCACCTCTCCCAAATTGTCGGCTCACGCAAGGGACGAAGCGCGCGGCCGAACCGATGAAAACATCCGAAAATGGCGGCAGTTCTCGGCATCAAGTCGCCGGCCATTCACGGATCTTAGAATTGAGCGCCAAGCGCTATCATGCCGGCCAGAATCAGCGTCCATCCCGTGACGCGGGTCAGCCAGTGCCCCAACGGCACGCTTTTCTCGATCAAGATATAAAGGGCGAGCCCTCCGATCCAGGCGAAGTTCATGACGCCCCCATAGAAGAGCAGCCCCATCATGACCCAACAGCAACCGAGGCAATAGGCGCCATGCGCGATACCCATGCGAAGAGCGCCAAATCGGCCCGAGCGCCAGTGGTGCGAAAGAAACCGAAGCGGGCTTTGGCAGTGGGCGAGGCATGCGCGTTTGATCGGAGTGAGCTGCCAAGTTCCCGCGCCGATCAGGATAAGCCCGCCCAAGAATGAGCTAGCGCTGGCCATCGCCATGGTCATGAGGCCGCTCTGGTCGAGCGCCCAGTGGAGGATTGCCGCGACCAGGCTGAAACTGCCCCAGACCAGCATATAGCCCCAGGCGAAGGACAGCGTCGCCGACGCTCGCCCATCCGTCAAGCGCCGAGCGACGAGGTCGTAGAGAAGAATAGTCGGGGCAGCGCTCGGCAGCATCATCGCCGCCATCATGATCCACCACATCAGGAAGATCACGACGGCGTAGCCGGGGGACCAGGGCAAGGGCGCCATCACCATGCTCGGGTCCATTCCATCCATCGAGGGCATGCCCGCCCCGGCGAAGAGATAGACCCAAGCCAACCCCGCCACGACCAAAAGCGCTACCGTCACGACGCGGCGTTCGCGCTGCAGCACCAGCCGCCATGCTTGGCGAGATCCTCGAATCTGATGGAGAGCGACCTCGCCCATCAGGCAATCACGCCCTTGGGTCCGTAGGCGACATATGTCAGAAAGCCATAGCAATTACGGTGCTGCATACCCAGCTCGGGACCTGCGGACTCGAAACGGCCACTGGCCATCTCGGCCTCGCGGAACTCGAATCCCTCCGGCAGCCGGATCTGCGCCCGGTGCGGCGCGCCGGTCACGGGGTTGCGGATTGGCTCCAGGCTCATCTCCATCATTCCAGGCACGCGGAAGCCGCCGGTGCGTGATTCGAGATCAGCGCTGAACTCTACGGGAGCCACGATCAGGTCCAGCTCACGGGCGATGGTTGCTCCATAGATGTTGAAGGGTGTGGCCGGCTCCTGCTCCTTGCCGGACATGATCTGGATCAGCGCATCGCGCTGCTCGGGCGTGGCGCGCTCGTCGATGAAGCCCTGCGCGACGCCGCCCCCCTCATGAACCGGCCCCGGCCAGCGGTAGCGCGCACCGATGATGAGCCCGTCGAGCTTCACGGCGCCGAAATGACCTTGGTCGATCCGATGCGCCTCCAGGCCTTCGCAGATCGGGTGCGTCGGACGTGCATTGAACTCGCACGGGCAGCCATAGTCGCAATTGCAGGCGGAGATCTTGGGTCCCTTGATCATCCAGTCCCGATGCGCCATCTGCGCCTCCTCGACGATTCCAGTTTAGTGGAAGAAAAACGATGATGCCCGCCGGATCAAGCCGGTTAAGGGTGCATAGGGAGTAGTCACGGTCGTGGAGCGAAACCCGCGGGGTCGGTGTTTGCTCCGCACAGCACAACGCCGACGCGCTCGCCCGCTTCGATGGGATAGGCACCGCAGAGCAACGCCGCCAGCGCCGCCGCGCCGCCGGGCTCGACGAGGATGCGCAGCTCGCGCCACAGCGCCCGCTGCGCCGCCTGGATCGCATCATCTTCGACCAGCAGCACGCGCAGGGCCTGAGCTTGCGCGATCTCGCAAGCAAGACCGCCCGCCTCGCGCGCGCCGAGGGAATCGGCAGCGATGCCCGATACGGCCACCGGAACGGGCCGCCCCGCCGCCAGTGCGTCATGCAAGGTCGGCGCAAGGTTCGGCTCGACACCAATGACGCGGGTGCCGCTACCCTGATAGGCCAGTGCCATTCCGGCGATGAGCCCTCCACCGCCGACCGCGACCAGAACGCTATCGAGGTCCGGCGCCTGGCGCCGCAATTCGAGCCCCACGGTGCCTTGACCCAGAACAACCTCGGGCTGGTCGTACGCGTGAACGACCAGCGCGCCGCTTGTCTCTGCCCGAATCGCGCTGGCCGCAAGGGCCTCGGCATAGGTCGCGCCGGTCACCGCCACATCGGCGCCGGTGTCGCGGATGGCCCGAAGCTTGGCCGGCGCGGCGATGGTCGGAACGAAGATTGTCGCCTTGACCCCGAGCCGGCGCGCCGCGTGGGCGACGGCAATTCCGTGATTTCCGCCCGAAGCCGCGATCACGCCCGACGATGGAATCTCATGAGACAGCAGGCGGTTGAACGCCCCGCGAGGCTTGAAGGAGCCGGTGACTTGCAGGAATTCGAGCTTGAGCGTAAGGCGACCGTTGAGCCCAAACGCCCCCTTCTCCAGCTCCAGGACGGGCGTGGTGCGGATGTGCGGCGCGATTCGCTCCAAAGCGTCGGCGATGCCGTTCCTGTCGATCATCTCCGCACCATGACGACGACGTGCTGTCGCTTCAATGGGGATGGGGCGTGGAGCCCGAGAGGAGACCCAGCCGCTGGAAATGGCCGCGCAACTCCTCTGCTCCAATGAACCGGATCGCTTGAAAGCCGAGCCCGAGAGCCGCCGCGACATTCGCCTGCGAATCGTCTACGAAGATCGTGCGCTCGGGTATCAATCCCGTCCTCTCGATCAGCAACCCGAAGATTCGCGGGTCGGGCTTGATCACCCCCTCCTCGCCAGAGATCAGGATGTGCCGGAACCGGTTCAGGAACGCAAAACGCCTGCGTCCGATCGGGAATGTCTCGGCCGACCAGTTGGTCAACGCATAGAGCGGCATTCCGCTTGAATGCAGCTCCTCCAGAAGAGCGACCGTGCCTGAGATCTCTCCGCCAAGCATTTCCTCCCAACGCTCCCGCCAAGCGCGAATGAACGGCTCCTGTTCAGGGTGGAGAAGCATAAGTTCGGCCAAGCCCTCCTCGAAGGAGCGGCCGGCATCGAGGCGCCGAATCCAATCCGGGGAGCACACCTCCCTCAGGAATCTCTCCATCGCCTCCTCCTCGTCGAACAGCTTGCGATAGAGATGGCGCGGATTCCAGTCGATGAGCACCCCGCCGAGATCGAAGACCACCGCTCCGATCGCAATCCGATCCTCCATATCAACCAGCCTCCAGAGTCGGTGCGAGTCGCGGCAGAGCCTCGTGGATCTCCCGCTCGGTCGGCAGGCTGCTCTGCGCGCCCTGAGTGAGACAGGCGAGCCCGCCGGCCACACTGGCCCATCGCAAAGCCTCGCCCGGATCAAGCCCGCGATCGAGCGCGGCGGCGAAGACTCCGACCGCGGCATCGCCGGCGCCGGTGGTGTCCGCCGGCGTGATTGGGAGGGCCGGGACGCGCCACCGCGCCTCGCCCTTACAGGCAGCGATGCCACGAGCGCCCAATGTGATCACCACGCCAATATTGAACGCGCTGGCGATCGTCTTTGCATCGCCTTCGGAGCTGAGCCCCTGCGCCTTGGCGAGATCGACCGCCTCGCCTTCGTTGAGGATGAGCCAATCGAGCTTGCGCAAGAGATCGGAGGGCACAGGGCCGGCAGGCGCGAGGTTGAGCAGGATCGTCACACCCCGGGTGGCGGCGCGCCGGGCCAGGCTCCAAATTTCCTCGGCCGTGACCTCGCGCTGAAGCATCAGGATCGTACCCTGCTGCAGCAGCGCATCGGGTACGGCACGCTGGGTCAGCTTCGCGTTCGCGCCGAGTGCCACGGCGATCTGGTTCTCGCCTTTGGGATCGACGCAAATCAGCGCGCAGCCGGTCGGCGCCGATGCATCTCGGACCAGGTGATCGAGACCGACGCCCGCTGCGACGAGTTCGGCCAGGGCTGGCTCGGCAAAGGCATCACGGCCGACACAGCCGACGAAATGCGCTTCAGCACCAGCGCGACGCGCGGCCAACGCTTGATTGGCGCCTTTGCCACCGGGAAGCGTGCGATAGCCGGGCCCAAGCACGGTCTCGCCCGGACGCGGCAGACGCTCTACGGAGGCGATCAGGTCCAGATTGACGGCGCCAAACGAGATGATCATCGAACGAGCTCGAGTTTCACGGAGGCGCTGCGTTTTGGAACCAAATAACGAAGCCGGTTCCCTTCCCGCCGACCCGCCAGCACGCTGCCGTCGAGGCGCGCCTTCAGGCCGTCTCCTGCGGGAACGGCAATCCACGCGGCGGGGCCGGGCGGCAGCTCGGCTTTCACGGCGTCGGCATCGAAGGAAAGCCCGGTCAAGCGCTCAACGGATGTGATCAGGCGCGGCTGTCCATCGATGCTGAGCGTCATCGCTTCCGTTTCCGTCGACGATTCCAATCCGCCCCAGGGCGAGCAGACCGGACCCGATCGTTCGCCGTTCTTGCCGCGCGCGACAGACCAACCCCACCAAGGCGTCACGTCGATGCGCTCGCCGAGGGCGATGAACGGCATCAGCGCGCCCCAGCCATAGAAGGAATCCGTGTCCGGCTGGTCAAAGGCCTCTCCGGTCGTGGCGGAATAGTTTTCCGGGCATTTGCGGTCGGCCCAGGCGCGCCGGAACAGGCGCCAGCCATTCTCGGCGAGCAGGCTCGCCTCCGCCATGAAGCCGGCCCGCCGCAAGCCCGCCCAGACCAGAAAGTTCAGCGGCGGCCAGATCCGGCCCCGCCAATAGACATTGTCGGCGAAAGCCGGATCGTCGCGAGTGACCGAGGGCAAGAGCCACTCGCCGCCGAATTTCCGGGGATCGCCGAGGAGCCGTACCATGGCGCTCGCCTGCTCGGGGCGCGCCGCTCCTGCCAGAAGCGGAAAGAAACTGGTCGGCGCCAGGGAGCAAACAAAGCGTCCCGACCAGAGGCGATTGGCAAAGACCTGCCGCTCGCCATCCCAGAGCCGCTCGGCGATACGTGCCTTCAAAGCCTCCGCGCTTTCGGCATGGCGGCGCGCTGCTTGCTTTTTCCCCAGCACCTCCGCGATCAGCGCCAGCATTTCCGCGTCCAACGCGATCAGGCTGTTGAGGCCGACATCGGCGGCATTCAGCGTCCGTGTTTTCAGATCGAATTCGGCCTCGTCATGGACCGGGGAATTGTCCATAAAGGATTCGTCCTTGGCCGCGAGCTTCGTGCCGATATAGAGCCCAGCGCCGATATCCGAGCTGCCATATTCGTAAAGCCCGTCGCCATTGCCGTCGCGCCGCGCCAGCCACCAGCGGTGATTGGCATCCAAAACGGGCCAGGCGCGGCGCAACAGCTCCCGCGAACCGAGACGCGTATGAAGAAGCCAGACGATGAAGCTTCCGATGGGGGGCTGCGAACGGTCGAGCCACGCGTCTCGACCGGTGATGAGGCAGGCAAGATTGCCCTCGGGCGTGGCGTTGCCCAGCGCAGCCTCGAGATTTTCGCGCGCGAGGTCGGGATCGATCGCGCTCGCCATCAGCGCATGGAAAAACAGATCGTCGAGCCACACACCCCAGCCACCGAATTTCTGCATGCCCCAGTTCCGGCTGAGCGTCGTGTAGGGGCGATGATTCACCGGGTCCCAAACCGTGTTCCAGGTAATCACATCACGCACGGCGGCCAGCGGGTCGGCGCTCTGGTCTCGCGATCCACCACCGCTCCAACCCTCTCCACTCGCGGGGGATGACGGCTGAAGCCGCGAAAGCGTCTCTCCGACACGCCGTACCGCCGTGCCCGGATCCGCCGCGACGGTGGCGACGAAGGTCAAACCCGGCATCTCTTCCAGATTGTAGCGCAACGCCAGAAGCGTGCCGGAGGTGCTCCGCGAATCGAGATACCAGTAGCCCTTGCTCTGCATCTCCTCGCGCAATGCCGCAAGCGAGGAATGGGCCGTCACCAGAAGCGGGCGGCGGCTGGCCCCGACCGCAACCTTCCATCTCCGATGAACCGCCTGAGCAAACCCTGTCCGCGGGTCGAACCGCCAGCGCGCCGATGCGCCAGCGCGCTCGGGCGCCATCAGCCGCAGTGCGAGCACGACCCAGAAGCGCAGGCCCCATTCGCCGTGCTTGAGCACGCGATAACGGCCGATCAATGTCGTCGGATCCGGAGAGGTGTAGCGAAGCTCGAGCTCGGTTCCGGCATGCGCGAGCCGGAGCCAAACGCCATCGGCGGTGACCCGGCGTTGACCCAAGCTGAGACCCGGCGCGCCGGCGGGATAGTCGGTGAAGTCGTTGCGGCTGGCTGCATAGGTGCAGGGACGCAGCTCCAGGCCCAGCGGCAGATACCGCATCGCCGCGGGATGATCGGAGTCCCAACTATTCCAAGCGCGCTCGGCCGGGACGATATCAGTCCCGATCATTCCGCTCTCCGGTCGGGCCAGGCCGCGAGCACTCCCTCAAGGCTGGCAATTTGGATCTGCTGATCAAGGCGCGGGTAAATCGCCTCGAGCGCGGCGTGGTGGCCCGCGGGCGAGGAGGAGGCAACGGCATCCTCCACGATTATGACGCGGTAGCCACGATCGGTCGCACCGAGAGCGAACGCCAGCACGCAGACATCGGTTTCTACCCCGGTCAGCACCAGCGTCGATGCTCGACGGCGTCCGATGGCCTTGACGAAGGCGGGGTCTTCCCAACCGCCATGGCTACGCTTGTCCAAAATCGAATCAGGTCGCGCATGCCGGGCCAGAGGCGGCACAAGGTCGAGCAGTGCAGGGTCCATGTGCGAGAGCGTCACGCTCTGCCAACGCCGGTAATAGTACCGCCATTGTCCATGCGCATCTTCCGCCCTGCGCGGCGTGACGAAGCGCGTGAACAAGGTCTCGTGCGGATGGCTGCCGATCAGCCTCAAAATCGGCGGCACGAGCTTTGGCAGCTCGGGCACCGACCAGTCGGGGTGCTCAACGAACAGCCGCTGCATGTCGAGGACGATGTGGAGCGTGTCGGCGCCCAGCGCGCCCTTCAATCTCATGACAACCCGCAGGTGACGAAGCGATCCCGGAAAGCACGGCTACTGGTCATGGCGTGACCCAGATGCTGTGCTCGGGCGCCCAGAAGAGAGTTACGGCGGCGCCGGCATCACGCGGCGCGGCGGCGCGGTTCTGCTCGAATACGGTCAGCTCCTGGCCGGGAATCTCGATCCGGTAGGCGATGCTGCTGCCGGAATAGATCGAACGCAAGATGCGCCCTTCAACCCGGTTGGCGCGGGCGGGCGCGTCTTTGGCAGGATCGACGAGTTGGATCTTCTCCGGCCGTACCGCCAGAATCGCTTCGCCGTCCGGCGGCGGCAATGCGCTCTCAACCGCAACCCCCGCGGTCGTGCGCACCTTGCCGCCCGCGGCGGCACCCCGCTCGACGCTGCCGCAGAAAAGGTTGGCCTCGCCCAGGAACTCGGCCGCAAATCGGCTCTGTGGGTGCTCATAGACTTGCGCCGGCGGGCCGATCTGCATCAGCCGGCCCTCGCTCAGGATAGCGATACGGTCGCAGAGCGTCAGCGCTTCCTCCTGATCGTGCGTGACGAAGAGGGTCGTGATGCCGACCGTACGCTGAATCTGTTTCAGCTCCACCTGCATTTCCTGCCGCAAGCGCTTGTCCAGGGCGCCCAGGGGCTCGTCCAGCAGCAGCACTTTCGGCCGGGTCACCAGCGCGCGCGCAAGCGCAACTCTCTGCTGCTGACCGCCGGAAAGCTGGCGCGGCCGGCGCTCCTCCAGTCCGGAAAGGCGCACCAGGCGTAGCGCCTCGGCGACACGCTCTGTGATCTCCGCCTTGGCAATGCCGCGAACTTGCAGACCGAAGGCGATATTGTCGAAGACGCTCAAATGCGGAAAGAGCGCGTAATTCTGGAATACCATGCCGATGCCGCGCTTGTGGACCGGTACCGTCTCGATGCGTTGCCCGTCGATGCGGATCTCTCCAGACTCCGGCATGACGAAGCCGGCGATGGCGCGCAGCAACGTGGTTTTGCCGCTGCCGCTTGGACCCAGAAGCCCGAAGAATTCGCCCTCCGCCACCCTGAGCGTCACGCGATCGAGCGCGGCAACCGCGCCGTAGCGCTTTACCGTCTCGTGCACTTCGACCGCGCTCACCGCTCTCCTCCGAAACGGTAGAAGCGTGCTACTGCCAGCATCAGCCCCATGGACACCAGTATGATCACCGTGGAAATGGCGTTGATTTCCGGCGTGAAGCCCTTGCGGATGGCGGAATAGATCTCGACCGGCAGCGTCGAAACCCCTGGTGGCGCGAGAAAATAGGAGATGACGAACTGGTCGAAGGAGACGGCGAATGCAAAGAGAGCCGCCGCGACCACACCCGGCGCGATCACCGGCAAGGTCACGCGCCGGAAAGTGGTCCAGGGGCCGGCTCCGAGAGTGGCCGCCGCTTCCTCAAGCGTGACGCCGAAGCTGCGCAATCTCGCGCCGACCACGACGATGACGTAAGGCAGCGACAAGGCGACATGCCCCAGCAGGATGGCATGCAGGCCTCGTCCGATCCCGGTCCAGAAGAACAACACCAGCATGGCCGTGCCGATGATCAGCCAGGGAATCGTGATCGGGGGCAGGAGCAGAATCTGCAGAAGCGTGGCACCTCGGAAACGATAACGCTGGAACGCAAGGGCCGCCATCGTACCGAGTGCGGTCGCGATGGCCGTGTTCGCAAGCGCGATGGCCAGGCTGTTGAGCCCCGCCCCGACCAGTCGCTCATTGCCGGCAAGCCGTTCGAACCAGATGGTGTCGAAGACCATCGGCATGGCGTAAAGGGGAGATTGGTTGAAGGCCATTACCGCCATCACTCCCAGCGGCAGATAGAGAAAGATCAGCACCAGAACGAGGACGCTGCGCAATAGGATGGGCGCCATTGCCGGGACCTGCCTCTATCGCCCGGTCGCGGCCGCGAGCGGACGGCCGAGGACGGGAGCGGCAATGGCCATCAGAAGAAGCACTATCGCCAAAAGAATGAAGGAGAGGGCAGCGCCGAGCGGCCAGTTGAAGACGACGGTGAACTGATCCTCAATCACCGTGCCGAGCATGATTCCCTCCGGACCGCCCAGGATGCGCGGCTCCATGAACGAGCCGATCACCGGGACGAAGATCAGGACCACTCCGACCAGCAGTCCCGGCAGGCTAAGCGGCAAGGTCACCCGGCGAAAGACGGTGAGGGGCGAGGCGCCGAGGCTGAGCGCCGCCTCCTCGAGACTTGTCTCGATCGCTTGCAGCGAGAGATAACAAGTGAGGATCATGTAAGGCAGGAAGGAGTGGACCAGGCCGACTACGATCGCCGGGTAGCTGAAGAGGATGCCGAGCGAGGGCGCCTCGGGCCAGAGGACCTGGACCGATTGGTCGATAAGCCCACCCCCGCGCAGCACCATGGTCCAGGAAAAGATGCGCACCAGCGCATTGCTCCAGAATGGCAGCACGATCAGGAGGAACAGCGCCTCGCGCCAGCGTCCCGGCACATGGCGCGCCAAGGCGAGTGCAGCGGGATAACCGATCACCATGCACCAGAAGGTGACGTCCAGACCGAGCTTGAGCGAGCGCCAGGTAAGGGTGCGGTAGAATTCCTTGTCCATGAAGGCCGCATAGTGCCGAAACGTGAATTCGGCCTCGCGCCCTCCGAAGGGGGCCACCGAGAGAAAGCTGAACAGCAGCATCGCCGAAAGCGGCAGGAAGATCGTGAGCAAGAGCCAGAGATAGGCCGGGCCCAGAAGATAGAATGGGGCAAGACTCGCCCGGGAGATCGCAGATGCGCCGGCCCTGCCCCTTCCGCCGCTACCAGACATTCCCTGCACGATGTTTGAAGGGCTAGCCACCCCACCCTCACCCGACCTCTTCCGCCCCAGGGGCGGGAGAGGGGCTCAATGAGCGACCCCTCGCCCCGCCGAGCGGAGAGAGGGTCGGGGTGAGGGGCAACTCAACTGCGCACGCGCCAACAGCTCACAGCGCGATCTTGGTCTTTACTTCCTGCCAGAGATCGAGCCACTCCTGCTTGCGGTCGTCGGGAATCGGCGCCTGGAACTGGAGGCGCTTGGCCACCTCCGGGTTGCCGAGAACGGCGCGGTTCAGCGCATCCTCGGGCAGCTCGGCGTTGGCCTTGGCATTGGCCGAGGCGGGAGCGCCGACATTGTTGTCCCATGGCACATAGAAGTCCGGATCGACCATATAGTCGATGAAGGCATGCGCCGCGTCCGGATTGGGTGCGCCAGCGGCGATGGAGAGGCCGTCGAACCAGCCGATCGCGCCCTCCTTCGGCACTACGAACTCGACCGGCAGTCCGAACGCTTTCTTGCTGCGGGCGGCCGAACCGGACCAGTAGACCGCGATGTCGAACTGGTCGGCTTGCATATACTTGTTCCACTCATCCTCGGAGGACCAGAAGGTCGCGATCTGCGGCTTCAAGGCCTCGAGCTTTTCGCGGATCTTGCCCATGTCGGCGGGATTGTTCATATCCTGGCCCGTGGCGATCGCGGCGAGCTGCACGGCCTCGATCGCGTCGTCGCGCCAGCCGATCCGACCCTTGAATGCGGGATCCCAGAGCACCTGGATCGACTCCGGCGCTGGTGCGATTTCCGCACTGTCGTAAGCGAATGAGGTGACGCCCCAAACCCAGGAGAGGCCATAGGTCTTGCCGTCGATATTCAGATAGGTGTGGTCACGGAATGTGGGCGTCAAATCGGCGAAATTGGTGATCTTCGATGTGTCGATCGGCTGGATCAGCCCTTCCGACTGCGCCTGACCGGTGAAGGTTGAGTTGATGAGCACGACATCGTAGGTGCCGGGGCTGGTCCGCAGCTTGGTCAGCATCTCCTGCTCGGAGTTGAAATAGTCGTGGCTGACCTTGACGCCATGCGCCTTCGAGAAGGCCTCGACGGCCCAGGCCTCGTCAGTGCCGTAACCCTGCCAGTTGAGTACCCTGAGCTCGCCCGCCGCCGCCGCGCGCCGCCTCAGCGCCGGAAGGGTCGTCAGCGCCAAAGCCGCCGACGAGCCGATGAGAAACTGCCGCCTCTGCATGCGAAATCCTCCCCGCCTCTTTACCGGGCGTACTGTCCCTGCGCGGGAGGGCCCGAGCCCTGCCCCGCGACCGATCAGGATTAAAGGCGGCTGGCCGGGCGACTTGTCAATTCAGAACTCGGGGGACCCCGGATGGCGCCTTCGCGCAATGGGCCGCACCTGCCGCCCTGGCGATGGCCCGGATCTCCTCTGCATCCAAGGTCTCGCGCTCAAGCAAGGCATGCGCCAGAGCTTCTAGGGCCGATGCCTGGCGGGTCAGCATCGCGATCGCCCGGCCATGGGCGCACTCGATGATGGCACGCACCTCGCTGTTGATCAGCGCCGCCGTGGTGTCGGTCATCGCCGCCCGCTCATAAGCGCCGGAGGCTGCGCCCCCCTCCGCATAGGCCACCAGCCCCATCCGCTCGCTCATGCCCCATTTGCAGACCATGTTGCGCGCGATGTGGGTGGCCATCTCGATGTCGGCGGCCGCCCCGGTGGTGATGCGTCCAGGCCCGAAGACCAGCTCTTCCGCCGCCCGGCCGCCCATGGCCACCGCAAGGTCGGCTTCGAGCTTGGCGCGGGTCGCCGAAAGGCGGTCGCGCTCCGGCAGACGCACCACCTGGCCCAGCGATCGGCCGCGCGGCAGGATGGTCGCTTTATGCACCGGGTCGGAATCGGGCTCGTTCAGCGCGACCAGCGCATGGCCAGCCTCGTGATAGGCAGTGAGCCTCCGTTCCTCCTCGCTCATGGTAAGGCTGCGCCGCTCGGAGCCCATCAGGATCTTGTCCTTGGCGGCCTCGAAAGCGACCATATCCACCGCGTCGGCCCCGTGCCGCGCAGCGATCAGGGCCGCCTCGTTGACCAGATTGGCAAGGTCGGCACCGGAGAATCCAGGGGTGCCGCGCGCAAGATCAAGCACCTGAACCTTCTGTTCCAGCTTCAGCTTGCGCATATGGACGGTCAGGATTTCGATGCGGCCCTTCAGATCGGGATTGGCGACGTTGACCTGACGATCGAATCGGCCCGGCCTCAGCAGCGCGGGGTCGAGCACGTCCGGACGGTTGGTCGCGCCGATCAGCACGACACCCTCGGAAGGATCGAAGCCGTCGATCTCGACCAGAAGCTGGTTCAGGGTCTGGTCATGCTCGTCATGCCCGCCGCCCCCGCTGCCGTTACGCCGCCGACCGACGGCGTCGATCTCGTCGATAAAGACGATGCAAGGGGCCTGCTTGCGGGCGGCGCGGAAGAGCGAGCGCACCCGCCGGGCGCCGAGGCCGACAAACATCTCGACGAATTCGGAGCCCGAGATGGAGAAGAACGGCACCTTCGCCTCGCCGGCGACGGCACGTGCAAGCAGAGTCTTGCCGGTGCCCGGGGGTCCCAACAGCAAAAGTCCTTTGGGCATGCGCCCGCCCAGCGACTGAAAGCGCGCCGGATCCTTTAGAAAGGCGATGACTTCGGCCAATTCTTCCTTGGCATCCTCCACGCCCGCCACATCGGCGAAGGAAAAGCCGTTGCGCTTGGGATCGATCAGCTGCGCAGGCGATCGGCCGATCCCAAGCAACCCACCGCGACCAAAGCCGCCGCCGACCAGATAGAGTATCGGGCCGAGTAGAATCAGCGCCGGGACCAGCGAGATCATCAAGTCGATGAGGCGCCCATCCTCGGGTGCGAGAAAGGCCAGCTCGACCCCTGCTTGCCCCGCTCGCGCGGCCATCTCGGGCGCAAATCCTTCCGGAAGCAGCGTCGTCGTGAACCCGCCGGCATGGGTGCGGATCGCGAGGCGATCTTCCTTCAACACCAGTCCGGCGACTGCGCCCTCGTCGAGCAGGCGCAGAAAATCGGAATAGGCGATCTCCTCGGCGAGCGCCTCGGCAGGGCCGGCCTCGAGGTTGCCGCCCGCTTCCTTGAACAGGGCGCGGGCCTCGTCGCCCTTGCCCCAGGACAATGCCGCATAGGTTCCCGCAGAACACAGAAGCGCAATTCCGGCGAGGATTGCCACCTTCCACTTGGCCGTCATCGCCTCGTCACCCCACCGCCGATGCCGGAACGGTCTGAGCGAAGCCCTAGCATCGTCATGGAAAACGAATGGTTAAGCTGCGCAAGGCGCTCCTTCTCTTCGGCCTGGAAAGTATCAGGGAAACTGCGGCCGTCACTGCCGCCCGAGTGTCCCCGACTCGGTCGGGCAATTCTTCTAACCCGTTTGAATATTGTGTGCGGAGAGATATGCCAAACAAAAATCTGCGATACGAGCCAACTTTTTTCTCGCTTCCCGTCCTGGCTTACGTATTCTCGCCGCCGGCAAGGGGAATTGAGGGGGTCCATGACCGATGTCGAACCGGCTTTCGCCGGCGGTAGGTCTGTTGGTGCGGGCCACGGCCGCCATTATGGCGCTTGTCGTTCCGATCATCTTCGCTGAGGCCGCAACAGCCAGTCCGGAAGATCTCCGGTCCAAGCCTGATCTGTCGGCGCCGGATCTCGCCAAGGGCGTGGAGGCAATGAAACGCGGTTCCGACTATCTGGCCTTCGCCATCTTCGAGCCCTATGCGGAGCGAGGCAACCCGGTAGCAGAAGCGAATCTCGCAAACCTGTATTTGCGCGGGCGTGGCACCGAAAAGAATCCGCAAGTGGCGCGGCTGCTCTTCGAAACGGCGGCGATGCGAGGTTTGCCGCTGGCCTATGGGCAGCTTGGTGCCCTCTACCAGCAGGGCGAAGGCGCACCCGCCGATCCGAAGCTGGCATTGGATTGGTACCGGCGCGGCGCGGCCGCGGGCGATTCGGTCAGCCTGTTCGGATTGGGGCTTATGTATCAGAATGGGCTGGGGGTCCGTGCCGATCTGTTGCAGGCGGCGAAATGGTATCGCATGGCGGCGGCGCGCGGCCATGCCCGCGCCAAGTTCGTTTTGGGCGTCATGCACTTTCAGGGTCAGGGCGTGGCCAAGAACCTGATCGAGGCCTACAAATGGTTCGCGCTGGCGCAAGCCGCGCTGCCGCCCGGACTGGATCGCGACCGCAGCGCCAAGGCGGCAAGCCTTATCGAGGCAAGCCTGCCGCATAACGAACTGGAAGCGGCGCGCGCCTCCGCACGCTCCTGGAAGCCGGAGGAATAGGCCTACGCGCTAATGCAGCGCTTGTTCGTGCGGGCGCGGCGCGGTCTCCCCAACCGCGCGGCGCAACTCCTCGCGCAACCGCTCGGGCGCGAAGGGCTTGTGCAGCAGCACGCAGCCCGACTGCTTGGCCTCGCGCAAGCGGTCGGGGCCGGTGTCGCCGGTGAGGATGATCCCCGGGATGCGCCGACCGGCGATCTGCGCGATCAGCGCGATGGTCTCGACCCCGGTCATCCTGCTCGGCATGCGAAAATCGCTGATCACCAAGGCCGGAGTCCGTGGCGCCGAGCGCACCGCGATTAGCGCCTTTTCCGGACTACCTGCGGCAATCACCCGGTAGCCCCAGCCCTCCAGCATCATCTGCATCCCGATGCGTTGCTCACGATCGTCCTCGATGATGAGGATGGTCGAGGCCGAGGGCGGGATCTCAGTAACTGGCTCAACCGAGGGCGCGGGCGCCGCGGCGCTCGCCTGGACCAGTGGCACGGAAATAGAGAAAACTGAGCCGTGACCCGGCCGCGAACGCACCGATACCGGATGGTCGAGCAGGCGCGCCATGCGCGCCACGATCGGCAGTCCTAGCCCAAGCCCTTGCGAGCGGTCGCGCTCCGGATTGCCGATCTGAAAGAAATCCTCGAAAACCGCCTGCTGTTTTTCTACCGGGATGCCGATGCCGGTATCGACCACGATCAGGTTCCACCGGCCGGCCCGACGACGGCAACCCAAAAGAATGCCGCCCCGTTGCGTGTAGCGCAGCGCATTGTTGAGCAGATTGCGCACCATGCGCTCCAGCAGCACGGAATCCGATCGCACCACAGCCAGTGACGGCACCATGCGGAAATCAAGCCCCTTTGCAGAGGCTTGTGGCTCGAATTCTTGCGCCAGTCGGGTCAGCATCGACTGAATGGGAAAATCCGCAAGGCGCGGCTCGACGGTGCCCGCCTCCAGCGTCGAGATATCGAGCAGAGCGTTCAGGAGCTCCTCGCCCGCCTGCATAGCTTCGCCCAAGCGTGTCGCTATTTCGCGTGTGCCGCTGTCGGCAAGGCGCGATTGCAGGATATGGTGGAAGAGGCGCATCGCCTGAAAAGGCTGCCGCAGGTCGTGGCTGGCGGTCGCGAGGAATCTGGACTTCGCGGCATTGGCCCGCTCAGCCTCGTCGCGCGCACGACGCTCGGCCCCTTCGGCACGGCGTCGTTCGGTGATCTCGACCGTAAGCCGCCGGTTGCTGCTCTCAAGCGCGGCCGTGCGCTCGGCAACGCGCTGCTCGAGATTGGAGAGGAGGCGATCGCGCGACCGCAGCAATGCATCCTTCTCCAGCCGTAGGCGCTGGCTGCGGGCGAACGCGCTGCCCAGATTGCGGGCGACGATCGACAGCCCAGCGGCATAGGCTATGACCATCGCGGCCATCGCCAAATGCGCGATCGTACCTTCCATCGCGAGCCGGGCGCCGAGCGGCAGCAGGACGGGAAGGAGAAAGGTGTAGAAGGCCGGCCCGTAGCACGACAGCGCCGCCGCCGCTCCGG
Source organism: Alphaproteobacteria bacterium (assembly GCA_035620695.1). GTDB lineage: Bacteria > Pseudomonadota > Alphaproteobacteria > JAREAF01 > JAREAF01 > JAREAF01. Next base: position 84,609 of record DASPGI010000066.1, read on the forward strand.
CACACATCCCCGTCGCGGCCAGAATCGTGAGCATCTGCAGCAGAAGCGTACTCGGAAAGAGCAGGGCCAGCCCGACGCCCCACAAGACCGCCGCGACCGCCGTTCCACCCACCGCGATGCCAGCCCAGGCGTCGATTTCATCGGGCGAGGGATCAGCGCAGCGGCGTCTGCGCCAGAGCACAAATCGCGCGGCTGACACGACCAGAATTGAGATGAGCCACGCCACCGGAAGGATCCATTCACCTTCCGTCGCCAGCGCAACGGCGATCAGAAGCGCGACTACCACATTGCTGGCCAGGACGACGGGTTGCTGCTGGAAGAGCACGCGCACTTGCTCTGCCCGCAGCCGCGCGGCCTCGGGCTGCCCCTCCCACGCTTCGGCGTCAGGGGTCTGCGCTCCTGCCATCTCAATGTTCGCGGCAGGTCTCATTCCCCGACAACGCCCCCTTGGATCGCAATAGTCCTTTTCGGTCGCCGCACGGCAAAGAGCAGTCGATCGCTCTTGCGGACTTAAGGCCCCCTGCTCGCGCAGTCCCGGGAAAACGAATCCCGAGTGAATGCGAACGCGGCATTGATCACGATATCTCGACGCTTGCACGTTACCTAGGAATTACTTTGAAATATTAACTCTGCCTTAGAGAACTTCATTTCCTGCGCGAAATTGCAACCTTTCGCTGCGCTTGGAAGTCGGCATGCTTGCCCCAAGCCCGAGCGGCATGTCACCAATCCGCCTCGCCCTCATCAAACAGGAGCCTCCATGCCGACAGATACACTTCGCTTCAGCGCCGCGATGAGGCTCGTGGGCGAGTCCGAGATCGCGCAGGTCTGGAAGCTGGGCTTCGAGGTTCCCGATGTCGTGGGGCTGTGGGTGGGCGAGGGAGACCTGCCGACGCCGGACTTCATCTCGGATGCCGCGGTCAAGGCGCTGCGCGACGGGCACACCTTCTACACGCACAAAAGCGGCATCCCGGAGCTGCGTGCCGCACTGCGGCGCTACCATGCGCGCATCTACGGCGTCGAACCTGCGATTGAACGGATCACGGTCACGGGCTCCGCCATGACCGGCATCTTGATGCTGATGCAGGCTCTGCTTGATCCGGGCGATTCGGTCGCGGTGGTAACGCCGGTCTGGCCCAACATCTTCGCCGCCGTCCAGATTCAGGGCGGCATCGTCCGCGAGGTGCCGCTGAAGGTCGAGGGCGATCGCTGGCGTCTCGACCTTGAAGCGTTGTTCGCCGCCTGCGACAGGACCACCAAGGCCATTTTCATCGTCTCGCCCGGCAACCCGACGGGCTGGATCATGACGGCGGAGGAGCAGGCGGCGGTCGTCGACTTCTGCCGACAGCGCAGCATCCTCTACATCGCCGATGAGGTCTATCACCGCTTCGTCTATGAAGGGCGCGGTGTCGCCCCCTCGGTGCTGGAGGTGATGCGGCCGGACGACCCGGTGTCGATCGTCAACACGTTTTCGAAGAGTTGGGCCATGACCGGCTGGCGGCTCGGCTGGCTGATCAGTCCGCCCAGGCTGGCCGAAACCCTCGATACGCTCGTGGAATACAATACCAGCGGCAGCCAACCATTCCTGCAGCATGCCTGCATCGTGGCGCTCGAGAAAGGCGACGGCTTCATCGCCGAGCAGGTGGAGCGATGCGGACGCGCACGTGCACTTTTGATGCAGCGCTTCGCGGCGATGCCCCGCATCCGGCTGATGCGCCCGGATGCCGCTTTCTACGCCTTCTTCGGAATCGAAGGCGTGAGCGACAGCCTGAGCCACGCCAAGAAGCTGGTGCGCGAGGCGCGCGTGGGGCTAGCACCCGGCACCGCTTTCGGCAAGAGCGGCCAAGGCTGGTTCCGGCTATGCTATGCGGGCAGCATCGACCGGCTCCAGCGCGGGTTCGACCGTCTCGAGGCGGCACTTTAGTCCGTGTTGAAAGTTCTCTCGCCGGTCAGCCGGCTTTGACCTGCCTGCTGCGCTCGGGCGCATCATCGCGGGAGCGGGCGCGCTTACGAAAGATCCAGATGCTGGCAGGCGGCACGTTCTGTAGGACGCGCGCGACCGGACGCCCCTTCAGTCCGAACTCGCGACGTGGCAAGGGCGAGAACAGGCTGTAGGTGAATTGGATGAACGGAGCTCCAGGCTCCAACACCTCGAAACTGGCGTCCAGAAGCTCGCGTAGAATGCGCTTGGGCATCGCCACCACAGGTAGGCCTGACACCACTGCGGCGACCGGTCCGATGCCGAGCGTCTTCAGATGCTGGCCGAGATGTCGGGCATCGCCCTGGACGACCGTCACGCCCGGAAACCTGCTGCGCAAATGGCGCGCAAGATCCGGATCCCGTTCGACCACGATCAGACGTTCAGCCGGGACGTGATGCAGGAGCGCTGCCGTCACCGATCCGGTGCCGCCGCCCAGCTCCACGATCGGCAGACTGGAGCGGCGCGGCACGACCCGCGCCATCGCCCGCCCCAAATGCTCACCCGAGGGTGCGATCGCCCCAACCCGCAACGGCGATTTCAACCACGCCTTCAGGAACAGGAGCGTGGCGTTCGAGTTCTTGTCGGTGAGCGGCATGCCTCGCTCCCGTGCCTGGCTCGGACGCGCCATTCGCGCCGAAGTCAGCGGCTTTGGCCAGTGATATATACGCTCGTTAGCTCACGAGGAAGCGGATTGCCGTGCCAGCGTCAGCGGTCGGTCCGCCAGAAAAAGGTGATTGATGGCGTTCAGCACGGCGTAAAGCGCCGCAAAATCCCGCTCGAATTCCCCCTCGCTCAGCGAAAGGCCGGCCTCGGAGACCGCGCGGCGAAGGTCGCCGATGGTGCGCCGCCCATCGATCTGCGCAAGGATTGGCACGGCCCGGCGCGGCAATGGAAAGCTCAGGCTGGTCGCGCCAAAGCCAACCTTCAGCGGCTGGCCTGGCTTCAATCCACGCGCGAGGGCGCCGCCGTCCCCCTCGCGCAAGATCGGGATCAGATCGGAGGCGATTTGCGCCTTCGACCGACGAGCATCGCCGGCCGGAACCAGATAGGCGATATGAACCTTGAGGTCGCCGGCAACCAGCTCCGCCACGGCGGCCCTCTGGATCGGGTCGAGAGGCCGCAGTCGTTCAAGGAGCGCCGGATCGGTGAGATAGCTTTCCGGCTGGTAGCGCGCCGGCTCGATCAGGCTGACGACATCGAAACCGGCCGAAGCGACGAGTTGCGCCAGTTCGGGCACCGTATAGGACCGGTCGCGCTCATGCAGAAGCAGATCGTAAAGACCGGCGTCGCCGCCCTTGAGATGGTCGCCGACAAAGGGATTGCGAAGCAACCAGTTGGTGCGGGGAAGCTGCCTAAGAAGACGACGGGCGCGGTCCAGCCGGGTCCGCTGCGGCTCGCCCTCATTGGTCAGCGCGCGCAAGATAGTTTGTGCATGGTAAACGCCGATTCGCCCAAGCGCGCCGTAGACCATCATCCCGATGCCGCCGCCCTGCGCCAGGGCGCGCCTAAGCATGGCGAGGCCCGCTGCCGGATCTTCGAGATGATGCAGGACGCCGCAGCAATCGACATAGTCGAAGGAACCGAGCCCGGATCCCTCCAACTCCTCGATCGTGCCGGCTTCGAATCGAATGTTGCCGAGATTGCGGATCCTCGCCCGCGCTTCGGCAATGTTTCGCGCGGCTCGGCTGGGCTCGAGATGAACGATCTCTGCCGGCGCGCGGAGATCGGAGAGCTGCTGAGCCAGCATAATCGCTCCGTCGCCGGTGCCCGCCCCGGCAAACAATGCACGAAACGGAAGGTCGAAGTCGCGCCGCCCGGCAAAAAGATAATGGTTGATCTCGAGGATGTGGCTCGGCGAGCCGACGATCAGCCTGCGCCGTTCGTCGGCCGGATCGCGCGCGGGGTAAGGAAACTCCTCGTACTGGGCCCGGACGGGGTCGCTCATTCCTTCAAGGTGAGCACCACCTTGCCCGTGGCGCGCCGCTCCTTGAGCGATTTGAGGGCTTCGGCCACTTCGCCAAGCGGCAGGCGATGCAAGACATGGGGCTTGAGGAGGCCCTGGCTCCACCAGCCGAACAGCTCGGCGAAGGCCGGCGCAAGAAGCTCCACCGCATGCTTGCGATACGAGCCCCACCAGAATCCCAGCGCGGAGGCATTCTTGACCAGCAGCAGATTGGCCGGAATCTGTTGCACGCGTCCCCCGGCAAAGCCGATCACGATCACCCGCCCGCCCCAGGCGAGCGCCCGGAACAGCGCATCGAACGTGTCGCCGCCGACCGGGTCGAAAGCAACTTCGATACCGGGCTTGCTGAGCTTTTGCGCAATGTCCTTCAGCCGGCCACGCAGATCCTCGACGCGATAGTCGATGACATAGTCCGCACCTCGCGCGGCGGCGAGCGCCAGTTTGTCGACGCCGGAGGCGCCGGCGATCACCGTGGCGCCCAGCGCTTTGCCTACCTCGACGGCTGAAAGGCCGACGCCCCCGGCGGCCCCGGTTACCAAGAGGAGCTCGCCGGGCCGGGTACCGGCGCGCCATCGCAGCGCGCCATAGGCCGTCCCGTAGGTGATCGGGAATCCTGCAGCGGTCGCGAAGTCCATTTCGTTCGGGATCGCAAAGACGTCGCTCTCGCGTGCGACCGCCTGCTCGGCGAAGCCGCCATGATCGAGCACGGCCATGACCCGCTGGCGTGGGGTGAGCCGCTTCACGCCCGGCCCGATGGCTCGGACGGTGCCGGCAACCTCCAGCCCCGGCACGAAGGGCAGCGGCGGCTTTTCCTGATACTGGCCCGCGACCATCAGAATATCGGCGAAATTCACGCCAGCCGCGTGCACATCGATCGTGACTTGGCCAGGACCGGGAGCCGGGGTCGGCAACTCGTCCAGCACCAGACCTTCGGGGCCGCCCGAGGCGCGGCAGATCACCGCACGCATGGCACTTCTCGCAAATCAAATCTCATATCTAGGCGTCCGGTGCGGCACATCGCGCTCGCACCACCCCCGGAAGGTCATACGGATGTCGCCCAAGCCGCCATCCCTCCCTTCCTACGATGCTCATATAGTGCCTCGTCAAACCGCGATCCAGGTCCCTTTCTCAAGCTTCGCCGGCGTTGATCCGGATCGCTCCCACCAGTCGTCCGACGCGGTTGAAGACGGGTGGATGAAGGCGCAAAGCAAGATTCTGGCGGCTGAGTTCGTCGAGTAGGCCGAAGCTTTCGAGCAAATGCGCCACCACAAGCTCAACCGCGCGTCCCGCGCCGTCCACGGTCTTGAGTGCAATGCCGATGCCCTGCTCCGGCAAGGCGGCGCAGAATACACCCTCCGCGCCTGTCTTGACGAAGGCGCGCGCGCCCAGACACTCCATCACCTCGGTGCAGAATCGCCCCGTGCCGGCGAGCATGAACGGCTCGGCAGCGACGGCGCTGCGAATGCGATCGACGGCGGCGCGACGGTCGGGCGGCAGGGCGCCGGGATCGGCGATACGCGCCATGCCGAGCGCGAGCTTTTCCAAGGGAACCCCCATGACCGGAATGCCGCAGCCGTCGATCCCCCTGGGCGCGCGCGACAGGTCGACACCGCACATCTCCTCAAGCACGCGCGTGACGCGCTGTTGCACGGGATGAGTCGGCTCGATATAGCCGCGCACGCGCTCTCCCATGTGGCGGGCGGTGGCAAGAAATCCAGCATGCTTTCCCGAGCAGTTATTGTGCGCGGGGCTTGCGGCCAATCCGGCGGCGATAAGCGCGGCAGCGCTGGGTTCGTGAAATGGCGTGTGGCTGCCGCATTCGAGGTCGGCTTGCGAAAGCCCGATCCGCTCCAGCCAGTGCAACACCCTTTCGACATGCCGCGGTTCGCCGCTATGCGAGGCGCAAGCCAGGGCAAGTTCGCTCGCATCGACAGCCCACCGATCGGCCGCACCGGTCTCGACCAAAGGCAATGCCTGCAGCCCCTTGACGGCTGACCGCGCAAAGACGGGGCTTTCGATCTCGCCGCGCCAGGCGATGCGACGTCCGGCGGAGTCGACCGCGGCGAAAGAAACCGCATGTCGGCTCTCGACCATGTCGCCGCGAATGACCTCGACGATAAGGGGCGCGTGTCCGCCATCGCGCGGCTGCGCAAGAAGCTCGGTCATGGCTGATGGAATACCTGCCGCTCGCCAGATCCCTCAAGGTCGAGCCGACCACCTTGCCTCGTTCACGGCGCGCGTGCAAGGTTTGGGCCCGATGGGAACCTCGTCCGTCCCTCGTGGCTATTTCGGCATCGGCGTCGAGCGCGTCAGCAAGCCGATGAATCTCGGCGCGCTCTTGCGCACTGCCCATGCCTTTGGCGCCAGCTTCGCCTTCGCCATCGCGCCGGATCTGAGGTTCCGCGACGCCAAACGCTCCGACACATCGGCCACCCCGGAGCATCTGCCGTTCTACACCTTCGCCAGCGCGGCCGAATTGATGCTTCCGAAAGGCTGCGCCTTGGTGGGGGTCGAGCTCTTGGAGGAGGCGGATGACCTGCCGAGCTTCCGCCATCCGCGGCAGGCCGCTTATGTGTTGGGCCCCGAGCGCGGCAGCCTGTCGCCAGAACTGATGGCGGTCTGCGATTTCCTGGTGCGCATCCCGACGCGCTTCTGCATCAATCTGTCGGTCGCCGGAGCGATCGTTCTCTATGACCGGCTGCTCTCGGCCGGGCGCTTTGCTGAGCGGCCGATCGTGGCTGGGGCAGCGCCGCTGCCACTGGCGCCTCATCGCCATGGCGCCCCGATCTGGGTGAAGAAGCGCGCGCGCCGCGCATGATCCGCTTGGAAACGAGGGTATTGAACGCTTGGCGATCGGGCCGTCCACACGTTATCCTTCCTCGCGCCATGAGATTCCCATCAATGTCCACCCTGTTCGCGCTCTGCGCGCTGACGCTTGAGCCGAGCACCGTCCTCGCGCAGAGCGTCGAGCCGATTGGCGAGGCTGGAAAGTGGCGCGCCTACACCTTCCTCGAGGACGGCAAGAAGGTCTGCTACATGTCCGCCGCTCCGGACAAGTCGGAGGGCGACTACAAGGTGCGGGGCGAGGTCTATGCCCTGGTCACCCACCGTCCGGCGCTGGACAGCCGCGACGTAGTGGAGCTGAAAACGGGCTATCCTCTCAAGCCCGACGCCGACATCGTGGTCACCATCGACGGCAAGCAGAAGTTCATCCTGTTTGCCGACAAGGAGTCGGCCTGGACACCCGACGACAAGGCCGACCGGGCGCTGGTCATGGCCATGGTGAAGGGAAACAGGATGGTGGTCGAAGGGGTCTCCAGCCGTGGCACCAAGACCAAGGACACTTATTCCTTGAGCGGCTTCGGCAAAATGCATCAGACGATCGGTGCGGCCTGCGGCGTCAAGGGTTAGCGCCGCACGCGCCCCTCTCTTATATTCAGGGCCATGAGCACCGAGCGCCATGCCAGCCGCTTCGCCCCGCCGGCCCCAAGCGCCGAGGGACGTCTTGACCTGATCGGTCTTGATCGGAGCGAGCTTCAGACCACGCTCAGCGAGATCGGGGCCGAGCCGTTTCGAGCGCGCCAGCTCTGGCACTGGATCTACCATCGCGGGGTGAGCGACTTCGCGTTGATGACCAGCCTGGCGAAGGAATTCCGGCTGCGGCTTGCCGAACGCTTCATCATCGGGCGACCGCAGATCGCCGCCAACAGCCTCTCTGGCGACGGCACCCGCAAATGGCTCCTGCGCTTTGCGGACGGGCAGGAGGTCGAGACGGTGCACATCCCCGAGGAGGATCGCGGCACGCTTTGCGTTTCCTCCCAGGTCGGCTGCACGCTCACCTGCCGCTTCTGCCATACCGGCACGCAAGCGCTCGTGCGCAACCTCGGCGCGGCGGAGATCCTGGGGCAGGTGATGCTGGCGCGCGACGCGCTCGGCGAATGGCCGTCGCCCAAGGACGACCGGCTCCTATCCAACATCGTGCTGATGGGGATGGGTGAGCCGCTCTACAATTACGACAATGTCGCCAAAGCGCTGAAGATCGCGATGGACCATGAGGGCATCTCGATCTCGAAGCGCAAGATCACGCTTTCGACGGCAGGCGTCGTGCCGATGATCCGGCGCGCTGGCGCCGAGCTTGGAGTCAATCTCGCCGTTTCGCTCCATGCGGTCACCGACGAGCTGCGCGATCGGCTGGTGCCGCTTAACCGAAAATATCCCATCGCCGAGCTATTGATGGCGCTGCGCGACTATCCCGGGTTGTCCAATGCCCGGCGGATCACCTTCGAATATGTGATGCTGAAGGGGGTCAACGATTCGCCGGCCGACGCGCGCGCTTTGGTGAAGCTGATCCAGGGCATTCCGGCCAAGGTCAATTTGATCCCGTTCAATCCTTGGCCGGGCGCGCCGTTCGAATGCTCGGACGCGGCGGACATTGAGCGCTTTGGCGATATCGTCAACGCCGCCGGTTACGCCAGCCCCGTTCGCACCCCCCGCGGTCGTGACATCCTCGCCGCCTGCGGCCAGTTGAAGAGCGAAAGCCGGCGTTTGCGGGCGTCCCTGCGCACGGGCGCTCAGGTAGCGCCGGAGAGCGTTTCGCTTAGTTGATCCGGGGGCTGTTGCGCTAACATTATTGCGAATAATGTATCGTTGAATTACCCTATCTCCGGACGATTGTTTTAGATAAGCCGCCTGCCCGCCTTGCGCGGAGACGCTGGCGGCGCAGCTTCCAAGCGCAGCGCCTCCTGGTCAAATTTCATTCAGAGCAACTTGGCGCCCAACCTCCGTCGTTCCGCGAACCTCGGGGCGCGAGGCGCGTGGACTCATCGGTATCCAAACACGATCCCTTGCAGTGGAGCGGCCCTTTCTGGGCAGCGCTTCCCCTTCTGTTTCTCGCTGCCCTGGCGACGGCGAGCATCGGGCTGGTTCTGAACACGAACGGCGCGTTCTTCTATACGCTTGATGATCCATACATCCATCTTGCCCTCAGCGAGCGAATCGCGCGGCTGCACTATGGACTGAACGCAGGCGAATTCGCCGCGCCCTCCTCCTCGGTCTTGTGGCCGTTCCTATTGGCTCCCTTCGCCTCATATTCCTGGCACCATCTCGTTCCCCTCGGCATCAATCTGGCCGCCCAGGCGGGCACGCTCGCGCTTATCCACCAGCTCATGCATCGCGGTACCAAAGGGGGCGCTCCGGGGCTTGCAGCACTCCTTTCCATTCTCATCGCGTGGTGCGGCGGCACATTCGCGCTGATCTTCACAGGCATGGAGCACAGCCTCCATCTGATGCTGGCCGTTGCAACGGTCCTTGGTCTGATCATCCTGATCGAGGAGCGGCGCCTTGTCGGTTGGCTGCCAGCCCTGCTGGTCTTTGCCCCGCTGATCCGTTACGAGGCCGGGGCGCTAACGGCGATCGGCCTCATCTCAGTGTGGAGTGCTGGCTACCGCCGCCCAGCCCTCCTTACAGCGGCCGCGTGTCTGTTGCTGCTTGCCGCATTCAGCCTGTTCCTTGTCGCGAATGGTTCGCCCCCGTTTCCCGGTTCGGTGCTCGCAAAGCTTGGTGAGGGGATGGATCCCGGAAGCAGCATTGCCGCAAGCCTCATCAAGACGGCCAATTTCAAGCTGGCCCAGGCCGAAGGCCGGAACCTCGTCCTGTCGCTCTGCGCCGCGGCGCTTGCGGGGGCGTTGGTTTCCAGTGGCAGACGGCTGGTCGCGCTGCTGGCGCTCGCCTTTCTGCTCCACTTCCTGTTCGGTCTCCTGACCGAGCGCTACATCGTCTATCTGCGCACCCTGCTTCTGATCGGCGCCGCCTATATCCTGGCCCCGCATCTGCACAGATTGAGAGAATGGAAAGGTGTCGCAGCCGCGATCGCCCTTTTGCTCCTGGCAAGCATGCCCCTCCTCTTCGAACCAGGGCGCGAATTTGTCCGCTTGCCCGGCAGGGCACAGGACATCCGGCTGCTTCAGTCGCAGGCGCATCGCTTCATCGTGGAGGAGTGGAAGCGGCCCGCCGCAGTCAATGATCTGGGGCAAGCGGCCTACCGCAATCCAAATTACGTGCTCGACCTTTGGGGCCTGGGTTCGGAAAAGGCCCGCCTTGCCCGCCTTGCGGGCGGAGAAGGCTGGGCGCAGCCGCTCCTCGTTAATCGACATGTCAAGCTGGCTCTGGTCTTCGATTCCTGGCTGAAGCGATCCATTCCCGGAGACTGGATCCGGCTGGGCGCGCTCAAGATCGACGAGGCCGTGGTGACGCATATGAAGGAGGAGCTTGCCTTCTACGCCGATCCGCGCGCCTCGGGCGAGCTTGTCTGCCTTCTGGCTCGGTTCGCCGAGACCCTGCCGCACGGCGTTCGTTTCCGGGCCGCGGCGACAAGCGCGCACAGTCCCCTCGCTTGTCACAATCTCGGCGATCCCCGATACTCCGCGCCCACTTGATCGGAGCAGATGCCAAGAGGGCTGGGCGGTGAAGGGCGCGGTAAAGAAAGTGGTCCTTGCCTATTCGGGCGGGCTGGACACATCGGTCATCCTCAAATGGCTGCAGGAGACCTACCGCTGCGAGGTCGTTACCTTCACGGCCGATCTCGGCCAGGGCGAGGAGTTGGAACCGGCCAGAGCCAAGGCCGAGCTTTTGGGCGTGAGGGAGATCTTCGTCGAGGATCTGCGCGAGACCTTCGTGCGCGACTATGTCTTTCCGATGTTCCGGGCCAACGCACTCTATGAGGGGGTCTATCTGCTCGGCACCTCGATCGCGCGGCCCTTGATCGCCAAGCGCCAGATCGAGATCGCCCGAGAGGTCGGGGCCGATGCGGTCGCTCACGGTGCCACCGGCAAGGGCAATGACCAGGTTCGCTTCGAGCTCGCATACTATGCGCTGAAGCCCGACATCCGGGTGATCGCCCCCTGGCGCGAATGGGATCTCGCCTCGCGCACCGAGTTGATCGAGTTCGCCGAGCGTCACCAGATCCCGATCGCCCGGGACAAGCGCGGCGAGGCGCCCTTCTCGGTCGACGCCAACCTCCTGCACATTTCGGCCGAGGGCAAGGCGCTCGAAGATCCTTGGGCCGAGCCCGAGGAGTTCGTCTATTCGCGCAGCGTGGCGCCCGAAGACGCGCCCGACAAGCCCGCCTATGTCGAGATCGCATTCGAGCGGGGCGATCCAATCGCGGTCGATGGCGAGCGGCTAACTCCAGCCGCGCTGTTGACCAAGCTGAATGAACTTGGCGGCAAGCATGGCGTGGGCCGCGTCGACCTGGTCGAGAACCGTTTTGTCGGAATGAAATCCCGGGGCGTTTACGAGACGCCGGGCGGCACCCTCCTCCACGCCGCCCATCGCGGCATCGAGAGCCTGACCCTCGATCGCGGCGCGGCACATCTCAAAGACGAGCTGATGCCGCGCTATGCCGAGCTCGTCTACAACGGTTTCTGGTTCTCCCCCGAACGCGAAATGCTGCAGGCCTTGATCGACAAAAGCCAGGAGAAGGTCACGGGCGAGGTGCGCCTGAAGCTCTACAAGGGCTCGGCGCGAGTTGTCGGGCGCAGATCGCCGAACTCGCTCTACAGCCTCGCTCATGTCACCTTCGAGGAAGACCAGGTTTACGACCAGCGCGACGCCGAGGGTTTTATCAAGCTGAATGCCCTGCGATTGCGGCTGCTGCGTCGGCAATAAAAGACTGCAAGAACGAATTTTTCATTCATAATCGGGCAACTTTGGTCTAACCTACCCTCTTCACGGGCGGCAATGGCTGCCGGCGCTCGCGACCTCATATCCCGGCCGGCGGTTGAGCGCGAAACCCGAACGAACTCGTCGATAACTCCTTGATGATCGATACGGTTCACAAGCAACGGGCTCGGCTGTTCCAGGCACGGTTGCTCGTCTCCCCAATCCCGTTCGCGACCTGTCTCTTCCTGATCGAGCTTGCGGCGGCCCTGGCGCTCAGCGGCGGACAGTTCAGCTACGTATTGGATGATCCCTACATCCATCTGGCGGTCAGCGAGGAGCTGGCCCGCGGCGGATATGGAATCAACTCTGACGAGCTGGCCTCTCCCTCCTCTTCGATACTTTGGCCGCTCATTCTGACGCCATTCGCCCGCCTGTCGTTTCATCCCTATCTGCCGCTGATCCTCAATTACGGGTTCGTCCTCGCCTCCGCGCTCACGGCGCGAAGGCTTTTCGAGACGGAGCTGCGGAGCGAACACCGACCGGCTGTACGCGACGGCCTTACCACCCTCCTGCTCTTCCTGGGCAGCTTCGTTTTCCTGGCCTTCATGGGCCTGGAGCATGTGCTCCAATCATGGCTCGGCCTCCTCATCCTGCTCGGCGTCATTCTGGCCAAGCGGGAGGGCCGGACGCGATGGTGGCTATGGGCCGCTCTCGCCGGCGCGCCGCTCGTGCGCTTCGATTCATTGAGCTTGACCGTGCCTTTTGCTTTCTTGCTCTGGCGCATGGGCTACGGCCGGCAAGTGTTGACCATAGTCGCCGTGCTGAGCGTTGCTTTCCTTCTCTACGCGGGCGTGATGCGGATGCTCGATCTTCCGATTCTACCGAGCTCCATTCTTGTGAAGGCGGCGATTGCCCACGCCGATCTGTCCATCGGTTCCACCGCGACTGGCCTGGTCCGGAACTTCTTTTCGGCCCACATTCTTTTGCGCCTGTCTGGTTTCCTCTTGCTCGTAGCCCTGCTTGTCGGGCGCCACCGCGGACCGGCGTTAGCCCTCGCCGCGGCCTGCATGCTGCATTTCATCTTTGGCTTGTCGGGATATGCATTTGGCCGTTACGAGGCCTATCTTCTCGTGGCTGCTATCTCTCTCTTCGCTCTGGCGGGGGCTCCGGCCCTGGCCTCGCTCGCCGAGCGGCGGGGCCTGTTGGTGGCGATGTTCGCCGCGGCGCTGATTGCGACCCCACTCTGGCCCATGGCGGTTCGCAATCATGCGTATCTACCCCTCGCCGCGGCGAATATCGTCGCTCAGCAGCATGAGATGCATCGCTTCGCGACCGAGTTCGTGCAAGGGCCGGTGGCGGTCAACGACCTCGGTCGGGTCTCTTATCGCAACGAGCATTATGTACTCGATCTGTGGGGTCTCGGTTCCGAAGAAGCTCGGCGCAGGCGTCTTTCCGGCGAGCCGGGCTGGGCAAAGGGACTGCTAAGCCAGCATGATGTTCAGTTGGCGATGATCTATGACGACTGGCTGGCAAACGAGGTGCCGGCCGACTGGATGCCGATCGGCCGCTTGGCGCTGACGCGTAAGTTCGATACCGGGCTGCTGCCGGAGGTCGCCTTCTATGCCCGGCCGGACCGCGCCGCGGAACTGACGGAGGCGGCACGACGCTTCGCCGCCGGTCTGCCGCCCGGAGCTTCCTTCCGCTTCGCCGAGTAACGAGAGACAATCTCAGCCGATCGGCGAAACCCCGAACACGGCCGGGTGCAGGCCGATCAAAAGCGCATAGAACGCCGCCGCCAAGGCCAGGCGCCACCAGCCGATCTCCGACCAGACGAGCCGAGCGCGGCCTTGGGCGATGGCGGCGATGGGAAGGTTCGAGGTGCGCGAAGCGAAGGCGGTCCAGCCGGCCGGGTCGCGCCCGCGCGTCTTGCGGTCGATCTCGACCGTGCCGACCAGGGCGAGCGCCAGCATTCCACCGAATAACACCAGCGAGGGAAAATCGCCATTGACGACCAGGTGCCCCGCCGCCCAGAGCGCCACCGACCACAGGAACGGGTGGCGCGTTATCGCCATCACGCCGCGCGCCGCATCCGCACCAAGGCCTCGCGTCTGACCCACCGTGGTCGGATTGCGCTGGCTGAAGGCGCCGACGAAGAGGAGGCTGGCCGGCGCCATCAAAAGAAGCGGCACGGCTGAGAACTGCGGTCCCCACCACGGCGCGCGCGGCGCGGTCGCATAGCCATAGGAAAGCCAGAGGAGGCCAATGAGCGCCACCATAGAATAGGCCATGGTGAAGCCGCGCTCGCCGAGCCAGCTCGCCAGCTTCGGCCGAACGGGCCCGGAGGCCAGGATGACATGCCCACCATAGAAGAGGGCCGCGCCCATCAGCAGGTGAGATGTGCCGGACATGGCGGCGATGGTCCGCGCCGCCGCAGAGGCTTGTCAAGCTGCCTCAAGCTTCGATGCCGCGACGCCTTCGAAACGCGGTCAGCGTGTTCTGCAAGAGGCAAGCGATGGTCATCGGCCCGACCCCGCCCGGAACGGGGGTGATGGCGCCCGCAACCTTGGCGGCTTCGGCGAAGGCGACGTCGCCCACCAGCCGCGCCTTCCCCTCGCGCTCGACGCGGTTGATGCCGACATCGATCACCATCGCGCCGGGCAGGATCCAGTCGCCCCGCACCATCTCCGGCCGGCCGACCGCGGCGATCAGGATCTCGGCGCGGCGACATTCGCCAGCGAGATCATGCGTCCGAGAATGAGCGACCGTCACCGTGCAATTCTCCTGCAGGAGAAGCTGGGCCATCGGCTTGCCGACGATGTTGGAGCGCCCCAGCACGAGAGCGCGTTTGCCGGATAGATCGCCGAGATGGTCCTTCAGAAGCATCAGGCAACCGAGCGGCGTGCAGGGCACCAGGCCCGGCAGACCCGTCGCCAGCCGTCCGACATTGACGACATGGAACCCGTCCACATCCTTGTCCGGATCGATGGCGTCAAGCATCTTTGTCGAATCGATGTGCTTCGGCAGCGGCAGCTGGATGAGGATGCCGTCGATCTCCGGATCGGCGTTGAGACTGCGAATGAGGCTCAAAAGCTCAGCCTCTGAAGCTTCCGCCGAAAGCCGGTGCTCGAAGGAATTCATCCCCACCTGCCTGGTCTGAAGCGCCTTGTTGCGCACATAGACCTGACTCGCCGGATTGTCTCCGACCACGACCACGGCAAGGCCGGGGACGAGATCATGGGTGGATTTGATGCCGGCGACCGCCTCCCCGATGCGCCGGTGCATCCCTTCGGCGAAGGCTTTGCCATCGATGATCGCCGCTCGTGTCATTCGGATCGAAGCTCCCCTCTCATGCGGGCGGCAGAATAGCCCCGCCCGATCGCCTTGTGGCTCGCGCGCAAGCGAAGCCGCATGTCACCTGCGCGACGCGCCGGCGAGGCGGGCCGCAAGCCAGGCCTCCAGGTGCTGACGCAGCCGGCCGGACTCGCCCGCCAGGTGCAGGGTCTTGTGGCGGTCGACGGCCCCGGAGAGCAGCGACAGGCTCCGCTTCGGGACCCGCCATTGCCGCGCCAGGAAGGCGATCAGCTCGGCATTGGCGCGCCCGCCTTCGGGCGGCGATGCAAGCGCGATCCTCAGCTCGGCGCGGCCGTCCGGCCGATCGGCAAGCCCCAGCACCCGCGCGGGCGCGGATCGGGGGCTGACCCGGACGAGGATGCGCACACCGTCCGCCATTTCAGCGAAGGGCGAGCCCATGGCCGGCCGCTCAGCGCAGATATTCGTTCATCAAGCCACGGACCAGGAGGAGCAGAACGATCAGCGCCAGGGGCGAGAGGTCCACCCCGCCAAGGTTGGGCAGGACGCGGCGAAACGGCCTCAGCGCCGGCTCGGTGATCCGGTAAAGGAAATCGCCGATGGTGCGGACGAACTGATTGCGTGTATTGACGATGTCGAACGACACCAGCCAGCTCAGGACGACATAGATGATGACGACCCACATATAGAGGTCGATCAGGCTGCTGATCAGTCCAACGATCGTGTTCATCGGCGCGGATTCTATTCGGGAACGGTCAGAGAATGCGTAATCGCGGGCCGAAACCCTAGCCCAGCCCTCGCCGCATCCGCAAGGGAGCACGCTTGCGGTCAAACTCTCCGCTTCGCGCAGGCCCGGCCGCGCAGCAGAAAATCGGGCCTGGCGCAGCCTTGACAGCCTTCGTTCCGCCACCACATAGTCGCCCGCCCGAAGGTCAGGGGCCGTAGCTCAGTTGGGAGAGCGCCTCGTTCGCAATGAGGAGGTCAGGGGTTCGATTCCCCTCGGCTCCACCAGGATTTCAGCAGCGCTTTGGTCGAATACGACCAAGGCTTTTTGTTTAGGGCGCCATGCTCTTCTCGCCGCTCGTTCCTGCTTTCTTCGCGCTCCGATAGCAGCCACCCCCATGTCGAGGTGAGGAAGACTCGTCGGCTTGAATTCGGCTATTTCCTGTTCCTTGCGGCTCACAATCGATCGAGGCAGGCATGATCTCGGCGGATCTTTCCGGCAAGGTTGCCTTTGTCACGGGCGCGGCCTCGGGTATCGGGCTGGCGGTGGCGGAGTTGCTCGCTGCCAACGGCGCCAGTGTCGCGATCAATGATCTGCCCGACGATCCGCGCCTCGATGCGGCGGTCGAGCGGCTGCGGCAGGCCGGGCATGATGTTCACGCGTTTTCGGGCGACGTCGGCAAGCCAAGGGACGTCGAGATCATGATCGCGCGCGCGGCCGAGCGAATGGGTCGCATCGACTATCTCGTCAACAACGCGGCGACACCCGGCACGACGGCGCCGATTTCGCCGGCCGACTTCGAGCGCATGGACGAGGCGTTCTGGTTGCGGCTCGTCTCCGTCAATCAGATCGGCCCCTATCGCTGCTTGAAGGCTGCGGCGCCCTATCTGAGGCAAGCGCGGGGCGCGGTGGTCAACGTCGCGTCGACCGCCGGCCTGGGCGAGGGCGGATCCTCGAGTGTCTACGCCGCGACCAAGGCCGCGCTCATCCTGCTCACCAGAGAATGGGCGTTCGCGCTCGGGCCCGAGGTTCGCGTCAACGCCATCGCGCCGTCGACCGTAGAGGGCTCGGACTGGGAATGCCGCTTCGATCCCGCGGAGCTGGCCGCCATGATCGCCAAGCTGCCCTTGCGTCGCGCCGGACGACCCGAGGACTATGCCGAGGTGGTGTTCTACCTGTTGGCGGGCGCCGGATACATTACCGGACAGACGATCGTGGTCGACGGCGGTGGAGTTCGCTGACGCACTGAACGACCCTCATTCGCTCGTGGGATCGACATCTGCTAGGCTAGGCCCGCAAGCCGGCATGAGGAATTCTCTCCCGGGGGACCGAAGTGGCCGCCGGTGAGTTCCACAGCGACGCCGGCCGGCCTTACACCATCGGTCCGGCTAAGCAATGTCCCAGTCAAAATCGACGGCCATCGAATGGATCGACTCCCGGCGCGCCCAGTGGTCCGATTGGCACCAGCTCATCTGGAACTTCGCCGAAACCGCCTGGCGCGAATATCACTCCGCCGCCTGGTATGTGGATCTGTTGAAAAGCGAAGGTTTCGCCGTGGAGGCCGGCAGCGCTGGAATGCCCACCGCCTTCTCCGCGCTCTGGGAGAACGGAGCCGGCCCGACCATCGGCGGCTATGCCGAATATGACGGCGTGCCCGGCAACTGCCAGGCCGCGGACATCGTGCGCCGTCCGCGCGACGGCCTCAGCCCCTATGCGGGCGGCCACACCGACCCGCATTCGGCCTTGGGGATCTCCGCGCTCGTCGGAATCCTTGCGGCGAAGGAGGCGATGACCCGGCACAAAATCCGAGGCCGCCTCAAGCTCATCGGCGAGCCGGCCGAGAAGGTTCGCGGCTCGAAGCCGATCCATGCCGCCGCCGGCTATTATGACGATCTCGACGCGGCGATCAGCTTCCATCCCTTCTACATGCTGCCGCTCTGCAACACCGTCCGCTGGAACACCCATTGCGGCGTCGGCTACGCCGCCATTTACACCTTCACCTGCGACAGCCCCGAGACATGGATGGCGGCGGAAGCGGATTCGCCGATCCCGGCCTATCACAGCGCCGCCCGCGCGCCTGGCGCCAACGACGCGCTCTTCCAGATGTACCTCTCCGGCAAGGCGCTCAAGGAACACATCCTCTCGAGCGGCACGAGCTGGTCGATGAATGAGGCCATTCTCACCGCCGGACAGGCGACCGCGGACAATATTCCGGCGCAGATGGCGCAGATCACCTACATAGCCCGAGTGCCAACCATCGCCATGGCCGAGCATGTGTTCAAGGCGCTCGATCATTTCGCGGAATCGGCGGCGCGAACGGCCCATTGCTCATGGCGGCGCGACTGGGTCTCGAAGAGCCGGCCGGGGCTGCCCAATCACGTGATGGCGCGCACCACCTACGACAATCTTGAGCGGGTCGGTCCGCCCCGATTCGGTGACGAATCGATCGCGCTGGCGAATGGAATCCGCCGGTCGCTTGGACTGGTGCCCTCGAACGCGCCCTTCCTTGCCGACATAGAGCGCCTGCGCAATCCGGAGGAGGCCGAAACGGAGCTACGCCGCTTGCTCCCGCCCTCACAGGAGCATTTCACCTCCGACGACTACACGGAATATTGCTGGCATGCGCCGACCGTCAGACTGTATGTCGGCCGCCCCACGCTTGCGCCGCGCCCGGACGGGATCGGCTATCCGACATGGGTCATGAATGCGCTGGGAGGCCTTGCGCCTTGCATCGATCCGATGATCGAGGTGGCGGCCAAGACGATCGCCTTCACCGCCCTTGATCTTCTGGAGGACCGTGAGCGGCTCTCGGCCGCGAAGGCCGAATTCCAGGACCGGACCGGTGGCGGTGTCGGCGGCAGCCGCTGGATCGCTCCGCTCTGCGACTACGACCCGCCGATCCACTTCCGCTGGCCCGAATATGTGAGCACGCCCCGTGGCCGCGTGGAGTGGGTCATACCCGCAAATCCCCGCGACGCGGCCGGTTGATAGGTGTCGAGTCCGTGCCCGACGGCGTGACGGTTAGGGCAGGTCGTGTTCATTTCCAGTCTCGTAGCCCTCATCGCAATGTCGCAGGTCACCCCCACCCGGCGCGTTCCGCGCCGACCTCCCCCCTCGAGGGGGAGGTGAAATTATGGTGCCGCAGCAATGACTTGCCCCCCCTTGAGGGGGAGGCCGCGAGCGGGACGCGAGCGGGAGGGGGTGCGGGAGAGCACGCTTCCGATCACCCTTGAACGGAACGTGCTCTAGCGCAGGCCCGCCTCGGCTGGCTGAGCGGGCGACCGGGCGAGAGGGCCGATGGTCGGCCGGTCGCGCAGATGGCCGCTCAAGCGATGCTCCATCCTGCGGAACATCCAGACCAAGGAATAGGTGACCGTCAGATACATGAGCGCGATGGTGATGTAGAGCTCATAGAAGGCGAAAGTGTTGCTGATGATCGCCTCGGCGGTGCCGGTCAGCTCCTGGATGGTGACGATGCTCGCGATGGCGCTGGCCTGCAAAGTCAGAATCACTTCATTGGCGAAAGCGGGCAGCGCATACCGGAACGCGCGCGGCAGGACGATGCGCCGCAACAGCAAGGACCGGCTCATGCCAACCGACTTCGCCGCCTCGACCTCGCCATGCGGCACCGCCAGGATGGCGCCTCGGAAGATCTCCGTCTGATAGGCGGCTGTGTTCAGCGTGAAAGTAAGTACCGCGCAGTACCAGGGCTCTCGCAGGAACGGCCAGAAGACGCTTTCCTGAATCCCGGGGATCTGCCCGCTGCCGTAATATATGAGGTAGAGCTGCACGAGGAGCGGGGTGCCACGCATCACATAGACATAGGCATAGACCGGCATCCAGGCGATGGGATTGCGCGAAACGCGCAACAGCGCAAGCGGCACCGCCACCACGAAGCCGAGTGCAAGCGATATTGCGACCAGCTGGAAAGTGCGCACCAGGCCTCTGAACAGTTTCGGCAGACTGTCGACGATGATCTGCCAGTCCGCAAAACCGGCCAGGCCGTCGCGGGCCCACATCAGAAATTCCGAAAGCCCAGCGATGGCGGTGAGAGTTTCCATCGGCTGTCAGGCCCTGCGCACGCCGCGGCTGGATCGCCGTTCAAGCGCTTCCAGACCAAGATTGGAGCCGATGGTGAGGCACAGATAGAGCGCCGCCGCCACCATGTAGAAGGTGAACGGCTCCTTGGTGTAGCCAGCCGAGATCGCCGCCTTGCGCGTAAGCTCGTCGAGGTTGACGACGGACATCAGCGCGGTGGCCTTCAGAAGCACCAGCCACACATTGCCCAGGCCCGGTACGGCATAGCGGATGACTTGCGGCATCAAGATTCGGCGCCAGAGCAGGAAGGACGGCATGCCGACCGCCTTGGCGGCCTCGATCTGTCCCTTGGGCACCGCCAGAATGGCGCCGCGAAAGACCTCGGTGGTAAAGGCGCCGTAGACGACGCCGATCGCGAACACGCCGGCGAAGAAGGGCGGAATCTCTATATACTCGTCGTAACCGAATTGTCGGGCTATGGTTTGCAGCACCCTGGAGGTGCCGAAGAATACGAGCAGCAGGAGCACATATTCCGGGACGCCGCGAATGCTGACCGTGTAGGCTTCCGCGATCGCCCTTAAGGCGCGCCAGCGCGAGAGCTTGGCGGCGGCGGCCAGAAGCCCCAAGAGGACTGCGAGCACGATGGAGCACAGCGCAGCCTGGACGGTCACGCTGAGGCCAAGCAACATCTGCCAGCCATAGCCGTGCAGGTCGATCATCCCTTATGCCTCGGCTTGTCGAAAACTATGGAGGCGCCGCCCAAGCGGGCGGCGCCTCTCGACTTGGGCTTCTTACGTCTCCGAGCCGTAGACGTCGTAGTCGAAATACTTGGACTGGATCTTCTGGTACGTGCCGTCCTTGCGGATCTCCTGGATGGCGTTGTTCAAAGCCTCCCGCAGCTCGTCCTCGCCCTTGCGGAGGGCGATCCCGGCGCCTTCGCCATGGATCTCGGGATCGTCATAGCCGGGACCGACGAACTCGAAGTCCTTGCCCAGATCGGTCTTGAGGAAGCCGAAGTCGAGCGCGGTCGAATCGGCCATGACCATATCGAGGCGGCCGTTCGCCAGGTCGAGGTTGTGGTTGTCCACGGTGTCGTAGACCTTGATCTCGGCGACGTCGCCCCACTTCTTCCGCGCGAACTTCTCGTGGATGGTCGCGACCTGCACGCCGATGGTCTTACCCTTCATCGTCTCATTGTTCTCCGGATCGATGCCACTACCCTTCTTGGCGATGAGACGGGCGGGCGTGTCCTGATACTTCTGCGTGAAGTCGACCTTCTTCTTGCGCTCCTCGGTGATCGACATGGATGCGACGATCATGTCGTACTTTCTTTCGAGCAGGCCCGGGATGATGCCGTCCCAATCCTGCGCGACGATCTCGCACTCCACCTCGATGCGGGCGCACAGCTCATTGGCGATGTCGACGTCGAAGCCCTTGAGCGATCCGTCCGGATCGACCCAGTTGAAGGGCGCGTAGGCGCCTTCCGTGGCGACCTTATATTTCTTCTTCAGCTCCGCCGAGGCCGGCGAAGCTGCGAGCGCCAGTGCGGCGGCGCCCAGGATCAGGGCTGTCAGTTTCTTCACGATGGTCTCTCCTTCCAGTGGTTGCGACTTTTTTCGCCGGGCGCCGGATCGCGAAGGCGCCGCGGCGCCTCCCTCACAGGTGACTCGCCAGGAACTGGCGGCACCGCTCGGATTTCGGATTGCCAAAGACCTCGGCTGGAGGGCCTTGCTCCTCGATCCGCCCCTGATGCAGGAAAATGATCTCGTCGGCGACCTCGCGGGCAAAGCCCATTTCGTGGGTGACCAGAAGCATGGTGCGGCCTTCCTCGGCGAGCTGGCGGATGACGCGCAGCACCTCGCCGACAAGTTCCGGGTCGAGCGCCGAGGTCGGCTCGTCGAACAGCATCAGCTTGGGCTCCATTGCGAGCGCGCGGGCGATCGCCGCGCGCTGCTGCTGGCCCCCTGACAGATGCGCCGGATAATGATGGATCTTTTCGACGATGCCGACCTTCTCGAGCAGCGCCTTGGCGCGCTCGACCGCAGCCGGCTTGGGCACGCCCAGCACATGGACCGGCGCCTCGATCACGTTCTCCAGCACCGTCATGTGGGACCAGAGGTTGAAGCTCTGGAACACCATGCCGAGGCGCGAGCGGATGCGGTCGACCTGCCGACGGTCCTCCGGCACTGCGTGCCCGCCGCGGGTCGGGCGCATGCGGATCAACTCGCCATTGACGTAGACGCGGCCCGAATCGGGCGTCTCGAGCAGGTTGATGCAGCGCAACAGCGTGCTTTTGCCCGATCCGCCGCTGCCGATCATGGCTATCACATCGCCGTCATGAGCCGCCATCGAGATGCCCTTGAGAACTTCGAGATCGCCGAAGCTCTTGTGCAGGTCCTCGATGACGAGCGCGGGCGCCGCCTCCCCCATTTTCTTTCGTATTGGTGGCCGTTGCTCGACCGAGGGAAGGTAGCCGTCCGGTTTCGCCATTGCCAACAGATTCTTAGGGCCGGGGATTACTCCCTGTCCCGCAGCCGGTTCAGAGCCGCCTCGGCCGGAACCCGCTCCGCCGCGTCCGCGGGCAGTTCGGCGAGCAGTTTCTCCAGCCGCTGCGCGGCCGCCGCCGCCTCGCCAGCGCCCGCCTCCGCCTCGGCGAGCTGAAGCTGGATGTCGGCGCGCTCCGGCGCCAGCGCCCCGGCCTGTTCCAGCGCCGCCCGGCGCTTTTGCGGTTCCTCGAGGACGCCATAGGCATG
>DASPGI010000067.1:0-3632 GCA_035620695.1 Alphaproteobacteria bacterium
CGGCCGAGGCCATGCTGGGTCGCCAGCCGGGCCGGCATCGCGCCACCCTCGGCGCCGACAAGGCCTACGATGCGGCGGGCTTCGTCGCCGGTCTGCGGGCGCTGAACGTCACCCCGCACGTGGCGCAGAACACGACCAACCGCCGCTCGGCGCTCGACGCTCGGACCACGCGCCACCCCCGGCTATGCCGCGAGCCTGCGGGTGCGCAAGCGGATCGAGGAAGCGTTCGGCTGGATCAAGACCGTGGGCGGCCTCAGAAAGACCCGGCATCGCGGCACGGCCCGGGTGGGCTGGCTGTTCACGCTGACCGCGACCGCGTGCAATCTGGTGCGACTGCCCGAGCTGCTGGCGGCGGCCTGACCATGCCCGGACTCCGCCCCGAGCGCCTGGATACGAGCTCGAACGCCGTGTCCAAGCGCCTGGGAGCGCCCGCCAAAACCTTATCCCACAGTGCGCAAGACGGAAACCTGGCGAACCATCGCCTTATTTCCGCAGCCTGCTGGGCCCGCTGCCGCCCGCCCGAACGGGCCGATTCCGCGAGACGCCCTGGCACCATCTCTTTCCTGCACCCTGCCGGACCTCGACGTCGACGTCTGGTCGACGCGATCGGGCCAAAGACTAGCGTATTCGGCCTATTCCTCTCGGGTGCGGAGTTCGCCACATGCGCCGCTGGCTCGATCGATGCCAGATCGGTAGCTTCGAGGTCGGGCTGCACCAACCAGCCATAAGAGGGCAGATGGCCGGACGGCCGGGCGGGGCGGGAGCTATCCTCGGGTTGCTCTGCTTCGAGCGCCATCTCCGGGCCGTTTGGCCACTGCTGGCACTCAAACATGGCGGTGACGCCGGCGCTTCAGGTGAGCGCCGAATGGCTGGGTTCGACGCTTGGATTGCTTGTCTGGAGGCTGCTTGCGAGTCGGGTCGATCGGGTGCTCGCGATCGGCATGGCCGCTCTTGCGGTAATAGGGACGATCGAGCTCGCCGGCATCCAATTGCCTGGCCGCTATGGCTCCAATGATGCCGAGCTTGCCGGGGAATTCAGCCCGAAGGCTGCGACGCACCCCAGCACTTCGCAATGGCGGGAGCTGTGGTGGGAGCAGATCTGGCTGTCGGTGCATTCCAGCCCATGATCGAATCGTTTGGTCATGGCTAATGGCTTCGACCTGTTCGGCCTGGCGCCGCCCGAGGTCCGGGCGGGTCTCGAGAACATTCGAACGCCGCACAGCGTCTTCTACTTCGCGCTCGGCTATACGGGATGGGTCGGCGTCGTCCTGTTCGGCGCTTTCCAGCTCGCCATTCTCAAGCTTCTTTGGCGGTCATTCCGACTCGGCGGACAGCCAGCCGGGGTGATCTTCTGGCTCATGGGCATGTCGATGGCTTGCTTTGAAGCAAGCTTCGAGGCCCCCTACGAAGGGATTCCTTTCTATCTGCTGATGGGCTTGAGCGTCGCGCCCGGGTTGGAATCGGAAGGAGAGCGGGATGCGCGTCCTACACGTGCACAACTTTTATCAGCTGCCCGGGGGCGAGGACCAATGCTTCGCGACCACCGGGACCATGCTCGAAAACTACGGCCACGAGGTGATCCGCTTCACCTTGCGAAATGACGTCATTGCTGACCTCGGAAGGCTAGCTGCGGCAAGAAAAGCCGTGTGGAACGGCTCGGTATACACAGAGCTGCGCCAGTTGATCCGCACAGTGCGGCCCGATGTTGCCCATTTCGAGAACACATTCCCACTTGTATCTCCTTCCGCGTACTACGCGTGTCAAAGGGAAGAGGTGCCTGTTGTCCAGATGCTTCATAATTTTCGTATCATCTGCCCTTCAGCAATCCTATATCGAGACGGTGGCCTCTGCGAGGAATGTGTCGGCAAGAGAGTGGCTTGGCCTGCGATCCTGCATCGCTGCTATCGCAATAGCCGACTTGGCAGCCTTGCGGTCACGACGATGCTTGCCGTCCATAGTGCGGCAAGGACTTGGAATAGGCAGATAGATGCCTATATCGCCCTGAACAGCTTTGCCCGCGCAAAGTTCATTGAAGCAGGTCTCGATGCGGAGAAGATTCACGTCAATCCAAACTTTCTGAGCTCCGCCCCCGATCCGGGCAATGGCGCGGGCGGCTACGCTTTGTTCGCGGGTAGGCTGAGCTCCGAGAAGGGGATCAAGACGCTTCTCGCCGCATGGAATGAGCTGGCAAAGGATATACCGCTGAAGATTGTAGGGGATGGCCCGGAGGCCGATAAGGTGGCCGAGGCTGTGGCGCGAGGACCAGGTATCGAGTGGCTTGGCTGGCGTCCGATTGAGGAAGTGATCCAGCTGACCGGCCTTGCTAAGTTCCTTGTCCTTCCATCGGCCTGCTATGAAAACTTCAGTCGCAGTCTACTTGAGAGCTTCGCCAAGGGAACGCCGGTGATCGCTTCGAAGCTAGGGAGCATGCAGGTGATCGTCGACCATCGGCGCACTGGCCTGCTCTTTCAGCCGAACGACCCGGCTGACCTAGTACGGCAGGTCCGCTGGCTGCTCGGTTCACCCGCGGTCTACGCGAAAATGCGGTGGGCTGCCCGGCTGGAATTCGAACGGCATTACACCGCGCAGGCGAGCCACGAGCGCCTCCTGCGCATCTATGGCGCGGCGCGCGCGCGGATGCAGCAGACGACCCGGCATGAACCGAGTGCCGCGCCCCCTCGTCAGCGTCAGCTCCATGGCTGACCACGGGCGCTCAGCCCACCGCGCTTCGACCGGTCATGCGCTCGAACGCGCGGCCGTCAACGCATAAATTTTCGAGATTGACCTTCATTGGCGTGTCCAGCCGCCATACCGAGCGCTGGATTCGCTCCGCGGTCTGCGGTCCGTATTGCATGCCGGGGATGGCGTTGGCGATCGTCCGGAACCCTATCTCCCGACAGAACGCGCGGAGATCCTCGTTGAAATGGCGGCGCATCCCGTAGGGATAGGAGAAGTGCGCGACCTCCTGACCCAGCAGATCCTCCAGCAACCACTTGGAGGCCCGGATGTCATCCTGCGCCTCGACCCGAGGGAGCCCGGCCAGCATCCGGTGGCTGTGCCCGTGGGCACCGACGATGTGACCATTGGCGGCGATCTCGCGAAGCTCCGCAACGCTCAATGGCACCCGGCTCCCGGTGGCGCGCAGCCGATCGAAGTAGGCGTCGATCTCGGCGCTGCTGCTCCGATCGCGAAAAGCACAGGTGTTGACGTAGAATGTCGCCACGATACGGAGCTCGTCCAGCAGCGGCAAGAGCGTCCAGAAAGACCGATAGTTGTCGTCGAAGCTCAAAAATGCCACCCGACCCTCTGCCTCCAGAAGCGCATCAGGTCCGACGAACCGGTAGCCGGCTTCGTCAAATTGCCCCACCATCTCGCGAAAGGCTGGCCACATGTGGGCTTCGACATCATGAAGGTAGGGCGCCGCCTGGCGCGGTGGCGCATTCGACAGCAGCTTGACGTGAACCGTGCGGATCAGCGATTGGGTCCCGGAGATCAGCGCTTCCATAGTCATGATGAGCAAGCCGTGCGAGCGTTCATCGCGAAGACAGGCGGCAGACGAGATCCGGCTGAGACGCTATGCTCCTGTGGCCGGCGCCGGCAATCCCCCCGGAGTGAGTAGTCCCGGCGGGAGC
>DASPGI010000068.1:0-3566 GCA_035620695.1 Alphaproteobacteria bacterium
AGATTGGCGAACACGAGCCGCATGCCCTCCACAGCGATGCCCTCGGCGATCGGGTGGTAGCTCGGCGCGCAATAGGCTTCGAGGCAATGCGCCAGCGCATCCATGCCGGTGCCGGCGGTGATGGCCGGCGGCATGCCGACCGTCAGCTCCGGATCGCAGATCACCACTTTGGGCATCATCTTGGGATGGAAGATCACCTTCTTGGTCTGGGTGGACTCCTGGGTAATGACTCCAGCGCGGCCCACTTCAGACCCTGTACCCGCCGTCGTCGGCACGGCGACCACCGGCGCGATTTTGTCCGGGTCGGCGCGTGTCCACCAATCGCCGATATCCTCGAAGTCCCATAACGGCCGCGTCTGCCCGGCCATAAAGGCGATCACCTTTCCGGTATCGAGGCCGGAGCCCCCTCCGAAGGCGATCACGCCGTCATGCTTGCCGTCGCGGAACACGGCAACGCCGGCATCGACATTGGCGTCGACCGGGTTCGGCTGCACGTCGGCGAACATGGCGGCCGACATGCCTGCCTGTTTGATGAAGTCCAAGGCCAGTTGCGTAATCGGAAGCTTGGCGAGTCCGGCATCGGTCACGAGCAACGGACGATTGATGCCGGCGCTCTTGCAGGCTTCGGCGAGCTCCTTAATGCGGCCGGGGCCGAAGCGGATCGCGGTCGGGTAGCTCCAATTGGCGGTGGGTGCGCTCATGTGTTTGATCCGAAAAGAGAAAACTAAACTTCGCGGAGATGAAAGCTTTTCGGCTGGGTCAGCGCGTCGAAGCCGTATTTCGACAACGTGACACCGCGGCCGGTATCCTTGACGCCGGTCCAGGCGAGCTGCGGATCGAGATAGTCGCAGCGATTCATAAAGACGGTGCCGGTCTCGACGCGGCTGCCGAGCTCCGCGGCGCGTTCGAGGTCGCGGGTCCAGATCGAGGCGGTGAGCCCGTACGGGCTGTCGTTCATCAGGGTGATCGCCTCGTCGTCGTCGCGCACCTTCATGATGCCGACCACCGGGCCGAAGCTCTCCTCGCGCATCACCTCCATCTGGTGGTTGACGTCGATCAGCACCTCCGGCGCGAGATAGGGCGAGCCCGGCTTGTCGCCCTCGACTTTCATATTGATCAGCGCCTTGGCGCCTTTGCGCCTCGCCTCTTCGATCTGGCCGCGCACGAAATCGGCGGCGCTGCCGCGGACCAGCGGCCCGAGCGTGGTCGCCTGATCGAGTGGATTGCCGACCACATATTGCTTGGTGAGCGCGGCGAACCCGTCGACGAAGTCGTCGAACACCTTGGCATCGACATAGATGCGTTCAATGCCGCAACAAGACTGTCCGGAATTGAAGAACGAGCCGTCCACCAAATTCTCGATGGCATGATCGAGCTTGGCGTCGGCGCGGACATAGGCCGGGTCCTTGCCGCCGAGCTCAAGCCCGCTCGAGGCGAAGGTGCCGGCCACCGCGCGCTCGATGGCACGGCCGCCGCCCACCGAACCGGTGAAGGCCACATGATCGATGCGGCCGGAGCCGATCAGCTTCTCGGACTGCTGATGCGACATGACGAGATTGGCGAACAAGCCTTTGGGCAGCACGGCGCGCTTGAACGCCTCGGCGATCCGCTCGCCGACCAGCAAGGTCTGCCCCGCGTGCTTCAAGATGATGGCGTTGCCGGCGAGCAGGCCCGGCACGATGGCGTTGACCGCGGTGAGATAAGGATAGTTCCACGGCGCGATCACCAGCACCACGCCAAGCGGCTCGCGGGCGATGTAGCGGCGGAAGCCGGGCTTCTCCGGCGGGACATAGGGCTTGAGCGCCTCCTCGGCGAAGGCGACCACGCCCCGCACGCGGTCCTCGACGCTCCCTTTCTCGCCGCCATAGCGGACGGGACGGCCCATCTGCCAGGCGAGCTCGACGGCGATGTCGGCATTCGAGATCAGCGCATCGAGGAAGGCGAGCATATAGCGCGCGCGTTCGGCGACCGGAACATTGCGCCATTCGGGCAGAGCGGCGCGCGCGGCAGTCACCGCGGAGTCGATCTCCGCATCGCGAGCGATGGCGCGCTCGGCATAAACCGAACCATCGATGGGCGAAACGATCTTCACGGTGTCGGACATGGTGTTCCCGGTGTGTCAGTAGCGCTCGAAGCCGCGCCGAAGCTCCCAGTCGGTGACCCTGCGATCATATTCGAACTGCTCCCAATCAGCGGTGTGCACATAATGATCGATGACGCCGTCGCCGAGGGCAGCGCGCAGCATCTTGGAATTTCGCATCAGTTCGGTCGCCTCGCGCAAGGTCTTCGGCACTTCACGTAGATCCTGCCCCTGATAGGCATCGCCCGAGAAAGGCGCTTCAAGCGCCATCTCCTGCTCCACGCCGGCGAGCCCGGCGGCAATCAGCGCGGCGAAAGCGAGATAGGGATTGAGATCGGCGCCGCCAATACGGCATTCGATGCGTATGCCCTTGGTCTCTGCGCCGCACAGGCGGAAGCCCGCGGTGCGGTTGTCGAGCGACCAGATCGCCTTGGTCGGGGCAAAGGTGCCGGCCTGGAAGCGCTTATAGGAGTTGACGTAGGGGGCGAGGAACCAGGTGATTTCCCGCGCATAAGCAAGCTGCCCGGCCACGAAATGGCGCATCAGCGGCGACATGCCGTACTCGCCCTTGGGGTCGAGAAACAGCGGCGACTTGCCCGCCTTGTCCCACAGCGAAACATGGATGTGGCTCGACGAGCCGGCGAGGTCGTAGCGCCATTTGGCCATGAAGGTGACGGCTTTGCCGAGGGAATACGCGATCTCCTTGCAGCCGTTCTTCAGGATCACATGCCAGTCGGCCATGGTGAGCGGGTCGGCGTAGCGGACATTGACCTCTTCCTGGCCTGGACCCCACTCCCCTTTCGAATTCTCCACCGGAATGCCCGCGCCTTGCAGGCCGTTGCGGATCGCCCGCATCACCTCTTCCTCCTTGGTGGTCTGGAAGACGTGATAGTCCTGGATGTAGCTGCCAGTGGTCTTGAGGCCGTACCAGTTCTTCACTTCGGCCGACTCGTAGGTCTCATCGAATAGATAGAATTCGAGTTCGGAGGCGACGCTGGACGACATGTTCATCGCCGCAAGCCGCGCGATCTGCCTTTTCAGGATCGCGCGCGGGCTATGTGCCAGCTCCTCGTGGGTGTGGTGATCGAGCACGTCGCAAAGCACGAGCGCGGTGGCCGGTAGCCAGGGAATTCGCCGCAAGGTCGAAAGGTCCGGCTTCATGACGAAATCGCCGTAGCCCTTCTCCCAGTTGGCCACGGCGTAGCCCGGCACCGGTTCCATATCGATGTCGTTGGCGAGGAGATAGTCGCAGCCATGCGTCTCCTCGTGGGCGCCACCGAGGAAGAATTCGACGTGAAAGCGCTTGCCCACCAGCCTGCCCTGCATGTCGGGCATGCAGGCGATCACGGTGTCGATCTCGCCGCGCTCGGTCGCCGCCTGCAATTCCTGCAAGGTCAATGTGCCCGCCATGACCGGATTTCCGCCCTAGGAGAGATGAGGCAAGACCCGCGCGGCGGTTGCCGCGCGGGCCTTGATATGCACTGAC
>DASPGI010000069.1:0-3928 GCA_035620695.1 Alphaproteobacteria bacterium
GCCGAATGGATGGTGACGAAGACCGCCGTCGACATGCACGCCAAGGCCCAGCAATCGTCGGAGACGGTGAAGGTCGCCGAAGGCGGCATCAAGGTCCGCGTCATGGCGCGGGACAAGAACTGGGTTCAAGTCACCGATCCCGCGAGCTCGACCACCGGCTGGATCTACAATCGCTTCCTCAAGCCGGCGGAGCCCGCCGCGGAATAGCGCTCTACGTTGTCGATCCCGAGTTCACGGCGAGAGGACCGCAGCGGAGGCCGTTACACTTTCAGTCGCTCACGGCTTGGTGCCGGGGTCGATTTCCTCGGCCTTGGTCAACAGCTCCTTCAACGACAGTCGACAATAGTGCCTGAGGTCGGAGTTGCGGTTGCGCGTCGCAATCCTAAAGCCCTCGTCCTTATCGGCAATAGCCGCTTTCAGCACACGATCCTTGTCGATTGAAGCATCCCGCTGCAAATAATGCGCCTCGATCTTGGCGATCGCCGCCTTGGCCAAATCAGCATCGGCGGTCGTCAGCTGCGCCTGCTCGGCGCACTGCTTGACCACTTCAAACTCGGCGTAGAAATTCTTGAGCGACGTCGAGAGGCTTATGCCAAGAGCCCCCTCCCCAATCAGCATGACAAAACCGGCCAACAGCCACCCACCAACGACCCGCCGCATCTCGCTTTCCCTCATCAGATAGCACGCGCCAAGCCGCCTCTGTTAGACGAGGTGCCGCGCAAGATCAATGCGGCGCGCTGGCGAACCCACAAAGCATTGCGGCGATGCCGCTCCGGGCCCTCGAATCCGGCTCACTTTGCCTGGGTCCGGGATAGGATGCCGCGAGCCAAGGACTGGACCCCAATCTATGAAGACATTGAAGCAGGTCGGCGCAATTCCTTATGTCGAAACTGAAGGCGGTCTCTTAGTGCTTCTGATCACCACCCGCGGCAGGGGTCATTGGACAATCCCGAAAGGCTGGCCCAATCCCGGGATGACCGCCCCCCAGCTCGCCGCTCAGGAAGCCTTCGAAGAGGCTGGGGTAACGGGCGAGGTCGGTACGCGGCCAGTCGCCAGCTATCTCTACACCAAGCACCTCCACCTCTTTTCCTGGGTCAAATGCAGTGTGGAGGTCTACCTGTTGCGCACCAATTGTCAGCATTTGAACTGGCCCGAGAAACCAAGCCGCAAATCGATCTGGCTCGAGCCGCGGGAGGCGGCTAAGAAGGTCAAAGAACCACAACTTGCAAGTGTCTTGCGCGAGTTCGGCCTCTCCGCCACAGCATTCCTCGACGGGCGATAGCAGACGGTGGAGGGCTTTGCGCTTTGCTGCCGTTGCATGGCGGAGACCACGGGGCGACAACCACATGACCATCAAAGGCGACAGCGCTCAGGCACTCGGCGAGGCGCGAAAGACCTCGCTCGACAAAGACCTTCGCAAAATCGAGCGCCTGGAGGATGCGGCCCGGTCGGTCTCGCGCAACCCGGCGCTCGGCATCGCGCTCCTGTTCCTGGCCGTCGCCGGAATCTTGGCGAGCTCGCAGATCGGCACCGCGCCGAACGGGCTCTTGATGATCGTCGCCGCGGTGATCGGCGGCTACATGGCCCTGACCATCGGCGCCAACGATGTGGCGAACAATGTCGGGCCGGCGGTCGGCGCGCGCGCATTGACCATGACGGGGGCGCTGGTCCTCGCCGCCATATTCGAATGCGCCGGCGCTCTGATCGCGGGCGGCGAGGTGGTCAAGACCGTCTCGCGCGACATCATCGACCCCGCGCTGATCCCGAGCGGCGAGATCTTCGTATGGATCATGATGTCGGCGCTGCTCGCCTCCGCGCTCTGGGTACACCTGGCAACATTTCTCGGCGCCCCAGTTTCCACCACCCATGCCATCATCGGCGGCATCTTGGGCGCGGCGATCGCCGGCGTCGGCGCGATTGCGGTCGATTGGCTGGTCGTGTCCTCGATCCTGTTCAGCTGGCTGCTGTCGCCGTTCATCGGTGGCCTGCTTGCCGCGCTGTTCCTCGCCTTGGTGAAGACCAAACTGATCTACCAGGACGACAAGATCGCCGCCGCGCGAAGATGGGTGCCGCTTTTGGTATCGCTGATGGCGGCCATCTTCGCCGCCTATCTGATCGTCAAGGGCCTGAACAATATCTGGCACCCCGGCTTTCCGATCCTCGCCGCCATTGCCGGCGCAGTGTTCGCCCTGACCTATGCGGTTGCGCATCCTTGGGTTCGCCGGGAATCGGCGAGTATGGAGAACCGCAACCAGTCGCTGCGCAAGCTGTTCAATCTGCCGCTGATCTGCTCGGCCGCCTTGCTCTCCTTCGCCCACGGGTCGAACGATGTCGCAAACGCGGTCGGCCCCTTGGCGGCCATCCTCCACAGCGCAAACTCGGGCGCGCTCGCGCACGAAGTCGGCGTGCCCTTCTGGGTCATGCTGATCGGCGCGGCGGGCATCAGCCTCGGCCTCTTCCTGTTCGGACCGCGCATCGTCCGCATCGTCGGCGAGCAGATCACCAAGATGAACCCGATGCGCGCCTTCTGCGTGGCGCTGTCGGCGGGACTGACCGTGCTCGTCGCCTCGCAGCTCGGCCTGCCCGTCAGCACCACCCATATCGTCGTCGGCGGCGTGTTCGGCGTCGGCTTCTTCCGCGAATATTACACCACGCATAGCCGCCGCCGGCGGAACTATGTGCGCACTCACAAGCGGCACGAGGCTCGCGAGGTCAAGACCGACGCCGACGAGCTGCAGCGGCGCAAACTGGTCAGGCGGTCGCATTTCATGGGCATCGTCGCCGCCTGGGCCATCACCGTCCCCTCGGCCGCGGCCCTGTCGGCGCTGATCTTCCACGCCCTCCAATGGGCGCGCTGACCCCTTACGGCGGGATGTCACCGCCTGCAAAAACGCGTCCAGTAGGCAAATTTTCACTGGTTTGCGCGTTAACTGCCGTGCTGATGCCACGGTTTTGCGCCATCGATAGGTTACAGCATGACGACTGACGTGGGGGACACGTTGAGTCTTTTCGCTGTCGGGATCGCTCTTTTCGCCCTGTTCGTCGCGTCCTACAGCCGGCGCGGCACCTGGATTGCGCTCGGCTCGATGACGATGTCGATGGCGCTCCTGTTCGGCTGCCTGTTTCTCGCCACCACCCACGACCGCAGCCAGCTCCGAACCCGGCTGGCCTGGGCCGCGAGCAAGCTTCCGCTCCCGCTCGATCGGCAGACCGTCGACCAGCTTGCGGCTTCGCTCGAGCCGATCGAGACCACCCCGCCGCGCCGCGCCGAACGCGAGCCGGTGCAGGCAGCCGTGGCGCCCACAGGCTGGTTCGACACTAAACCGGACCCGCAGGCGAACTCGCAAACTCCGATCGCCTGGGAACTCGACGAGCCCGACATCCAATCCCCGGTGACCAGCCCTTGGGGATTTTCCATCGGCGGAACCAACGTGTCCGACCAGGCGCTGGAGCAGGTGCATGCGGTGCTCAAACCGGATGCGACCAAGCGCGAATTCGAGCTCGCCCTAGACGTTGAGGGCAACCTGCTCGAAGACGAACCGGTCATTCCGGCCGGGGCGCGATTCAGCCTGGTCTCCGAAAGCCCGGACGAAGACGGCTCGAGCCTCGGCGGCGCCATTCTTTCGTTCCGCTATGTCCAGGCCGGCCAGCGCAAGACCTCGATCCTGTATCTCACACCGTCGATGCTTGCGCGCTTCGCCAGTCGCGGCTAGCGGCGCGCGCGCTGCATCGCTTCGCCGCGCCAAGCGCGCGAAGGCATGTCAAACAGCGAGGACTGCGGGGCGCCAAAGAGCCTGCAATCCTACTGCAGTGCTAGGCAGCCTCTCGGCGCCCCGCATCGCGCTCAAGCAGCGCCAGCGATAGCGCAACCCGAAGCGCTGGCGGCGATATTGCAGCCCATGCCGTGCGCCTTACCTCTGTTTCCGCC
>DASPGI010000070.1:0-5689 GCA_035620695.1 Alphaproteobacteria bacterium
GTCCTCCTCCGCCCAGATCGGATCGCCCAGATTGATCGTGCTCTCGTCGGTCAGGCCGCCCAGCAACCCTCCGGCCACCGCCCCGATCAGGGCTCCCTCCACGATCGACAGGCCCGTGACCGCCCCCACCGCAGCCCCCGCACCCGCGCCAATGCCGGCGCCCGAGGCCGCCCGGTCGCCCGTGCTGCTCCCGCAGCCCGAAACCACAAGCGTCATCCCTATCAGAAATGCCGGAACATGCCGCGCCATCCATCTCCCTCCGAGAAATGATGGCTCACTCTATCTGCCGAGATTTCTAAGCAGAGGTTAAACGTGAAATTTTCATTTGCTGCGGCTATGGGCCGTGCCCTGTTCGTCACAGGGCGCCGCTGAAGCCGTTCCCGAAACTGGGGCGGTCCTTTGGCGGCGTCACGGCGCCTCCGGCTGTTAAGCAAAAAAGGCCTTTCATTTACCTCTAACTTTAGAGGCTTCTTTATAAACTTCCAGGCAAACTCTCCCCATCATAGCCGGTATCCGTGGAGGAGAAGATGCAAGCCCGCACGATCGCTGCCGCCGTCAACGGAATTCTTGTTCTGGCCCTTTACCTGACCGTTTGGGGCGCTCCCACGCTCGCGATCGCCTCTGTCGAGATCGCCCTGGCGGTTGGCGCCGGTCTGTCGACCTGGTACAGCCTCCGGTCGGTCGGCACTCCAAGGTGGCTGCGCTTCGCATAGCCCTCCCGCGTGGGTCCTGAATCCAGGCGGCAGCCGGCGGCTTGAGAGACAACTTCGCTCAACCCCGCCGCCGAGGCGGCCGCCCGTCGGTCAGGACTCGACCCGAGGCCATCGGATCCGACAGCTCAGGCTTTCTGGACCGATGAGGTTTGCGCGGCGGCGCCCGCGGTCTGACAATGCTGACCGCCCGGCTGCGAAATCCCTTGCAGTGCGGCGCCTGCCTTCGATGGCTTTTCGTGGATCGCCAGATCGCCTAGCGAGAGTATGCCAACCAGCCGCTTCTGGCGATCGATGACGGGCAGTCGGCGCAATTGCAACTCGGCCATGTTGCCGCAGACATGGTTCACATCCTCGTCCTCGTAGCAGTACTTCACCTCGGCCGTCATCACGTCGCGCACCCTGGTGTGAAGCGGATCACGGCCCTCGGCGACCGCGCGGACAGCAATATCGCGGTCGGTGATCATTCCTACCAGCCGATCGTTTTCGCCGACCGGCAACGCTCCCGCATCTATTCTGCCCATGGCCATCGCCGCATGCTGGATGGTGTCCTCCGGGCTCGCGATTTCGACGTCGCGCGTCATGAGTTGATGGATCTTCATCTGCAATCCTCCAGAGCCGTTTGTCGCGAATGGATTGAAATGGCGGCGCAACCCACATGCCGCGCCGCTCAGCCTGTCATTCCGCCTCTCGGACTGAACGGGCCACCGCTCGCATCGTTCCGAGCGATCGGACAACCGTCGTCGGCGTTGATGTCGCAGCTTCGGCCTTGAGAGGGATGAGCGCGAGCCTTCCCTCGTCCTTGTGCGGGGCCCGGAGCCGTGAGAGAGGCTCCGGGACCATCCGCGAGGATCAGACGATCCTATGGGGCGTCGGATCGACGACCGGGAAGTCGATCTCGGTCTGCGACACGTGACTGAGATAATTTGTGAGTATATTCGCGACGACATTGGCGACGATCTCGATGATCGCCCCGTCGTCGTGGCCGGCGGCACGCAGGGCCGTGATGTCGGCGTTTGACACGTCACCGCGCTTGGCGATGAGGGTGCGGGTGAAGGCCAGTGCTGCGGCGAGCTTCTTGTCGCTCGAGCGCCCCGCCAGCTGCGCCTCGATCTCCACGGGCTCTACGTTGAGCATCTTGGAGATCGCCGTATGCGCCGAGGCGCAATAGCCGCAGGCATTGGCACCGGCGCTGGTGAGCGCAATCCCCTCGCGCGTCTTGGCATCCAGGCTGCCCTGCTCGAGGGCATTGCTGAACTTCAAATAGGCATCCAAAACAGCCGGTTGATTGGCCATGATCCGCATTAAGTTAGGGGTCATTCCGAAAGATTTCTGCACCGAGTCCAAGAGTTCCTTCGCCCGGCCAGAAGCAGTTGCAGGTTCAATGGATTTGACACGCGACATGAGAGGTTCCTTTGCTTTGAGAATCGGGCAGGCGAGATGCGCGCCCTTGGCTCCAAGAAAGGTTATGAGAATTAGGGACCAATCGGTCAACAAACGGGCGCATCACATTCTCGTGATATCTTGACCGAACGGTTCCTATTCCCCAGCTCTAGCGCGAAAAGGGAACTAGATGGCGCGGCCGCGGGAATTCGACATCGATCAGGCGCTGGACAACGCCATGGCCGTGTTCTGGGCCAAGGGCTATGAGGGCAGCTCGCTTGCCGATCTGTTGGATGCGATGGGCATTGCCCGCGGAAGCCTTTACAAGGCCTTCAAGGACAAGCATGCGATCTACCTTGCCGCGCTCGACCGCTACGATCGGACCATGGTCGAGGCTGCGGTTGTGCTCTTGCGGGAGCCTTCCGGCGGAGACGGTCTTGAGCGGATCCGCGGACTTCTTGAAGCCGCGCGCGATGGTGCTGGAGAACGCCAGCACCCGCGCGGTTGCCTGATGTGCAACGCGGCAATCGACCGGGCGACGGACGACCCGGCCGTGCGAGCCCAGGTGCTGGCGATGATGAAGCGACTTGAAGATGCGTTCGCCGTCGCCCTGGCGGACAGCGCCACGGCGCGGGCCTGGCCGAACAAGCGGCGCAGCGAGGCGGCGCGCTTCCTGGCAGGCGCCTATTTGGGCATTCAGGTACTGGTCAGAGCGGGATACTCGGCGGACGAGTTGGATGGTGTCATCGCCGCAACCCTGCAAGCGCTTGGTTGAGAATCGATCCCTGCCGGATCAGTCCGCGCACGGCGTTATCCCCGGTATTTCCGGTTTTTCCACTGGCCATCCTGCCTATGTCGTTTGGATCGTTTTCCCCGCCGGGTGGGGCCGATATGAGCCGTCACGTTCAGAGCGGAAAGGGAGGTTCGGATGGGTGGGCGCGAAACCGATTGGCGGATCGTGACCTCGACAGAGTCCGATGGCTTTCGGCCTTATGACCGGTATGGAAGGGTGGTCGAGGGCCTGAGCTGGAAGCCGTTGCGCTACGACGCAGATGCGGGCACGGGGAGCTTCCTGATCCGCTTCGCCTCGGGCGCCGCGTCGTTGCCGCACGAGCATGGCGGGGTGGAGGAGTTCGTAGTCTTGGACGGGTATCTCGTCGATGCTGACGGACGGCGGTTAGCCGCCGGCGAGGTGGTCAGCTTCGCTCCCGGCTCGCGACATCACTCGCAGGCGCCGGAAGGTTGCACCCTCGCGGTGTTCCTGCGCGGACGCAACCGGCTTCTCGAGAGCGAATCCGCCAAATCATGAGCTTGGCTCGCCAGCGTCAATCTCAAGAGGTGGCGTCGCGCACGGGCCGGCATCCGTCGCCGGCGTCCTGCGTGCCACCAAGACATCGTAGTGGCTTCGAGCGCCGAGCCATTCATAGCCGCTCATGAGTTGGGCAAAGCGCGGGCTTTGGCAGAAATAGGCAAACAGATCCAGGTCGGGGGCGAGGCCGGGCCTGATCGGCCGCCGCCGGTCGACCAGCACGATCCGCGGAGGATGGTTGACTGCGTCCTCGATGAAGGAGACGAAGAAGTCGCGTTCCAGCCCGCTCATCTCCTCAGGCGAGCGGAACGGGCGATTGCCTTCTCCTTGCACGAAGCCGCTGTAGAGGCCTGGTAACGGCAGCAGATGGTGCCAGCGATAAGGGTAGGTCGCCCCGGCATAGTCGACGCCGGGAAAGGTATAGTCCACATCGAGCGAGATGAAGAGCGCCGGCCCTGCCACGGCATGGATCCGGATGGCATCGACCACCGAGGCATAGCCATCGCGAATAGCGTGGTCCGTTCGCCCAGAGCGGGCCAGATCCAGGATGCCGGCCGCGAACCCTAGTCCGGACACGATGGCGATGATGGCGAGTATCGGCCGGCGATACCTTCCGGCCAGACCGGCCTGAGCGCATCCGGCCGCGGCAACCACGAACGCCGCGACCGAAAAGGTCAAGCTTGGCGTCAGTTGGTAGATCCAGCCCTTCGACTGCATCAGAAAGGAGGCGAACCCGCCCAGTCCCGCCCCGGCGAGGACCGCCACGAGATCGCCGGCGCGTCGCTCCAGCATCCAGGCCGCAGGGATGGCCAAAACCGCCATGACGAAGCACCCTATCGCCGTCTTGCCCAGGGTGGTGACGATATCGACCAACGGCCATTCGAATCCGTGATAGACGGCTCGGGCGAGCGGCAGGATCCGATCGAGATAGTCGGGAACGAACAGAAGGGTGGCGATGGCGCAGGCCGTCCCTGCAATAAGAAGCGCCGCACTCTCGGACGTTAGCGTCCAGCGCCAGCCGCGGCGCAGAAGCAGCCCCGCCTCCAAGCCGAGAACGATGAGCGCGAAATGAGGCTTGAGCGCCGTCCCCAGGCCGGCGGCAAGCCCGACGGCGATGCGGAACCCGATCCCGGGGCGATCAGGCGCCATTCCCGCGCGGCACACCGCATAGGGCGCGAGCAAAATCGCCGCAAGATGCTCGCGCTGACCGAAATTGTGGCCTACGAACACGACGAAGCAGAGAAGCAGCACCCCCGCCAGCGCATCCGGAATCCAGCCCGGCATTCTCAGGATACGATTTGCTGCATGCCAAACCGACAGGACTGAGACGGCGGCAAGTGCCAGCGCGAACCAGTTGAACAGAGCCATCGGATCGAGATCGAGCTGGCGCGCCATCCAGACCGGAATCGACATCAGCCAGTAAATGGTCGGCACATTGACGTCGATGAGGTCGCGATAGAGATGCGCGCCGTCGAGCCAGCGCCCGACCGCATTCACATAATAGGCAACGTCGTGATGCATGCTTTTGGCGAGCGCGTATCGCGCACCCGCTCCGGCAAGAACCGCAAGCAGCATCCAATAGCCGAGGCGCAAAGCGCGCTCGGGCATGTCCGGTCTGATCATGATCGATCCGCGCGAGCCGCAGCCGCGATGAGCGAGGTCCCTGCCGGAGGCCCCGTCAGCCGGTCGATCAGGCGAAAAGCGGGCACAAGCCGGTCATAGAGGCGCAGTTGCGCTTCCGGCGGATGGGTGCGACGGAAGACGCGGCCGTTGAGCCACCAGCCGGGGGCCGCGGCCAGATTGAAAGCGCGGCAATCCGTGACGAGAAGCCCCGCCCGTGCCGCCGCTTGGCTCAGGCTGCGCCGGCTATAACGACGGTAGTGGCCGATCGCGGCGTCGAGCGTCCCGTAGAGCGCCGGCAGCGCCGGCACTTTCAGCACCAGCCGCCCGCCATCGGCAAGGCGACCGCCAAGCTCGGCCAGCATCCCGACATCGTCCTCGATATGCTCGAGCACATCGAGCATCACGATGGTATCGAACTTCCCCAACACCGGGAGCCTGCGGGCATCGCCTTCAAGCACCCGAACCTGCGGGCGCTCGGCGAACCGGCGTCGAGCCGTCTCGGCAAAGCTCGGATCGAGATCGACGGCGACCACCTCCTCGGATAAGCCAGCGAGCAGCTCGGTGTAGGTGCCCGTGCCGCAACCGACCTCGAGCACCCGGCCGCGCACGAAGGGCCGGATTTCATCCCCCACCCAGCGGATGAAGTTGCCGGCCTCCCCCAGCT
>DASPGI010000071.1:0-7181 GCA_035620695.1 Alphaproteobacteria bacterium
TGCCGCCGGGATCGTCCGGCGACGTTCCGTATAAAGGCAGGCAAATTCGGCCTCGGTGGTGTCGATGTGAGTGAGGTTGTGGCTGGCGATTACTTCGACGCCCAGCCCCATGATCCGGCTCTGGATGCGGTGCCGTTCTAGGGTGTGGACCGTCCAGGCCGAGACCACTGACTCTGTCGTCACCAGCGTCACCTCGTGGCCCTCGTTGCGCAGTTTCTCCGCGATCAGGCCGCCGAGATAGAAATTGTCGTCGTCGAACACCACGACGGGACCGGAGATCTTGGCACCGCCGAAGAGATCCTCCGGTCCATAAACCCGGGCACGGTCCGAAATCGCGATCGGCTGGTCGTTGGTGACGCCCACGCCGTCTTTTCGCCAGATCGCGCCCGTCGCGACCAGCACATGGTTGAAGCCGAAGTCCAGGACCTGATCGGCCGTGAGCACGCTGTCGAGGTAGATCTCGACGTTGGCCATCTCCCGGAGGCGGCCAGCGCGCCAGTCACGGAGCCGCGCCCAGGCACTCAACCCGGGCAGGCCGCTTTCCTGGGTCACGCGGCCGCCAAGCTCTTTCCTCGCCTCCGCGAGCGTCACGGTGTAGCCACGCTGGCCCAACGCCCGCGCCGCTTCGAGCCCCGAAGCCCCCCCGCCGACGACCAGGACCTTGGCGTCCGAGCCTTTCGGCCCGATCCGCTCGGGGTGCCAGTCCCGGCGCCATTCCTCGCCGATCGTCGGGTTCTGGGTGCAGCGCATGGGTGTGAACGTAAGCTGCCCGGAAACACAGATATTGCAGCCGATGCATTCACGGATCTCGTCGATCCGGCCTTCCTTGATCTTCTTGGGCAGGAAGGGATCGGCGATGGACGGCCGCGCCGCGCCGATCATGTCCAGCACGCCGCGCCTGATCTGGCTGACCATCGTATCCGGCGAAGTGAACCAGCCGACACCGACCACGGGCTTGCTCGTCACCTGTTTCACGAAGGCAACGTATGATTCCTGGCCCCCCTCCTCGCCAAAGCGGGAGGTCACTGAGTCGTTCTCCCAGTTGCTTACGTTGACGTCCCAGAGGTCCGGAAGCTCGGCAAGCATCTCAACGATCTCGCGGCCCTCGCCGTCCGAGGCGATGCCGCCGGAACCCATCAACTCGTCGACCGCCAAGCGGACGGCAACGCCACAGCGGTCGCCGACCGTCTCCTTGGTTTCCTCGAGGACCTCGCGGAACAGCCGCACCCGGTTTTCGAGCGAGCCGCCGTATTCGTCCGTACGCTGGTTGCGGCGGCGCTGAAGAAAATGCATCAGGAGAGTCGAGTCGTGTCCCGCATAGACGTAAACAATATCTG
This sequence comes from Alphaproteobacteria bacterium, assembly GCA_035620695.1. Classification (GTDB taxonomy): domain Bacteria; phylum Pseudomonadota; class Alphaproteobacteria; order JAREAF01; family JAREAF01; genus JAREAF01. The sequence goes on from DASPGI010000071.1 coordinate 1,338, forward strand.
CGTCGGCCTGCTTGGCGCGTAGCGCCGCCTTGCGGTGCCAGCGGCGGAACTCACGGATGTCGGTCTTGTCCATGCCGCGCGTCTGGCTGGGCACAGCGATGACCCCCGCCTGGTGCGATGGGCCCAGCGCTTTGAGTCGCGTGTACCGGTTCTGTGCGCCGACGCCGTTATGCGCCAGCTGCACGCCGGCGAGGGCCCCGTGCCGATGCACCGCCTCGACCATCAGTGCTAGGTACTTGACGTCATGGTCGTCCCATAGGCGCGCCTGCGGCTCCGGCGAGTAGTCCGATGAGGGGTGGATCATGCATTCCTCGGTGCAGACCACGGCCCAACCGCCTTCGGCCTTCATTTCGCGCATCTTGGCGTGGGTCTGGGGCCAGTTGAACCCCATCCCGTTGCAATGCGGTACTTGATAGAAGCGGTTCTTGGCGACGACCGGCCCGATGCGGACCGGCTCGAACAGGACATCGTAGCGGGGATCGCGCGGCATCTATTCAACCCTCAAGGGAGCCTACGAAAGTCTGGTGGCGACCGTGTGCTTGCGCTTGGTTGCCGACCAAGTTGAACGTCACCGACCCTTGAACCGCGCCTTGCGCTTTTCAACGAAGGCTCGCATGCCTTCCTGGGCATCCTCTGATTGCAGCGCCCGCTCATAGGAGGGCAGGGTGCCGCCGCGCAGAAGCTCGAAACAGTCGCGGATCGGCCTGGCCTCGAAGGCACGAAGCGTCTCCTTGATTGCCTGGATGGTCAAGGGAGCGCCTTCGGCCAGCGTCGCCGCCCATTCGCGGGCTTTCGACAGCGGCTGGTCCTTGGGCACGACGGTATTCACCATGCCGTAATGATGCGCTTCCTGCGCCGTCATCCGACGACCCAGCAACAGCAGCTCCATGGCGATGTTGTAGGGCAAGCGGCGCGGCACCCGTTGCAGCCCGCCGGAATCGGGAAGAATGCCGATCGGCAGCTCCGGCAGCGCAAAATCGACATGCTCCGCCGCCACAATCAGATCGCAGGCGATCGCCAATTCGAACCCACCGCCGATAGCATGCCCGTTCACGGCGGCGATGACGGGCTTGTTCAGGTCCCACAGTTCGGTCAGGCCGGCGAAGCTGCCAGGTCCGTAATCCAATGTCCACCATTTCCCGACTTGCTCGACCTCGGCCGCAACTTTCAAGTCCCAGCCCGCCGAGAAAATCCGGTCGCCGGCGCCGGTGACGATCCCCACCCGGAGCTCCGGATCGTCACGAAGCTCGACGAACGCCTTACCCAAAGCTACCGACGTCAAGCGGTCGATCGCGTTGACCTTGGGACGGTCGAGCGTGATCTCCAGTATATGCCCGCGCCGCTCTGCCCTAACCGCGTCCGACATGATCCATTCTCCTCTCGACGACCGGAATCGTCATCATGCTATGCTTGAAGCCATGCAGATCGCCACTCCCGAAACCTGGTACGAAGTGACCCTCATCGGCGAGGGGATCACGCACATCCATGAACCGCACATCCATCCGTTCTATCGTTGTAATATCTGGCATGTCCGAGGGCGTGACCGCGATCTTTTGATAGATTCAGGAATGGGCGTAATCAGCCTGCGACGGCAGGTGGCGGCGCTCGCCGAGCGTCCGGTGCTGGCGCTGGCCAGCCATACGCATTTCGACCATATCGGCAATCATCACGAGTTCGAGGAACGGCTGGTCCATCCCGCCGAGGCCGACCTCCTGGCGCAGCCGAGCCGTCCCGGCACGCTCGCCGATGCCTACGTGAGAGACAACATCTTCACCGTACTGCCCTTCGCCGGATGGCGGGCGGAGCGGTACGAGGTCGTGCCTGCGCCGGCGACGCGGCTGGTCGCGGAAGGCGAGGTGCTCGATCTTGGCGACCGCCATTTCGAGGTGCTGCATCTTCCGGGGCATTCGCCCGGCTCGATCGGGCTGTGGGAGGAGCGGACCGGCATCCTGTTCTCCGGCGACGCGATCTATGACGGCGAACTGATCGACGACTGCTATCACTCCAATCTGGATGACTATATCCGCACCATGCGACGTCTCCGCGAACTCCCCGCCACCGTGGTTCATGGCGGGCATTTCGCGAGCTTTGGCCGCGAGCGCCTTCGCGAGCTGGCGCAGGAATTTCTCGACGCCAAAGGTGTGGGCTGACCCGATCCGCTGCCTGCCTAGGCCGCTATGATGCGAGCAGGACGATCCGTGACGGATCGGCATGCAACGGAGCCCGCGTGCCTTGCCCGACGGAAGACCCGGCCGGCAGGCGCAGCAGCAACTCAATGCCTGACTCGGTGCGGCCGCGTACCCGCAAATGGGTCCCTTGAAACACCACCTCTTCGATGATGGCGGAGGGCAGGGCAAGGGCGCCCGTCGGCGCGGGTCCGAGCCCCAGATGCTCCGGTCGCAAGGAGAGGGATATGCTCCGACCGAGTTCGGCATCGGCGGGCACGGCCAGCGTGCCGAGTGCGGTCTCGATGAGCAAATTCCTGCCATCGCGCGCACGCACCGTGCCGGTGATGATGTTGCTCTCCCCCATGAAGGTCGCTGCGAACAGGCTGGCCGGCTTCAGATAGACACGATCGGGTCGACCTTGATCCTCGATCCGGCCGTGATTCATAACGACGATACGGTCGGCGATGCTCATTGCTTCGTCCTGGTCGTGCGTGACATGGACGAAAGTCGTGCCGAGCTGCTTCTGCAGCCGCACCAGCTCCTCCTGCATCTGACGCCGGAGGGCGAGGTCGAGTGCGCCCAGAGGCTCGTCGAGTAAGAGCAGCTTCGGTTCGACCGCAATAGCCCGGGCCAGTGCGACGCGTTGGCGCTGCCCGCCCGAGAGTTCGTGGATACGCCGTCGCCCGAAGCCCGCAAGGCCGACCCGCTCCAGCATCTCCTCGACACGGCGGCGCCGTTCCGGGTTTGGCACCTTATGCATCGCCAGGCCGAAAGCGACGTTGGCGGCGACGCTCATATGCGGGAACAGGGCATAGTCCTGAAATACGGTCGCCGTTGGCCGGCGGGCCGGAGACAGGCCGGTCACATCCTCGCCGTCCAGCAGCATGCGCCCGGACGTCGGCTCGATGAACCCGCCGAGAATCGACAGGATCGTGGTCTTGCCGCTCCCCGAGGGACCAAGCAGAACCACGAACTCGCCGCGTTCGACAGCAAGGTCGATTCCGGCAACAGCCTGCGTTGCGCCATATGTCTTCGCCACACCTTCGAGCAACAGGAAGGGCTCAGCCACCGCGAAGTCTCCTGAAGATCAGAAGCTCGGCCGCCAGCAGTGCGCCGACGGAAACTGCAAACACCATGGTACCGACCGCGTTCAGCTCGGGGCTCAGTCCCGAGCGCAGCATGCTCCAGATCACCACCGGCAGGGTGACATCGAATCGGCTGAGGAGGAAGGCGATGACGAACTCGTCCCATGACAGGGTCGCGGAGAGCGCGAAAGCGGCGCCAAGCGAGGGGGCCATCATTGGAACGGTAATCAGCAGAAGGGTCTGCCACGGTCCCGCGCCAAGATCCTCGGCCGCGCGCTCGACCGCGACCTGATGGGCGCCGAGTTGGGCGTAGCAGATCGCGAAGGCCAGCGGCAGGTTGATCACGACATGCCCGATCCCCACCGCCAACAGCGATTTCGCCAAGCCCGCCATGGTGAACGTCATGAGCAGCCCCATGCCGATGATCAGGTAGGAGACCGTGATTGGCGCCATCAGCAAGAGCTCGGCCGCGCGGTTCCAACCTGCACGGCGGCGGGCAAGCCCATGGGCGGCCAGGAACCCGAGAATGGTTGCCACCAGCGATGACAGCAGCGCCACGGCCAGGGAGTTCCACAAGGCCTCAATGAGCCGGCGGTTTTCTAAAGCCTTCTCATACCAGCGCAGGCTGAAGCCCCTGAAGGGTGGCACCGGCACCAGCCCATCCTGAAAGGAGAACTGCACCAAGACGGCGACCGGCAGAAAGATGAATAATGCCGCAACAGTCAGGACCAACCCGGCGCCGATGGTCGACCCGCGCAGCTTCATAGACGATCCATTCTCAAATGCCGCGCGAACAGGAGATAGGCGAGGGTGACGATCCCCATAAGCACCATGCTCATCGCGGCGGCGAGCGGAAAGTCCGCAGTGCGACCTATCTGGAGCATGATCGCCTGCGGCAATAGCAGTTCCCTCGAGCCGCCGAGGATTTGCGGCGTCACGTAATCGCCGATCGCCAGCACGAAGGTGAGAAACGCGCCAACAGCCACGCCCGGCAGGCTCAAGGGCAGGGTGATCTGCAGAAAAATCTGCAATGACGAGGCGCCGAGATCGGCTGCGGCCCGCCGGTAGCTCTCCCGGATCTGCACCAGGTTGGCGTAAATGGTGAGCGTCAGTAGCATCGCGAAAAAATGCACGAATCCGAGGATGGTGGCGCCGCGCGTATTGCCCAATCCGATCGGGCCATCGGTCAGGCCAAGCGATTGCAGCGTCTGGCTGATCACGCCCTTTTCCGACAGGACAAGCAGCCAGCTGTAGGAGCGGATCACATAGGAGGTCCAGAAGGGCAGCACCAGCAGCACCAAAAGCATGCGCTGCCAGCGGGGTGGAACGCGGTAGGCGAGAACATATGCGATCGGATAGGCGACTAGAACGCTGAGAAGGGTGACGGTCAGCGTCACCTCGAGCGAGTTCCAGAGCGCCTGCAGGAACACCCCGCCGCCCTGTCCGAAGAAGGCGCGGTAATTGGCGAGCGTCCAGGTCGCGATGATTTCGCCACGCTCGCGCCGGGTCAGGCTAACCGCCGCCATCGCCAGCAAGGGAAGCACGAAGAACAGCGCCGTCCAGATCAGCGCCGGCGTCGGCGAAAAGGAGAAGAGCCGCGTCGACAAGGGTCTGGTCATGACGGGCTAGGTCCCGGAGCGCTCTTTCGCAACGGGCTCTTCTCCACTCTCAGGCGGCTGGACGCGGGAGAATCACCGCCCTGGTCACGCCTGGAGGAACTCGGTCCACACCTCCAGCATCGCCTTGTCGAGCGCCAGGTCGGGTATGAAATAGGGATAGGAATTCTCGATGAACCCGGGTTGCTCGCTCCACCGCAGCCTCTGTTTCTGCTGGTCGTTCAGCGCGGCTTGGGAGTTGGTGGGCATCGCCCAATAACAGCTGGCGGTGGCGAGTCGACCCTGGCCATCGGGGCTGACGATGTATTTGACGAACTCCGCCGCGAGGTCGCTCTTTTTGGAATCCGCGAAAACGCCGATTGCCTGCATCCAGCGAATACCCCCGGAATCGGGTAGGACCCAGTCGAGGTTCGGATTCTCCTCCGCAAGCCCGGCCACCACGAACTCGCCGCCTGCTATGATGATATCGGCCGAGCCGGTAACCAGCGCGTTCTGAACCGTGGGCACATCGCCGATAACGGCGGCAAGTTGCTTTATTTCCAGGAGTTTGTCGCGAATGGCCGGCAGCTTTTCCACGGCCATCTGGTCGGGGCGAATTCCCATTCCAAGCGCGACCATCTCCATCGCCGGTATGTAATAGTCATAGACGGCGATCCGGCCCTTGTATTTCGGGTTCCACATGATGTCCGCCCGGCGGACATCGGCTTCATCGACCTTGCTCTTGTCGAAAGCGATCGAGTTGTAGCCGAACTTTTCCGGCACGGCATAGGTCTTGTCCCCGACCTTGTGCAGTTCCGGCGCGTGAAGCTGCGGGAAGATGGTATCCCAGGGCAGCGAGACCCCGTCGAGCGGCGCCAGCAAGCCCTGCTCGGCAACCCGCCGGACATCAACCGAATCCACTACGAAGACATCCCAATCACCGGGCTGCGACTGTTCGAGCACGGCAAGGGCGGCACCCGTCTCCTGATAATCCTT
>DASPGI010000072.1:0-6723 GCA_035620695.1 Alphaproteobacteria bacterium
GCCATCGGCGGCCTCCGAGATGGCAAAACAGTTCGCGTCGTTCGCTACTCTCACCGGCCGTCCGAGCCGTTTCTTGAGATCCAGGTCGAAAGGACGCCCGTTGAGCCAAGTAGAGTTGGCATTCTTGACGAGTCCAGTCGCTGGCGAGAGGGCGCCGGGAATGCCGACTCCAACAGGGGGGTGCGCACCCAGCGCTTGGTCGGCTGCGGCCACCTGCTCCCGGATCGCCTCGAGCGTCGCGTCATAATCATTCAAAGGTGTGGTTCTTCTATTTCTGAAAATTACGAGACCATCCGCATCGAGTGCGGCGACCTCGATTTTGCTTCCACCCAGATCCACGCCGATCCTGCACATCCGATCCATGTGACAGACGCCTACAATCTCATGGGTATTTTTCGATACTTTGACGATAACCAATCATTAACGGTGCCGGTGGTAGTCGTTACCACGGGATCTGGGGGCCGGGGACGTCGGGATCGGCGGGACCGGAGCGAGGCGAAATGGGATACTCCGAAACCGTTCCGATGCGGGCACGTGAACGTCGACGAGGCGTCGGGAAAACCGTGCTCATCGTCGAGGACAATGAGCTCAATATGAAGCTCTTCCACGACCTCCTCGAGGCCCACGGGTATCATATTCTGCAAACACGCGATGGCATGGAAGCCTTGCAGATCGCGCGCGACCACAAGCCGGACCTGATCTTGATGGACATCCAGTTGCCGGAGATATCCGGCCTTCAGGTGACGAAGTGGATCAAGCAGGACAGCGGGCTCAAGCATATCCCGGTCGTCGCGGTGACCGCCTTCGCCATGAAGGGCGACGAGGAAAAGATCCGGGAAGGCGGTTGCGAGGCCTATCTGGCCAAACCGATCTCGGTCATGTCCTTCCTGCAGACAGTCGAACGATTCCTGGCGTGAACGGACGCTAGCCATGTCCGGGCGCATTCTCGTCGTAGATGACGTTCCCGCCAACATCAAGCTGCTCGAGGCCAGGCTTTCGGCCGAGTATTACGATGTCATCGTAGCGGGAAACGGGCCGGACGCGCTCAGGCGCGTCGTCGAGGATGCGCCTGACATAGTCCTGCTCGATGTCATGATGCCGGGCATGGACGGATTCGAGGTCTGCCGGCGCATCAAGAACAATCCGGCCACGACGCACATTCCGGTGGTCATGGTGACCGCGCTGTCCGAGGTGGCCGATCGTGTACGGGGCCTTGAGGCCGGCGCCGACGATTTCCTGACCAAGCCGGTCAATGACATGTCGCTGCTCGCGCGGGTGCGCTCGCTTCTGCGCCTCAAGATGATGATTGACGAATGGCGGCTCAGGCAGCGGACCTGTTCGGATTTTGGGCTGGAGGATGGCGAGGCGACCCTCGTGGCCGATGATGGCCGCAATGCCGCTATCCTGGTTGCCGAGGCCAATCCGGTGGTGGCGGAGCGTGTTGCCGAGACGCTTGCCGGCGATGGTCATCGGGTCGCCGCCGTTGCGACCTCGATCGAGGCGGCCAAGGCGACTCGCTCTCAGGCCTTTGATCTCATCATCATCAGCCTGGCGCTCGATAGTGACCACGGTTTGAGGCTTGCGTCGCAGCTTCGCGCGCATGAGGAAACCCGCCATATCCCGCTGCTGCTGGTGGTCGAGGATTCGGATATCGCAGAGCTGGCGCGCGGATTCGACTTGGGTGTCAGCGACTATCTGTTCCGGCCGATCGACCGAAACGAGTTATTGGCGCGCACGCGCTCTCAGGTGCGCCGCCGCCGATTCCATCAGCGCTTGCGCTCCAACTACGAGCGCAGCCTGACCTTGGCGCTGATCGACCCTCTGACCAATGTTTATAACCGTCGTTTTCTGGACGCCCATCTTGGCACCGTGCTGCAGCAGATGCAGGAGCAGGGCAAACCGGTATCGGTCGTCATGCTCGATATCGATCACTTCAAATCGGTGAACGACACCTACGGCCACGATGCCGGCGACGAGGTGTTGCGAGCGACCGCAGAGCGAATGCTCGCTAATATTCGAAGCTTCGACATGGCGGCGCGTCTGGGCGGCGAGGAGTTTGTCGTGGTGATGCCCGATACCCCGCAGGAAGACGCCATGGCCGCCGCGGAGCGCTTGCGGACACGCATTGCCGAAACCCCGATTGCGGTGGTCGGCGGCCGTCAGATCATGATAACCGCCAGCCTAGGTGTCGCCGCCTCGGTCCGTGGCGACACCGGTGCGGCGCTGCTCAAGCGCTGCGACCAGGCGCTCTACGGGGCCAAGCACGAAGGTCGCAATCGGGTAATGCCGGGCTTGGCCATCGAGGCGGCGGCCGCCGAACGCGCGGCAAAGACCTACGCCGCTTCCCTCTAGACGCTCAACTCGGACTTCTGTACCCAAGTGCCGGGGATGCACGGGTGGGAATGAGGCTCCCTCGTCCCGTCATCGACCAGGCCGCCGGTCTCATCGGTGGTTCTGCGCTTCACCGGCTAGCACAAGCGCTGGCGCCAAAAGATGGCGCGGAAGCCAGGGCCTATTTGATCTTGGCTTCGCGGAACATCACATGCTTGCGCGCGATCGGATCGTATTTCTTCAACTCGAGCTTTTCGGTGGTCGTGCGCGGATTCTTCTTGGTCACGTAGAAATAGCCCGCGTCGGCGGAGCTGACGAGCTTGATCAACAGGGTGTTCGACTTGGCCATGGCGGCTCTCTCGGACAGATCCTATAAGGCGCCGACATCGGACGGCGCAGGGCGAGGCAAGATACAGGCCTTCCCGGGACTGTCAAGTTCTCGGCCGAAGGCGGCTCCGGCGGCGGGGCTTCCGGTCAAGGATGGACGACCGGCAGCTCCAGCGCGATGGCCGACGGCCTACCGGCGCCTTCGCTAACCGAAGCCGTGGCGGTGTCCGCCCAGATGCCCAAGCTGAGCGCGCGGCGATAGAGTGCACCGTTCTCCACCAGCTTGACCGCCACATCGACATCGACGGGTTCGTCGGTCTTGCGGGCCGGACAGCCAGCACGAAGGCGGTCAAGTGTCGACACATCCTCGGGTGTGGCGGAGTTGCGCAGTGTGATCGGCAGCGGCGAAAGCTTGCCCTCCTCAAGGGCGTCCAGAATCGACTGCGCCTTGCTTTCACGTGACGTGCAAACGCTCGGCAGTACTCCGAGATGGTGAATGGTGTAGCCGGAGGGAGCGTGGAAGCGGGCCCAGGTAAGCGTGAGTTCGCCCTGGTTTGGCATGCGAATCACCGTCTGCACCGTTCCCTTTCCGTAGGAGGTGGTGCCGGCAACCACAGCTCGGCTGCTGTCCTGCAGGGCGGCCGCGACGATCTCGGAGGCGGAAGCGGAGTTGCCGTTCACCAGAACGACGATCGGCAATCCTTGCACGATATCGCCATGGGTGGCATCGAACCGCTGATGACTGTCCGGATGACGGCCGCGGGTCGTGACAATGCGCCCCGATTCCATGAACAAGTCCGAAACCTCCACCGCTTGATCCAGAAGTCCGCCAGGATTGTCGCGCAGATCAAGAACCAGTCCCGCAATCTTCGGCCCGATCTCCTTCCTGGCGCGACGGATCGCCGCGCTCAAGGTGCGCGTTGTGTCCTGATTGAAGCTGTAGAGCCGGACGTGGGCGACAGACCCGCGCCGCTCATACACGACGGTCTCGGGAACGATATGGGCCCGCGTGAGCCAGATGGTCTCGACCCCGCCCTGCCGCGCCAGCCTCAGCGACACGCGCGAGCCGACTGGTCCACGCAGACGCTGAATGATCGTCTGCAGGTCGATGCCAAGAACCGGCTCCTCGTCGATATGGGTGATCAGATCGTCCGGCTTCAAGCCGCCACGTCCGCCGGGTCCCTCACTCATTACCGAGGAGACGCGCACCCCCTCCTCCTCTACAGTCACTCGGACCCCGATCCCTCCGAACCCCTCGCGAGCGGCGCGATGTTCGCGCGCAGACTCAGGCGTCGAGTAGCGCGAGAAGCGGTCGAGCTTTCCCAGCATCCCGTCGAAGACGGCCTTGTAGACATCGTCGGGACTATCTTGCGAAAGCTCCGCTGAGGCCGTCCTTGCGAGACTGATGGCGCCCGCCGTGACGGAGGCCCAATCCTCAATGTCTTGTGCCTCGGGCGAATCGAAGCCGCCGGCCGGATGCCCGGCGACGTCGATGTCCACGTGACGCCCTGTTTGGCGTACGGTCAACTCGGGATCGAGCTTGGTCAAATTGCTGAGGCCAGCGACGGCCAACTCGCTCAGATCGACTTTGCTGATATACATGTCCTCGATGTTGGAGTAACCCGCCGCAAACATGCGGGTGGCCTCCTCCGGCGCCAGCGTGGCGGTCGAGGCCGGCCGCACTCCGCCGCAGCTCGCTGCCAGCAGGAGCGCAACGATTGCCGGCGCGAGCGCCGAACAGGCGCCATAACTGCCAAGCCGGAGCAACCTGAACATGCGGTGTATTGGACCCCCAAGCACCCGCGCCGCCGAAGCCCCTCTGGCACAGATCCTCGGACGAGATCGTGCGGAATCACGCCGGGGCACGCAACCGAATCTTTCGTTTGGAATGGTAAAAGAAGGGTTGCCGACTGTGGTGGGAAAGCAACAATCATTCTAACAGTTGCAGGCGAATCAGCGCCGACGCCCGCGGCCTTGTCTCTTGCCTGGCTTGCCCGGCGAGCCGGCGGGCCGAGTAGGTCTACCTGGGCGGCCTTTCCTGGCTTTCGCTTGGGAACCGAGCTTGCCTGGTTTGCCCTTGGGCGGGTGAGGGCGCCTTTTCGGCCGTTCCGCCTGCACTTGCGGTCCGCCCGGGGCACGACTCCAGCCCGACCGTGGCAAGGGTCGTGCATCTTCGTCGGAGATCGCCAGGACGAGACCGCCGGTAGCCATCTCTGCCTCGACCAGACGCACCAGGACGTGCTCGCCCAGCCGGTAGGTTTCCCCGCTTCGCCTTCCAACCAGGGCGTGGCGCCGCTCGTCATGGTCCCAGAAGTCTCCTCCTAAGGTTGAGATCGGGACCAGCCCGTCGGCGCCGCTGTCGGTCAATGTCACGAACAACCCGAACCGGGTAACACCCGAGATGCGCCCCGAGAGCACCTGCCCCACCCGATCGGACAGGTACGCGGCGGTATAGCGGTCCAACGCGTCGCGCTCGGCCGCGGCGGCGCGGCGCTCTGTCGCCGAGATCCGGGCGCCGATCTCCTCAAACTCCTCCTCCGCGTCAGCCGGCAGGCCACCTTCTCCAAGCCGGAGTCCGGAGATCAAACCCCGGTGCACCAGAAGGTCGGCGTAACGTCGGATCGGCGAAGTGAAATGGGCATAGCGGCTCAGGGCAAGACCGAAATGGCCGATATTGGTAGGGCTGTACTCAGCCTGCGCCTGCGACCTCAGCACCAGCTCGTTGACCATCTCTGCGAAGGGCGTTTGTGCGGCCTGCTCGAGGAGCCGAGTGAACATCTTTGGGCGGATGACCTGCCCCTTTGCCAACGACAGGTCGATCGTCTGTAGGAATTCACGCAGCGCCTCAACTTTCGCCGGGTCCGGCGCATCGTGGACGCGGTACATTGCCGGGCGTCGGCGATCTTCCAGTGTCTCCGCGGCGGCGACATTGGCCAGGATCATGAATTCCTCGATCAGCCGATGGCTGTCGAGTCGGGTCCGCGCCTCGATCCTTTCGATGCGGCCGTCAATGCCAAGGATCGCCCGTCGCTCGGGCAGATCCAGTTCGAGCGTACCACGCCTGGCTCGCGCCTCGGCCAAGGGTTCATAGGCGCCGTAGAGCGACCGTATCACACCCTCGAGGAGGGGGCCGGCCACTTCGTCCGCGTCGCCGTCCCGCGCCGCCTGAACCTGTTCGTAGCTGAGGCGCGCAGCCGAGCGCATGAGCGCGCGCACGAACATATGCCGGCGCTTGCGACCACGGGCATCGATCCAGAGATGGACGGCCATGCAGGCGCGATCCTCGTTCGGCCTCAGCGAGCACAGATTGTTTGAGAGATTCTCGGGCAGCATCGGCGCCACCCGGTCGGGAAAATAGACCGAGTTGCCGCGTCGGCGCGCCTCCTGATCCAGGGCATCCCCGGGTCGGACATAATGGGCCACATCGGCGATCGCAACGATGAGGTGCCATCCACCGGGATTTTGCGTATCTGAATCGGGCTCGGCCCAGACCGCATCGTCGAAGTCGCGTGCGTCGGCGCCGTCGATGGTGACAAGTGGCACGCCTCTCAAATCGGTCCGCTCGCCCAGCGCTACGGGTGTTGCAGCATCGGCCTGGGCGATCGCCGCACGGGAGAACTCGGTCGGGATGTCATGGCTGTAAATCGCGATTAGGCTGGCGGCACGAGGGTCATCTATATGGCCGATCCTTTCGACGATTCTTCCCTGCAAGGCGCCGTAGCGGTGGGTGTGCAACAGCTCCGCCAGAACCAGCTCGCCCGGCTCGGCATCGCCGGCATCGTGCCTGTCGATCCGGCAGTCGGCCCGCTGTCGGCGGTCGGTCGAAAGAAGCTTTCCGCCCTCCGGCGTCGGCTCGAAGATGCCTAGGATGCGCCGAGGCGGACCCGCGATTCGGCGCACCACGCGCCCGACATAGCTGCCGTCCGGCTCGCGAACGAGCCGGGCCAGGACGCGCTCGCCCTCGCCGAGCGCGGGCGTGCCATGCCGATCCGGCGCCATGTAGATGAGCGGCGGCGGCCCTTCGGCCTTCCAGATCTGCGGTCGCGCGAGCACCTCGCCATCGGG
>DASPGI010000073.1:0-7750 GCA_035620695.1 Alphaproteobacteria bacterium
CTGCTTTTGCGGAATTTCGAAGGCGGAGTGTACCGCTACCCAGATCCCGAGGGTCGGTTGGGCGCCGGTCGGATCGCGGCGTTCGCTGCGGAGTGAGCTGAATTCATGCGCATTGGAATGACCTACGACCTGCGGGACGACTATCTCGCAAAGGGCTACGGGCTCGAAGAGACGGCCGAGTTCGACCGACTCGACACGATCGAGGCGATCGAGGGCGCGCTGCGCCAGCTCGGCCACTGGCCGGAGCGGATCGGGAATATCCGCGAGCTGGCACGCCGGCTCGTCGCGGGCGAGCGCTGGGATCTCGTCTTCAATATCGCCGAGGGCCTCAAGGGCATGGGACGCGAGGCCCAGGTACCGGCATTGCTGGAAGCCTTCGACATTCCCTACACCTTCTCAGATCCACTGGTGACGGCGCTGACTCTGCACAAGGGTATGGCCAAGCGCGTGATGCGCGACGCCGGTGTGCCCACCGCGCCTTTCGCCATCGTCGAGGGGCTCGCGGACATTTCCGATGTGGATCTGCCCTTTCCATTGTTTGCCAAGCCGGCTGGCGAGGGAACCGGCAAGGGCATCACTCCGGCATCTCGAATCGCCGATCGAAGGGCGCTGGATGAGGTCTGCCGCGAATTGCTGCACCGGTTCAGCCAGCCCGTTCTTGTCGAGACCTATCTGCCGGGTCGCGAATTCACCGTCGGCATCCTCGGCAGCGGGCCCTTGGCGCGGGTGTTGCAGGTGATGGAGGTGCTTCTGAACGAAAGGGCCGAGGAGGGCGCCTACTCGTACCTCAACAAGGAGCATTTTCAGGAACGGGTGATCTATCGCCTGGCCGACGACGCCGAGGCGGTCGAAGCGGGAGAGGTGGCATTGGCGGCGTGGCGTATTCTGGGCTGCCGAGACGCCGGACGGGTGGATCTGCGCTCGGACCAACGCCAGAGGCCGCAGTTCCTCGAGGTCAATCCTTTGGCGGGAATCAACCCCGAGCGCTCGGATCTCCCGATCATGTGCCGGCTTGCCGGCATGGATTTTGTCGAGTTGATAGGCGCGATCGTGCAATCCGCCCTTTTGCGGGTTCCCTTGCTCTCCATGCCGGCTCGGAGCGCGGCTGAATGACCATCTTATTTCCTCGCACACGCACACGCTCGCGTACCGCGGTGGTCATGCACGGCGCCGTGGATCCACTGGCGCCGCCCGACGAACAAGATGTGCTTGTCGAGGTGGCCGCCATCGCGGATGCCTTGACCTCGCTGGGCTACCAGCCGGTGGCCCTGCCGCTTACGCTCGACCTGGACGGCGCACGTGCGGTTATCGAGCGGTTGAAGCCGGCCTTCGTCTTCAATCTGGTCGAAGCGATCGGCGGGCAGGGGCGCCTGATCCACCTGGCGACCGCGCTTTTGGATGCCATGGGGGTGCCCTATACCGGTTGTCGCACCGAGGCGATGTTCCTGACCTCGCACAAGCCCTTGGCGAAGCGACTTATGGCTCAGGCCGGGATCGAGACGCCGGCCTGGATCGATCCGGACCGGATCGGCGGAGCGCGGGTCCCCTTTGCTGGGCCTTACATCGTCAAGTCCGTGTGGGAACATGCCTCGATCGGGCTCGACAGGGAATCGATCGTCTCTGATCCACGCCGTGTTGGCGAGGTTGTGCGCAAGCGTCGTCGCACGCTGGGCGGAGACTGGTTCGCCGAAGCCTATATCGATGGGCGAGAGTTCAACGTGTCAGTGATCGCCGGCCTGCGCGGACCGGAGGTCCTACCCCCGGCGGAAATGCGGTTCATCAACTTCCCCCCCGACAAGCCATGTATCGTCGACTATTCCGCCAAATGGGATGAGGATTCGTTTGAATACCGGAACACGGTTCGAAGCTTCGAGCGCGAGCCCGGAGATGGGCCGCTGATCGCGCGCATCGCGGAGCGGGTGAAGGCCTGCTGGCGTCTGTTCGGCCTTTCGGGCTATGCGCGTGTCGACTTTCGGGTGGATGCAACGGGCGCCCCGTTCGTGCTGGAAATCAACGCCAATCCCTGCATCTCCCCGGATGGGGGGCTCGTGGCCGCGGCGGCCCGCGCAGAATTGAGCTTGGTCGATCTTGTCGCGCGCATAGTTGCGGATGCGGGGGTCGGCCGTTTGGAGCGGCGCGTCGTGGCCGGCACCGCGCCCACTGGCCGGGTGGTCGCCGCACAAGCTTGAGTCTCAAATGGGATTGGCTCTTCGGGAAGAAGTACGGGTTCTTCATCAGGATCGTCGCTTCCGCAGCGACATTCGAGAGGGAGATGTCCAAGCGGTGGCCGAAATCATCGGTTCGACCGGATTCTTCACGCCACCCGAAGTGGCCATCGCGATTGAGTTGGCTCAGGAGCGGCTACAGAAGGGCAGTGCCAGCGGCTATTTCTTTCTGTTTGCCGAAGACGGGGACGGCCGAGCCCTGGGCTATGCCTGCTATGGCCCCGTTCCGGCGACCCAGACCAGCTATGAGCTCTACTGGATCGCCGTACATCGCGAGCATCAGCGTGGTGGTTTGGGGCGGGAGCTTCTCGACCGCGTCGAAGGGGCGATGGCAGCCGCCGGCGGCGTAGATGTCTATGTCGAAACTTCCTCGCGGGCACTCTATCGCTCGACGCAAAGTTTCTATGCTCGGGCGGGCTACCGCCTCGTTGCCGATTTTCCCGATTTCTATGCGCCCGGGGATGGCAAGCTCGTCTTTGTAAAGCGGCTTGGTCGATGCGACTCTTGATTCTAGCTGTGATCCTGGTCGTGGTCGCGGGGCTGGCCCGCGCGGAGGAAGGATGGACGATTGTTGTTTTGGGCGAGGTGCAGGCCGGCCAGGGGTTCACGGCGGAGCTGCCGGACGACCTTGCCTTTGCACTCGATCCAACTGCTCAGGCGCCGCCCAATCCGCCGGGCTGGACCATTCGGATGTGGCACTCGGCCCGACCGGAGACGGATCTGGTCTGGCCGGCAAACCCGCCCTACCGCTTCGACAATGTCCGCTATCTCGATACCGGCTATGGCAAGACGCCCGAGCAGTTGTTGGCCTGGAATCCGCGCGAGTTTCTGTTCTACCCCGAAGCCGATACGGCAGATGCAGCGGCCGACTGGGTACGGGGCAAGCAATGGCAGGGCGGTGAGCAATCGCCCGAGCGTCCAGAGGCTCGCGGCACGGGCGTACTGACCATCCTCGACAGCCGGATCGGACTGGTTGGAGGCGTGCCGGCGGTAGTCTGGTTGCGCTTCGAGGCGCGGCTGTCGGTTGAGCGGTGGGCGACATCCGCCCAGCCGAAGCTGCCGGTCAGGTGAAAGCCTTGAAGGCGATCAGAGTGAAGGTGTCCTTGACCCCGGTGAGGGTTTGCACCTGCTCGGTGACGAAGCGGCCAATATCCTGCCCTTCCGACAAATAGCATTTCAGCAGCAAGTCATACTGTCCGGAAATGGAATGGACTTCGGAAACCTGCTCGACGGTCTGCACTACGATGTCCGCCACCTCGTAGGCGCGCCCCAGATCGCATTTGACGAAGACGAAGATTGTCTGCATGCGCTTCGCCCCACTTGGAGAGTGGCTAGCTCTCCACCGCCTCGACCTTCCGTGCCGGGACCTTGTAGGTACGCATCAGAAACGCTGGAACGTGATCGCCAAGACCCACCACCGCCCTGTCCTCGGGCTCGGCCTTGCGACGTCCATCGTTTCGGGGCGCTTCAGGGCGGTGCGGCGGGATTGCCGGTCCCGCATGTACCGAAGCGCCTTCGACGCGCATGGTGTCTTCCTGCTTGGGGGTGCGGTGGCGCTTTCCTCTCGGCTGGCGCTCCGTGGCGTGGCGATTGCGCTCTTCGTCCCGAGATGGCGTCCGGCCGCGTCGGCGGCGACGCCCGGACATGTCAAGTTCCATAGTTTCCAGCCCTTCTATCTCTACGCGTGGGATGGGCCTGCCGATCAGCTTCTCGATAGCGGCTACGGCTGGACCATCCTCGGGGGCGGCCAGCGTGAATGCACGGCCTTCTCGTCCCGCCCGTCCGGTGCGGCCGATGCGGTGAACATAGTCTTCGGCGTTGATCGGCACGTCGAAATTGAAGACATGGCTCAAGAACGCGATGTCGAGGCCACGCGCGGCGACGTCGCTGGCGACCAGCAGGCGCACCTTATCGTGCCGAAACGCGTCCAGCGTTTCGGTGCGCTTGGTCTGCGGCATGTCGCCATGCAAGGCCGCGACGCTGAACCCGTGCTTGCTCAAAGATTTGAAGAGGATGTCTACATCCCTCTTGCGGTTACAGAAAATGAGCGCGTTCTTGACGTTTTCAGTGTGGATCAGCCGGCGCAGCGCTTCGCGCTTGTCCTCGCTCGGCACCACCGCCAGCCCTTGCGTCACCGTCTGGGCCGGTGAGGCCGGCGGGGCCACGGTGATCTCCTTCGGATTGGTCAGGAACGCATCGGCCAAGCGCCGGATCTCCGGCGGCATGGTGGCGGAAAAGAAGAGCGTCTGACGCAGCGGCGGCAAGAGCCCGACGATGCGCTCGACATCCGGAATGAAGCCCATATCCAGCATGCGGTCGGCTTCATCGATCACGAGGGTCTTGACATCGTTCAATAGGACCTTACCCCGATCGAACAGATCGAGCAGCCTGCCGGGGGTCGCGATAAGCACATCCACGCCGCGATTGAGCACCCGCATCTGCTCGTCCATCGATTCGCCGCCGATCAACAGCGCCATCGAGAGCTTCGTGTGCTTTCCGTACTTCTCGAAATTGTCGGAGACCTGCGTGGCCAGCTCGCGCGTCGGCTCAAGGATCAGGGAGCGCGGCATGCGAGCCCGGCTGCGTCCCTGGCTCAGTGTGTCGATCATCGGAAGGGTGAAGGAAGCGGTCTTGCCAGTGCCGGTTTGAGCGCAGCCGAGCACGTCCCGACCAGTCAAAACCACCGGAATCGCTTCGCGCTGTATGGGGGTGGGCTCTTTGTAACCGACATCCTGAACGGCGCGGAGCACCGTGGGACTTAAACCGAGTTCGTTGAAATCCATACCATCTTTCGCCGTGGCGGACCGACCTTGCGGCCTTCAATTGCCCACGGAACCTGGGTGGAAGATATGCAGGCATGTAGGGAAAGCGGAGCCGGATGTCAACCTCCGGCCGATGACAGAGCCGCGTCCCCATGGGGCAAATCAGTCGCCGCGAGGGTTCGGAGCCACAGAGGCACGTGGCGCGTCAGGCTCGGCTCCCCTAACGTGACATCCCATGCGAGAACCCTTGATTCTCCTGCCGGGCCTGCTCAACGACGCCCGCTTATGGCGGCACCAGATCGCGCAGCTCGCCGATTTGACCGAAATCCTGGTCGCCGACCTGGTCGGCCCCGATACGATCGTGGGCATGGCCGAGCGGGTGCTGGGAATGCAGGCGGGCCGGTTTGCGCTGGCCGGTCTGTCAATGGGCGGCTATGTCGCCTTCGAGGTGATGCGGCGGGCTCCGGAGCAGGTACTGAGGCTGGCTCTGCTCGACACCTCGGCTCGTGCCGACACGCCCGATCAAACGGCACGCAGGCGTGGCCTTATCGAACTGGCCCAAAAGGGGAGGTTCCTTGGCGTGACACCACGTCTTCTGCCGCAGCTCCTCCACCCCGACCACGCCCGCAACCATGCCATCGCCAATACGGTGGTGCAGATGGCGCGAAGCGTGGGCCGCGAGGGGTTCATGGCTCAGCAACGGGCGATCATGGGTCGACCGGACAGCCGGCCGGACCTTGGCAGGATCGGCTGCCCGACGCTGGTGCTCGGCGGACGCGAGGATGCCGTGACGCCGCCCGAGGTCTTGATGGAGATTGCCGCTGGCATTCCCCGGGCGCGGCTGGCGCTGATCGAGCATTGCGGGCATCTGTCGCCGCTGGAACAACCGGTGGCGGTGACCACGGCAATGGCGGAGTGGCTTACGGCTCCGGGATGACGGGCTCGCGGTCGTGATCGGGCCGCGCCTCCGGATTGAACGCCGGGAACAGTCGCAAGGTCACCAGCCCGATGAAATTTCTGAAGACGGGATCGTCCACTCCGGTTCGGGCCATCACCCCTGCCAGCTGCGTCAAAGGCACATCCTCACGACAGAAAGCCGCGATGACATAGGACGGCTGGTCAGGCAAGGGCGCGGCGGGCGTGGCGGCAGGCTGCAGGCTGATTGAATGGCCGCAGACCGCCCGCCCGCCGAGCGACAGCGGCGCATCGAAAATCATGACCACCCGGTAGTGTGGAGGTCTGCCCTCATCCGATACCGCTACGAACTCAGTCGGCGGGCCGAAGTGATGGCCTTGCATGGCATCTGTAACGGCGGCCTCGAAACGCTCGCTGCCAATGCCAAAGGGATCGCCGGTGATGATCACCGGCAGGGAACCGGAGGCACCGGCGAGGGCAACCTCGCTCAAACGGTAGCCGCGGTCGATCGTGCTATGCGAGATACGGGTCGGTCCGGTGGCGACGCAGGCCGCGATGACAATCGCCGCCGACATCGTGATCGGGAAGAAGTTCATGCCCCACCACCGACGATACCCATGCCCCCTCGTCGTTAGATGTGGTGCGGGCCGCGCCCGATCAAGCCTGGCCGGGACGCGGCAGCATCCGCACATATCCCGGCTGCGCCTCGACCCGCGCCAGCCAGGCGCGCAACGCCGGATAGGAGCCAAGCTCGAACCCGCCCTGGTCGGCGACATGCGTGTAGGCGTAAAGCGCGATATCGGCGATGGAGTAACGGCCGGCCACGAAGAAAAGCCGCTCGGCCAGGTGGCCTTCCATAACGTCGAGCGCCGCGTAGCCGCCCTTCTGGCGCTGCTCCAGCATGCCGCGGCGCGGATCGTCCGCCGCGGTATGTCGCAAGAGGAACCGCGCCACGGCGATATAGGGCTCGTGGCTGTACTGCTCGAAGAAGAGCCATTGCAGCACGCGCGCCCGGTCGAGCCTGTCGGCGGGAAGATAGGGTGTGCCCTCGGCGAGGTAGAATAGGATGGCATTGGATTCGGCGAGCGCCGTCCCGTCCTCGAGCTGTAGCACGGGGATGCGCCCGTTCGGGTTGAGCGCCAGGAACTCGGGCGCCCGTGTTTCGCCCTTCATGATGTCCTTTTCGATATACTCGTAAGCGATGCCGAGCTGCGCCAGCAGAAGTCGCACCTTATAGCCGTTGCCGGAGTCGTAATAATCGTAGAGGCGGAGCATCTACAATGACCTTACGGCTCGGTCTGCTAGCTTGCTGAGTTCAGGCAAATCGGCCATGAGGGCAACACGGTTGCAGACTTCGACGAATCCAGGAGGATAGGCGTTTGATCCCTCATGATGTCGCAGCTTGGATTTTCGCTTGAGCGTGAGGTGCCAAGTCCAACCGTCGAGGACACCGACCTCCGGCCAGTATCTGCGTTTCCATCCCAAAGCCGCATCCCCGATTGCCTCAAGCAACGTAAGCGCGTCTCGCTCCTCTATGGGTCGGAACAGCGTGCCGTCGGCGACTGGCCCGGTCCGCAGAATGATGTCACGCCAAACCACAACACGGCAATCAATCCAATTACCACTACGTAGCCCGAAGCTCATACGCAGGTTATGGAAGCGACCTTTGTGCCCTGGATAGAAACCTAGAAAACCGGGAAAATTGAACCACATCACACATCCAGATCGCGCACGAATTTCGCGTTCTCCTGGATGAAGGCAAAGCGGAGCTCGGGCTTGCGCCCCATCAGGCTTTCGACCAGCTCGGCGGTTTCGCGCGCCTGCTTCTTGCTTTCCGCCTTGTAGCGG
>DASPGI010000074.1:0-25395 GCA_035620695.1 Alphaproteobacteria bacterium
CATGCTCCCTGTCCTCGAGGCGGTGGTGCAGTCCGGCCGTCCGCTTCTGATCATCGCCGAGGATGTCGAGGGCGAGGCCCTGGCGACCTTGGTGGTCAACAAGCTCAGGGGCGGCCTCAAGGTGGCGGCGGTGAAGGCGCCGGGCTTCGGCGATCGCCGCAAGGCCATGCTGGAGGACATCGCGACCCTCACGCGCGGGCAAGTCATCAGTGAAGATCTCGGCATCAAGCTGGAGAATGTCACACTCGACATGCTGGGCAAGGCGAAGAAGGTCACCATCACCAAGGAGGAGACCACCATCGTCGACGGCGCCGGCAAGAAGGCGGATATCCAGGGCCGGGTCGCGCAGATCCGCGCGCAGATCGAGGAGACGACCTCGGACTACGACCGCGAGAAGCTGCAGGAGCGGCTTGCCAAGCTCGCGGGCGGCGTCGCGGTGATCCGCGTCGGCGGCGCCACCGAGGTCGAGGTGAAGGAGCGCAAGGACCGGGTCGAGGACGCCATGCACGCGACCCGTGCCGCGGTCGAGGAAGGCATCGTGCCGGGCGGCGGCGTTGCCTTGCTCTATGCCGGCAAGTCCCTGGACAAGCTGGAGCCCGAAAACGATGACCAGCGGGTCGGCATCGACATCGTCCGCCGGGCGCTGCGCACGCCGGTGCGCCAGATCGTCGAGAATGCCGGCGTCGACGGCTCGATCGTCGTTGGCAAGCTGACGGAGCAAAGGAACGGAAACTGGGGCTTCGATGCTCAGCGCGGCGAATATGTCGACATGGTCAAGGCCGGCATCATCGACCCGACCAAGGTCGTGCGCACCGCCCTTCAGGATGCCGCCTCGATCGCCTCGCTTCTGATTACCACCGAGGCGATGGTCGCCGAACGGCCCGAGAAGAAGGCCGCTCCGATGGGAGGACCTCCCGGTGGCATGGGCGGCATGGGCGATATGGATTTCTAAGGAACCGAGCACTCCGAGAGCAATGTGTCCATTTTGGCCGCGTCCCTCGGGGCGCGGCCTCTTTCTTGCTGCCGCCTCGGCAGACTGTAGCCTCTTCATCTTATCTTCCACACTCGCCACCCCAATATCCGGTAGCCATGCGGGTAGACACCGACACCGTCACGAAGCTCATCCACACGGTCGCCGCCGAGGAGGTGGTGAGCCGGTTCGAGCGTCTCGCTCGTGGCGAGGTGACCGAGAAAGGCCCGGGCGACTTCGTCACAATCGCCGACCTCCAGGCCGAACGCAGGTTGACCGAGGAGCTGACCCGCCTGCTGCCCGGTTCGGTCGCGATCGGAGAGGAGGCAGCGGCTGCCGATCCGGCGATCCTCGGGCTCCTGGCTCAGCCGGCCCCGGTCTGGGTGATCGATCCGGTGGACGGCACCTTGAACTTCTCGGAAGGTCGCCGCCATTTCGGCACCATTGTTGCGCTGGTCCGCAGCGAACGGGTCGAGGCTGCCTGGATCCACGATCCGCTGGGGGACGAGACGGCGGTGGCGGAGGCGGGGGCTGGAGCCTGGATCGGCGATCGCCGCCTCCAGGTGGCTCGGCCCGAACAGCCGGAAGGGCTGCGGGGCGCACTGCTCGCCGGGCAGTTCGGCGACAAGAAGCTCGGAGCACGCATCCAGTCCCGCCGGCAGCAGGTCGGAGCGGTGAAGAGCCTTCGGTCCGCCGCACACGAGTATCTGCGGTTGGCGCGCGGCGAAATGCACTATGCCCTGTTCACCAAGCTGATGCCGTGGGATCACGCTGCCGGCGTTCTGATCCATCGAGAGGCAGGAGGCCATTCCAGCTATCTCGACGGCGCACCATACCGGCCGAGCGCGATCTCGGCCACCGCCCTGCTGCTCGCCCCCGATCTTGCGTCCTGGCGGCGGCTTGAAACGGCGCTGCTCTCGGACTAAAGGGAGATCCCTTCATAGAAGGAGTTGGTCGATGCGCGTGGCGTTCCTTGGACTTGGCGTAATGGGCTTCCCGATGGCGGGTCACCTGAAGGCTCGCGGCGGCCATGAGGTTGCGGTTTTCAACCGCACCCGCGCAAAGGCCGATAGTTGGGTCCGCAAGCATGGCGGTCGCGCTGCGGCAACGCCGCGAGAGGCCGCGCAGGGCGCGGAGATCGTTCTCATGTGCGTCGGCAACGACGACGATGTGCGCAGCATCGTCCATGGGAAGGACGGCGCGCTCGCAGGAATGGGAAAGGGCGCGATCCTCGTAGACCACACGACCGCCTCGGCCGTGCTCGCCCGCGACCTGTCGGCCATGGCCCGCGAGCGCGGCGTCGACTTCATCGACGCGCCGGTTTCGGGCGGCCAGGCAGGGGCCGAGAACGGTCAGCTCACGGTCATGTGCGGCGGTGAGCAGGCGGCCTTCGACCGCGCCAAGCCGGTGATCGATTCCTACGCCAAGTCCTGCCTGCTCTTGGGCCAGGCGGGGGCAGGGCAACTCACCAAGATGGTCAACCAGATTTGCATCGCCGGCCTGGTCCAGGGTCTGGCCGAGGGCATGGCTTTCGGTATCAAGGCCGGGCTCGATATGGAAAAGGTGATCGCGGTGATCTCCAAGGGCGCCGCCCAGTCTTGGCAGATGGACAATCGCGCAAAGACCATGGTCGAAGGAAAGTTCGATTTTGGCTTTGCCGTCGACTGGATGCGCAAGGATCTCGGCATCTGCCTTTCCGAGGCGAAGAAGAACGGGGCGCGGCTGCCGGTGACGTCACTGGTCGACCAGTTCTACGCGCACGTCCAGGCGCGAGGCGGCAGGCGCTGGGACACCTCCAGCTTGATGAATCTGCTGATGCAGGACTGACGAGGGAGCTCGCCGCCCGACGCCATTCGTTCCTACGCCTCTCCCGCGTAGCTGCACGGGCCGGGTTCCTCACGGATTCGCCGCAAGGCCCATTCGAGTTCATGGAAATCACCGCACCGTTCGATCTCTGCAGCAATCGCCACGGCCAGATGAATCATCAGAGCCTCGATCGCCGCACGCTGGCGCTGACTGAAGGTCTCGATGCGCTCCGAGCGTATTTGGCTGAGGAAGCTGGTCAGGAAGTAGTCCGGTCCCGTCCCATAGGCGAGGCGCGCCAGCGCGGGCATGAAATATTTGAATCCATCAGGGTTCGTGATGAAGGTGATCGGATCCCAGGCGCCGTCGCCTATGACCTCGCGGCTCAGCGTATCGACGGTTTCGGCCTGAAGCTCCGCCTCGTGCTCGGCGCATTCGCAGCAATGGCGTGCGTCGCAGAACCAGTCGGGGCGCGGTACGCGGAAGGCTTCGGCCACCTCCAGCAAAATACGCCGCCTTTCTCCATCCTCGCCCATGCCATCAGCCCCGTGATCGTTCTGCGACCCGGATGATAGAAGGGGCGGCGTTACATCTTCCTTTCCAGGGATTTAACTGCGACCTGATCCACCTGTTGCGCATCCATGACATTAAGGTTTTCTTCTAATCAAAATAATAGCTACTTGACTCGTGTTTGCTTGATTATTGCATGCGGCATGCATAAAATGCTTCCCAGCGAATTGGGGAGGCAGAGCGATGTCGTGGGCATTGGCGGGGGTGGCAATCGACAGCGCGGGGGTAGTGGGCGGCACCGAGCTGACGCCGGCGGCGCTCCGCAAGCACAGCCGCTTGCAGCGGATGGTGGCGGTCGATTATGGCGACGTGATTGCGCCGGTGCATGACAAGCGGCGCGACCCGCGTAGCGGGCTGGTGGGACATCGCGAGGTGGTGGCCGCTACCGAGAACATCCGCGGCGCCTTCACCGAATGGCTGACGCCCGCGCGCCGGACCGTTGTGCTCGGCGGCTGCTGCACCCTGATGATCGGTCTCGGCGCCGCCACGCGCGACAAGCTCGGCGCGTTCGGCATCGCCTATATCGACGGCCACCTCGATCTCTATGACGGGCGGTCCTCGCCCTGGGGCGAGGGGGCGGATGTGCCGCTCGCCACCCTGCTGGGCCATGGCGACCCGGAGGTGCTGGACGCGGCCGGCGGTCCCGCGTTGACGCCGGATGGCGTCTATCTGCTGGGCGCTCGCGACACGCTGCAGGCGAAGGATCACGGCTCACTGATGCCGGAGGATTTCGGCCTCCGCCACCTCGACACCGCGGCGATCCGCGCCAACGGCGCAGCGAAGGTGGGCGCGGCGGCCCGTGCGCATTTTGAAAGGTTGGGACTGCCGTTCTGGCTGTTCCTGGACGTGGATGCCCTCGACCCGGCAGTCTTCCCCGCGACCGATGTGCTGATCGGCGATGGGCTGGATTGGCCGGAGGTGGAGGCGCTGGCTGGGCCATTGGCTGGCGCGCCCGGGCTGCTGGGTGTCGTGACCACCTGCTACAACCCCGAGAAGGACCCCGAGGGCGCCTGTGGCCGCCGCCTGGGTTCGTTCCTGGAGGGCGTGGTGGAGGCAAACCCATGAAGCCGAGCGAGCTGCGCGACCTCAATGTCATCGGCGCCTTCGCCCTGGCCCTGGCCGACGACTTCAAGGGGGCGATGCAGGATTTGGCCGAGGGCAACGAAAGCGCCTGCTCCGCCCTGATCGTGATCGGGCAGGAGAGCGGCCTGTCGGTCGACCGCCTGTCCAAGATCCTGCGCCTTTCGCAGCCCGGCACCGTCCGCCTGGTCGACCGCCTCGCCGAGGCCAAGCTGGTCGAGCGCAAGACCGGCAGCGACCGCCGCTCCGTCGCCCTGCACCTGACCGACGGCGGCAAGCGCCAGGTCAAGTCGCTGCTGGTCGGCCGCCAGCACGCCTTGTCGCAGGCGCTGCGCGGCCTCGATGATTGGGAACGTTCGACCTTGACCGCCATTACCAGCAAGGTGCTGCGCGGCCTCAAGCACAGCCAGGTCGAACGCGATCGCCGCTGCCGCCTCTGCGACGATACCGCCTGCCCCGACGATACCTGCCCGATGATGGCCACGTAGCCGCAAGCATCGGTATTATCGAATTTTCTCGACAGTTACGGCGCAATTGCTGCGTCGAAACAGCAATCGGAGCCGCAGCAGACGGGTGCCAGCCGGAGCGCTAACCCTGCTCCAGCTCCGTCTGGTGCGCCTTCGCCATCTCCATCATGCTGGTGAAGCGGAACTGGTATTTCGGCGTGACCGACGGCGCCATGGTCGCGCCGAAGCCGGTGTCGCCATGCCGGCGATAGATCCAGCACGAGGTGAGGCCGGCGCGGTTGGCCGGCTCGTGATCGTGGAACAGGCTCTCCGCGGTATGCAGGATCTGCTCCTTGCCGATGCCCATGCTGCCCAGCTTCTCCAGCATGTAACGGAAGTTCCGGTCGTCCGGCTTGTATGAGCCGACGTCCTCGGCGGTCAGGATCGCATCGAACGTCACCTGCAGCCGCTTGTTGCTGAGCGTAAAGCTCTCGTTGTCGACGTTGGACAGGATCACCAGCTTGTAGTGCTTCTTGAGATACTGCAGCGCCTCCGCTGAATCCGGAAAGGCCGGCCAGTTGCCGACCGATCGCCCATAGGCTTGGCATTCGTCCCACGACGCCGGCACGCCCCATTCCTCCGCCAGCCGCTTGTAGACCACCGCCAGGAGCTCGCGGTACTTGCGCGCGGGCGTCCAAAGCTGCTGCGAGGACTCATGCCGCGCATGCGCCTCGAGGATCTGGTTGCGGGCGAGGGCGGGCGTCGCACGGCTGGCGAGCGGCTTCAGCGCCTCCACCATGCCGCTCTCCCAATCGATCAGCGTGCCATAGCAATCGAAAGTGAGCGCTTTGAAGTCGCTGAGTTTCATCGTGAGCTTTCCTTAGGCTGTTGCCACGGTCGGCCTCAGCTCCTGGATCTTGAGTATGCGGAAGCTGGCGGCGGCGAGGCGGTTGATATCGGTCTCCAGGCGATGAGGGAAGCGCGGGATCGCAAACAGATCGACAGTCTCCTCCGGCGCCGCGGAAAAGCGCCAGCGGCGGATATGCCAGGCACGGTCAGCCCTGCGCCTCGTCCTGCTTTGCCTGCGCCCAAGCAGCTTCCATATCATCCAGGGTGCTGTTGGCGGGCTTCTTGCCTTGCGCAGCCAACAGTTCTTCGACCCGGCGGAAGCGGTGCTCGAACTTGCCATTTGCCCGCCGCAGCGCGGTTTCGGGATCGATCTCCAGACGGCGAGCCAGGTTCACCACCGCAAAGAGCAGATCGCCCAGCTCACCCGAGAGTCGGTCGCAGTCCGTACCTGAGCCGGATTCCAGCTCTGCCCGGACCTCGCTCACTTCCTCTTCGACTTTGTCGAGAACCTCCGCAGCCACCTTCCAGTCAAAGCCGACCCTGGCAGCCCGCTTCTGAAGTTTTACGGCGCGGGTGAGGGCGGGAAGCCCCGACGTCACCCCATCCAGAACCGAAGGGGCGCGACCCTCCAATTCGGCCCGTTCCCGTCGCTCCTCGGCCTTGTGATCCTCCCAGGCGCGGGTCTGGGCCTCGGAGCTCTCGATCGAAGTGTCGCCGAAGACATGCGGGTGCCGGCGGACCATCTTCGCGACGAGGCCATCCGCCACCGCGTCGAAGTCGAAGGCGCCGCGCTCGCGGGCCATCTGCGCGTAAAACACAATCTGGAACAAGAGATCGCCGAGCTCGTCGCAGAGCGCCTTCATGTCGCCGCGCTCGATCGCCTCGGCGACCTCAAATGCCTCCTCGATGGTGTGCGGCGCGATCGAGGCAAAATCTTGTTCCAAATCCCACGGGCAACCCCGCTCAGGATCGCGCAGCCTGGCCATGAGAGCGAGCAGGCGCTCGATTGGAGGGGGCTCGGGCGGCTGGGTCATCGGATGCCTATTTGTCGCATAATGTACATTATGGAAAATACTAACCAGACTCCCGGAAAGACGGCTCAGATCTCTACCACAAGCCCGTCAAACCCCGGCTCGACGCCTGGCGGACAGCGCAGCCGCGCCGCCTCGTAGTCCAGCGTGTGGTTCATATGCGTCAACACCGCCCGGTCGGGCTTGACGCGCTCGATCCAGCTCAGCGTCTTCTCCAAATGCGCATGGGTCGGGTGCGGCTCTTCGCGCAGGCAGTCGACGACCCAGAGCTTGATGCCCTCCAGCGCCGCCCACGACTCCTCAGGCAGATCCACGAGATCCGTCGAATAGGCCATGTCGCCAATCCGGTAGCCGGTGGTCATGGTGCCCAGGCCATGATCCTGGGCGAACGGCACCACCGGCACCGGGCCCACCCGAAACGGGCCAACCACGTCACGGCGGTTCAAGAACGGCCGATAAAGCATGCCCGAGCCGGCGACGTTTTGTTCGAAGGCGTAACGGAAACGTCCTTCGATTGCGGCCATGGTCTCGGCCTGGCCGTAGCAGTCGATGCCGCTGCGGCCCTTGACGCGGATGTGCCGCAACTCGTCGATCCCGTTCACATGATCGGCATGGTCGTGCGTGTACAGCACGGCATCGATCCGCGATACGCCGGCCTCGAGAAACTGCTCTCGCAGATCCGGCGCGGTGTCGACCAAGATCGACTGGCCCTGTTCTTCGACCAGCACTGAAACCCTCCGGCGGCGATTACGCGGGTTCCAAGGATCGCAGGCACCCCAGTAACCGCCCGCCCGCCCGATCAGAGGCACGCCCGCCGAACCGCCGCAGCCAAGGACCGTCACCCGCATCAAAGGAAGCCCGGTGGCCGCGCGGCCTTGGCGAAAAGCCGGAAGAAGTTGTCCGCGGTTGCGCGCGCCAAGGCCTCCACCTCCAGGCCCTTCAGTTCCGCTACCTTGCGTGCCGTGTGGATCAGCAGTGCCGGCTCGTTCGGTCGCCCGCGATAAGGCACCGGCGCCAGATACGGCGCGTCGGTCTCAATCATGAGCCGGTCCAGCGGCAGGTCGTGCACGATCTGGCGCAAGCCCTCCGCGTTCTTGAAGGTCACGATGCCGCTGATGGAGATGTAGAATCCCGCCTCCAGCGCCAATTCAGCCAATTGTCGGCTGGAACTGAAGCAATGGAGCACGCCCCCGACACCGTCGCGCGCAGCATCCGCCAATAGCCTGGCAGTGTCGGCTTCGGCTTCACGAGTGTGGATCACCAGGGGCAGCCCGGTTTCCACTGCCATGCCGATATGTTCGCGGAAGACACGCCTTTGCGCTTCGCGCGGGCTGTTGTCGTAGTGGTAGTCCAGGCCTGTTTCGCCCAGGGCGACGACCTTTGGATGGGCCGCCAGCAGCACCAGCGCGGATATGTCTTCCGCATCCTTGGCGGCTTCATGCGGATGGATCCCCGCGCTGCACCAAATGTTCTGGTAATGTTCGATCCATTGGGGGAGCCGCCGAGAGTTCTCGATCGTCGTGCCGATGGTCAGAATCGCCCCCACTCCCGCCTCTTCCGCGTTCCTGATCGTCATCTGAAGATCATCAGATAAGTTATTGTAATCAAGGTGACAATGGCTATCGACAAGCTTCATCTCTTCCCCGACGGATCGAACCTTCTTCAAACTATAAACAATGCCGAGTAAGCTGTTGGACGGTCCTGATTAGTTCCCTCTTTGTCCCCCGAGTCGCGTCCGAGTCGCGCACGCACCCCTACATCAATACCGGGCGCGTCAGGCGGGCCCGGACTTCGACGCCTCACCTGGCTCGATATAGCGCGGAAAGACCGGGCGAGGCGTGGGCAGCGTGATACCGGCTTTCAGAGAATCCTCCAGGTCGCAGAAGCGCCGCTTGTCCGCCGATACGGAAAGCTGATCGAGGATGGCGCCCGCTGCTCCTGGTACGACCGGCTGAACCAGAACTGCGATGCGCCGGATCACCTCCGCCAGTACGTAGAGGACCGTCGCCATGCGCGCCGGGTCGGTTTTCCGTAGTGCCCAGGGAGCCTGTTCATCGACATAGCGGTTGGCCGCTGCGACTGTCTCCCAAAGCCCTTCCAGGGCGCGGTGGTAGGCCTGGGCGCTGAACTCCACACGGAGGCGTCCGAGCAGGCTCCGCGCCGCCCCCAGGAGCGTCTCGTCGG
The DNA here is from genome assembly GCA_035620695.1 of Alphaproteobacteria bacterium. Classification (GTDB taxonomy): domain Bacteria; phylum Pseudomonadota; class Alphaproteobacteria; order JAREAF01; family JAREAF01; genus JAREAF01. Next base: position 8,934 of record DASPGI010000074.1, read on the forward strand.
CAGGAGTAAGGGCGCCAGGCTCGGGAATACGGCCTTCGCAATTGCGCTGAATCATGGCAAGCACGCGCTGGACCAGATTACCGAGATCGTTCGCGAGGTCGCCATTCAAACGAGCGACCATGGCACGATGCGAGAAGTCGCCGTCCGCGCCGAAGGGTACCTCGCGCAAGAGGAAGTAGCGGACGGGATCGAGGTTGTACCGCTCGACCAGCCTGACCGGATCGATCACATTGCCGAGCGATTTGGAGATCTTCTGGCCCTCGTTGGTCCACCAGCCATGTGCGAATACGCGCCGTGGCGGTTCCAGTCCAGCCGCCATCAGGAAGGCCGGCCAATAGACTGCGTGGAATCGCAGGATGTCCTTACCGACCATATGCAAGTCTGCCGGCCAATAGCGCCGATACATGCCGCTTTGCGTGTCGGGGTAGCCGACCGCGGTTATGTAATTGGTCAGAGCGTCCAGCCAGACATACATGATGTGGTCCGGATCGTCAGGCACCGGCACGCCCCAGCGGAAGCTTGTCCGCGAGATGGAAAGGTCCCTGAGCCCCGAGGAGACGAAGCTGACCACCTCGTTGCGGCGGCTCTCTGGGGCGATGAAGCCGGGATTGGCGCGGTAAAACTCGAGCAGCCGGTCCTGCCAGGCTGAGAGCCGAAAGAAATAGCTCGGTTCCTCGACCCACTCCACCTCAGCCCCGCTCGGCGCGAGCTTGCGCCCGTCCGGACGTGTAGTGAGCTCGTTCTCCCCGTAGAAGGCTTCGTCGCGTATGGCGTACCAGCCCGCATAGCTGGCGAGATATATCTCTCCCCGCTCCTTCAGCCGAAGCCAGAGCGCTTGGCAGGACCGGATATGGCGCGCTTCGGTGGTTCGGATGAAGTCGTCGTTGGAGAAATTCATCACCTTCGAGAGCGCGCGAAAATTCTCAGACACCTGGTCGGTGAACTTTTTCGGATCGAGCCCAGCGGCGATCGCGGATTTCTCGATTTTCTGCCCGTGCTCGTCCGTGCCGGTGAGAAAGCGCACATCGTAGCCGTCCAGGCGCATGAACCGCGCCAGCGCATCGCAGGCAAGGGTCGTGTAGGCGTGCCCGATATGGGGCACGTCGTTCACATAGTAGATCGGCGTCGTAATGTAGAAGCGTGGGCCGCCGGCCATCCTTGAAGCCTCTTCACGATCATGCGCGCGAGATGAGCGTGCCCGGGCCGCAACCTCTACCGGCCCCTATTCCCGGGCCGTGGCGGCGAAATCAAGAAATGCCGTGAGCACGACCTGCTTGCGGTCCAGGGCGAGGCCGTCCGCCCGCGCGAACAGAAGGGTGATCTTTTCCCACAAGGCCACCCATCGATCAAGGCCGGCCCGGTCGAGAAGCCGGCGCATCGCCGCGGCCTCACCTGGGACGATCTCGCTGGGCAACGCGCCCCTTGCGGCCCCGCGCACCATGCGCGCAAGCCACCAGCCGATGAGATCCGCCACCGTACGGAAATCGTCCGCCGCGTCGCTTCGCGCCAACCGTTCGCCCAACCCATGTACCGCCGGCATATCCAGCGCCGGCAGCGCGGAGATCAGAGACACCACCTCCCGATACAGCTCCGCTCCGCCGGCATCGGCGAGATCGAGGGCGCGGCCGATGCTGCCCTCGGCGAGCTGCACCAGCAACCCCTCCTCCTCGGCATCGAGTCCGGTCCGGTATCGTCGCAACAGATCGGCGACCTCGCCATCCTCAAGCCTTCGCAATGCGATGGTCCGGCAGCGCGAGCGAATGGTCGGCAGAAGCCGGCCCGGCGCATGCGCCACAAGCAGAAGAAGCGCCTGCCTCGGTGGCTCCTCCAAAACCTTCAACAACGCGTTGGCGGAATTGCGATTGAGCTCATCGGCGGCATCGACCACCACTATGCGCCAGCCCCCTTCGGCGGGTGTGAGCCTTAGAAAGTTTCCGACAGCGCGTGCATCCTCGATCACGATCTCGTCGCGCCGTTTTCCCGTCTTCTCGTTAACGGTCCGCTCGACCGTGATGAGATCCGGGTGGCCACCGGAAGCGACCCGCCGGAAAGCCGGATGCGAGGGATCGAGGGCAAGATTGTCACTCGCCACGTCCGCGCCGGCGAACAGCCCGCCACCAGCCCCACCTTCAGCCAAAAGCCAGCGCACAAATCGGAAAGCCAGCGTCGCCTTGCCGATTCCGCGTGGACCGCTGAAGATCAGCGCATGGGGAAGCCGTCCCGAGCGGTGGAGTGACCTTAGGGAACCAATCGCCTCGTCCTGGCCGATCAGCAGCGGATTGGCACGGGGCTCGACCCGAATGGAGGTCTCCCGCTCCCGGACACTCATTCAGGTAGCCTCAATCCGAGACGCTCGCGGACGGCCGTCCGGATCGCCGTGGCCACATTCTCGACCGGTCGACTGGCATCCACTATGACGCAGCGAGCGGGTTCGCGTACGGCGATGTCGAGGAAACCCGCCCGTAGCCTCTCATGGAACTCGAGCCCCATTCTTTCATAGCGATCTTCGCCCGCCACGCCACCACGCATCCGGGCCCGGATCAGCCCTTCGTTCACCGGAAGGTCCAGGACCAGCGTGAGTGCCGGTCGGAAGTCACCCAGTACAATGTCATGAAGACTCTCGATCCAGTTGCGCGCCAAGCCCTGGCCGTAGCCCTGATAGGCCATGGTGGAGTCGGCAAAGCGGTCTGAGAGAACCCACGAGCCGGCGGCAAGGGCGGGTCGTATGGTTCGCGCGACATGATTGCTCCGCGCCGCGTAGTGCAGGAGCGCCTCGGTCATCGGCTCCCATCGGTCGGCAGCGCCGCCGACCAGAAGAGAGCGGATCTGCTCCGCGCCCTCCGAACCGCCCGGTTCGCGGGTCAGCACCGCCGTCTCACCAAGGAGGCGAATCGCCTCGCCAAGGCGGCGCAGATGTGTCGATTTGCCCGCGCCCTCTCCGCCTTCGAAGGTGATGAAGCGGGGCACGGTCACGGGCGTGGGCCTGCCTAGGACCCGAGGAACAGATAGCGGAGATTGGCGCTGAACCGTCCCAGCGCCCCCACCCGCTCGACATCCGCGCCCGCGACCAGCGGAATCTCCATCGCCGGCATGCCTTCGGCTTCGATCTTCAGGCTGGCGATCTCATCGCCCTTGCGCACCGGCGCGGGCAAGGGGCCCTCAAACCGCACGGCGGCCGTCAGCTTGCGCCGCGCCGAGCGCGGAAGGGTCACGGTCACATCCGAGGCGACGGTGAGCGGCACCTCCGGCACAGCGCCGAACCATACCGGCGCCGTTTCAATCGTCACACCGGCCCGCGCGATGGTCGCATTGTCGAACTCGCGAAAACCCCATTCGAGCAGCCGTTCCGATTCTTGCGAACGCTCATTCACTCCAGCCAGCCCATGCACCACCAGGATCAGGCGCCTGCCATCTCGCAAGGCCGAGGCGGCCAGCCCATACCCCGCCTCCTCGGTATGGCCGGTCTTCAACCCGTCCACATTGATATTCTTGTACAGCAAGGGATTCCGGTTGCCCTGCCTGATCTTGTTGTAGGTGAATTCGATTTCCGAGAACAGCGGGTAGTACTCGGGAAAGTCCGCGATGAGATGGCGGGACAGGATTGCGATGTCGCGGACGCTCATGTCATGACCGAGCTCGGGCCAGCCGGTGGAGTTTCTGAAACTGCTGTTGGTCAGACCGAGCTCGCGCCCGCGCTCCGTCATCGCCTGCGCAAAGGCCTCCTCGCTGCCCGAGATGCCCTCGGCGAGCACGATGCAGGCGTCGTTGCCGGATTGCACGATCACGCCACGCAGCAGATCCTCGACCCGGACCCGGTCCCCGACATGCACGAACATCTTGGAGCCTTGCATGCGCCAGGCCTTCTCGCTAACCGGCAAGGTGTCGTCAAGCCTCAACTCGCCGTGCTTCAATTTCTCGAAGATCATGTAGAGGGTCATCAGCTTGCTCATCGAGGCTGGCGGTATGGGCTCGTCCGCCGCCTTTTCGAGCATCACGCTGCCGGTATCGTAATCGATGAGGATGGCGTGTCCGGCCGCGGTCTCGATCGGCGCCGCCTGAGCAGCGGCACCGATCGCGATCAATCCAAGGGCCACGGCAGTACGGCGCATCTGCATAGCGATCATGCTTCCATGCTCCTCTTGACGCTCCGCCGTCCGGCGGCGGAAGACCCGATGTTGAGCTGACATGCACACTGGTGTGGGAACCGAGACGGGCGGCGCCGATCTGCGGTGCTCGCTGACTGCATCAGTCGACCACGATCCGTGCCTCGGGATGGCCGACCAAGATGACGCGGGACAGCACAAAGTCTGCTTGCTCCACGCTTGCGATCGGACCAAGCCGCACGCGATAGAACCGCTGGCTGCCGATCTGCGCCGGGGTAACCCGCGCGGGCCCCAAGGACGCCAGCTTCGCGCCAAGCTGTCGGGCATTCTCGTAGCTGGTGAACGCTCCTGCTTGAACATAGAGCTGGGTCGGACGGACGGGCATCTGCCAAACGCGTCCATCCAGGCTCGAAGCCGCATCGGCGCGGCCGACTGCTGAAACCGGCACCGGCTTGGTCTGAGCGCCGGGTGGCAGCGCCGATCCGGGCAAGGCTTCGGCGACGACCGTTCCAACCGGCGCGGCTTGGGGTGTGCTGGCGCCGGCGTCCAGCCGGCCGGTAGCTACCGCCACGGCACGGCTCTCCTCTTCCAGTATCTCGACCCGAACCCTCGCGGTGCCGGCGGCGTAGAATCCCAGGAGCTGAGCCGCGCGGCGGGAGAGGTCAATGATCCGCCCGTGCGCGAACGGCCCGCGATCGTTGATTCGGACCGCAAGGGCCCTGCCATTCTCCAGATTGGTCACGCGGACGATGCTGGGCATCGGCAAGGTGCGATGGGCGGCGCTGATTTCGCTGGGCCGGAAGATCTCCCCATTGGCGGTTGGACGCCCCGCGAACTCGTCCCCGTACCAAGAGGCGATCCCGGTTTCCGAGTAGTTGAAATCCTCCGCAGGGTAGTACCAGACGCCATTGACTTGATAGGGCTTACCAATCTTGTAACCAGGTGTGGCTTCCGGCTTCTCCAGCGACTTGACCGTGGTGGACACGAGCTTGGTTTCCGCGCAGCCGACCAGGCCGACTGCGAGAACGGCCGCGGCCAAGGTTCCAAGGGCCGCTCGTTTCCCGACCATCGGTACTTTCCCCTTGAGCTGCGCCAAAATACGAAACGCCCCCTCCAGCCGCCAGAAGCTATGAACCCCCTAAGCGATCCGCAAGCGTTCCAACCGCGGTGGCGAAATAGAGCGAGCGATTCCAGCGGAGAATCACTCGGTAATTGTCGTAAGCCAGGTAGACGGCGCCACCTCGGCCTGCGGGCTGCGCCAACGATGCGTTGAGCTCGCTGGTCGGGAGCGGACTTCCATCGGCCTGAACTAGCCCAAGCCGGCTCCACTCCGCCAAAGTACGGCGCTGCTCAAGCCCGATGAGGCTTTGGTCGAACGTCGCCGCGATCCGTACCTGACGCCCCCACCCCTGGTGGGTCTGCCATCCGGCACGTGAAAGGTAGTTGGCGATCGACGCAAAAACATCGGCTCGACTGGACCAGATGTTCCGTCGTCCGTCGCCGTCGAAATCAACGGCGAAGTCGAGAAAGCTCGATGGCATGAACTGATTCTGCCCCATCGCCCCTGCCCACGAGCCCGTCATTGCGGCAGGGCTGATATGCCCTTCATCGACGATACGCAGCGCCTGCAGCAACTCTTTGCGGAAGTAGGCGGCGCGCCGGCCGTCATAGGCGAGCGTTGCCAATGCGGCCAGGACGTTGAAGGCGCCGGTCCGGCGCCCATAGTCGCTTTCGACTCCCCAAAGCGCGACGATGAAGCGCGGCTCGACGCCGTAGCGTTGCGCCACCTGCTGAAGGAGGCTGGCATTCTCCGCCATCAGGGCGCGCCCGTCGCGAATACGCTCCTCGGTCACAAGGCGCGCCAGATATTCCTCGAACCGCAGAGTGGATTCCGGTTGGTTGCGGTCAAGCTCGATCACGCGCGGAACGGGGACGATGTCACCCAGCGCAATCGAGATAGTGGCCTCGGAGATGCCGTTTGCGCGTGCTTCGTCGCGCAACCCATCCAGCCAGCCGGAGAAGTCCTGGGGATTGGCCGCCGCCACACCCGAGATCAGCCCGATTAGAAGCGGGAAGATTACCGCCGAAAGCTGTCTTAACCGTCCCCTTATCCGGTCCAGCGCCGATCCCCCGATGCAGCATTTCACGCCCAAGTGGACGTCTCTGCCACATCCGGGGCGGACACGACAAGCGTTTCGCACGCAGCGCCACGGTGAACGGCGCTGCCCCGAGCCGGATTGCAACCCGTCGAGTTGCCGTCAGCGCTCGAAGAGGCCTCGGTCGCGGATATAGCCGGTGCGCGAGTCGAAGGACAGGGCCGCCAGACCGAGGCTACCGTTGCGATTTTTCAGCACCAGCACCTCGAACAGACTGGCCTCTTCCTCTCCCAGGGTCCCGTAATCCACCTTCTCGATGTCGTTCGCCTGCTGGTAGTCAGCCCGATAGTTCAGAATGCCCATGACCAGATCGGCTTCCTGCTCGCCGCCGCCTTCCCGCAGATGGTGAAGCTGCGGTCGGCGCGCAGCAATCGCTCGCCGGACCTTCTCGCTAACGAAAGGCCCCTCCGGCACGCGATCGAGTAGCCGCGAGGCCTCATGGCTGATCTGAGCAGCCGAGACGATCGGGACCTGCAATCCGACGGCCAGCCGCTTGAGCAGCCGCGCTGTCAGCGCCACCGCATGCTCCCGGTTCTCAAGCTCGACCTGCGGGGGCGGCACAATCTGCAGATAGTCGACCAGCAGCCCTCCAAGCCGGCGGCCGCCCTCTCGGACGGCGCGCGTCCGAGCGTCCTGCGCGAGCCGTTCGACGTTCCAATCCGGCTGATAAACCACCTCGATCCGGCTTTGATTGGCACGAACATACTCCATCGCCTGCTGCAGTTCCGGCGCCGTGCCCTTCGTATGCTTGCCAAGGGTTCCGGTCTGCAGCCAGCCGCGAATATCGCCATAGGTCCAGCCACTCACGCCATGCTTGCGCGTGAGCGCCGAGATCAGCTTGACGAAGACTGATTCTGTTGGAATTTCATAGGAATAGAGGATGAAACGGTCCTCGGGATACTTCTCGAGCCAGTGCAGGAGCAGGTTGAGGATTACCGTCGTTTTGCCATGGCCGGTGCGCCCGGCGATGATGGTAAGTTCGCCCGGATAGAAGCCCACATCGCGGTGGTCGAGCGCGGTCCAGCCGCAGCTTTTCCCCGCGCCGGAGGCGCGCATCCGGTCCAGCAATGCCATGACCGTCGAATCACCCGACCCGTCCATGATTCCCCCTCCTTCGACGCAAAGCGCCAAACAAAGGGGTATATTATAAAATTCTATTGAAAAAAGCAATAATTCTAATGTTTATGCCGCCAGAAGAGCTTGCTCCAGGTCTGAGACCAAATCCTCCATATCCTCGATGCCGACCGACAGTCGGATTAAGTCTTTTGGCACGGGGCTGTCGGCTCCCTCGATCGAGGCCCGATGCTCGATCAGGCTCTCTACGCCGCCGAGGGAAGTCGCGATCTTGAACAGCTTGCAGGCGCCCCAGACCCGCAGCGCGGCCTCCTCCCCGCCCCGGATCCGCAAGGACAACATGCCGCCGAAGCCGCCAGCCATCTGGCGTCGGGCGGTTGCGTGATCGGGGTGACTTTGCAGGCCCGGATAGAGAACCTGCAGGATCGATTGATGCCCCTCGAAATGGGCGGCGAGCGCCATCGCGTTTTGCGACTGCGATCGCACCCTGAGGAAGAGCGTGCGCATTCCCCTCAACAGAAGCCAAGCCTCGAACGGGCCAAGGACCGCCCCACAGTAGCGCCTGACGGCGATCAGCCTCTCCCAGAACGGCCCCGGTTCCTTTGTCACCAGCGCGCCGGCAATCACATCGCTATGTCCATTCAGGTATTTCGTGCCCGAGTGCATCACGATGTCGGCGCCCAACTCGATCGGCCTGGTGAGCACCGGCGAGGCGAAAGTGCTGTCGACCACAACCAGCGCGCCCGCCCGATGCGCGATTGTTGACGAGGCTTCGATGTCGGCCACGGCCATGGTGGGGTTGCAGGGTGTCTCCAACCAAACCAGTTTGGTTCGTCCTGGACGCACCGTACGTGCAAGCGCGTCCAGATCACCGTTCGGCACGAAGTCGAATGCGATGCCCCAACCGCCGGCAATGTCCTTGGCGACGCGCCGGACGCCCCAGTAGACCACCTCAGGAAGGACCACATGGTCTCCGGCGGCAAGACACTGGATCAGCGCTGAGGCCGCCGCCATGCCCGAGGAGAAAAGGAGTGCTGCCGCGCCGCCCTCGAGCGATGCCAAAAGCTGTTCGGCCTGCTCGTAGGTGGGATTGTCGTCGCGGCTGTAGAGATATTTGGGCCGACCGGGCGCGGCGTCGCGTACATAGGTGCTCGCCGGATAGATCGCCGGAGTGATGCCGCCGGTCGCCGGCTCCACCCAGCTTAGCGCTTGCGCAGCCCGCGTGGCGGGCCGGTAGGCTGCGTGCCTCTCGTTCATGACCGTTCTCTCCCGATCGCCCCGACGGATATTAGAAGGAGCGCGTCGTCGCTGCCAGCGCTGGGGAGGGCCGATGTGTTCCTAGGGGTTAGTCCGGGTTGCGGATGATCGCCGATCCAACCACTTGGCTGAGAAGAGGATCGATGGGTTCTCCAATGGCTCTATGGCGACTCCCAACAGTTCTGGCATGTGCCATCGAGGCAGCTTTGTGCCTCGCCCCGGCCGAGGCTTCTGCAGAGCAGTTCCGGCTCGTGGTGACCGGCAGCACATTCGTCGATTTCGAAGGTGATTGCGGATTGGTGGATCAGCGCGGCTTCGAGCACCGTGCGCGGATCATCGGCAGCGTTCCTCAATCGTACGCGATCACGGCCGAAGCGGTCACCTGCGAGATTCGCAAGGTCGACCTCAGCGGAAGGCTCACTGTGAGGCTCGAGCAAGACGGTGTCGAGTTGGCGCGGGGCAGCACGAAGGCCAGCCTAGGTGAAGTGGAGGTCCGTAGTGCCGGCCCTTGGGGTCCAGCACGGGCGACGGTAAAGGTCGTGCCCCTGATATCCAAGCACGGCCTCAGGCCACCGCAACAATCCGGCCTGCCATCCCTCAACCCGCCGATCGTGCCTCCCTTGCGCGGCCAGATCGTTCCCCCGCTGCGCTAACAAGGCGCTAGTCTTGCGGACATGTCGCGTCTTGAAAGCATGATCCGCCGCTTGGCCTCGCAGCGTGCCTGTCTGGACAGGGCTTGCGAGATGGTCACCGCCCTGCCCGGCCCGGTTCTGGAGATCGGGCTAGGGAACGGACGCACCTACGACCACCTGCGCGAGCGCCTGCCGGGCCGCGAGATAATCGTGTTCGACAGGGTGATGGCCGCCCATCCCGATTGCGTGCCGCCGCCCGAATTTCTTCTTCTCGGTGAGCTGGAGGAGACCCTGCCGGAGATAGGGAGACGAATTGGCCCCACCGCGGCCTTGGCCCATGCCGACCTCGGCAGCGGCCGGGTGGGTCAGGACCGTCAAATCCAAGAATTGCTTGCGCGACTGCTGCCGCCGTTGATGTGCCTAGGCGGTCTCGTGGTCAGCGACCAGAAGCTCTCCGCTCCCGAGCTCGAGGTCGAGCCGCTACCGGAGGGTATCGGTCTGGACCGATACTTCTTCTACCGCCGCCGGGAGGCCTAAGGCAGCTTTTGATCGAGCAGCAAAACCTCGTTGTAGAGATTGTCAATCTGATCGGGCCGCAAGCGCCGCGATTTGTAGAGCCGCGGCTGCGCAATCTGCTCAATAACGGAATTGGAAGGTTGAACCGGCGCCAGCCGTCGATCAATAGCCATGACCGCCGTCTCGTCGGGCAGAAGTGCGGCCGCAATGGCGACGGCATTGCGAGCGAGAAAGCCGGGATCGTCCGCATAGAGAAGCTGGTGATAGGAGATGTCGTCGCCCTTCTTCTTGACCTGAAACACCAGGCTGCAGATGCCCTCATCGGTTTGCGCTTGGACCATGTGAAGGTCATAAAGATTGCAGTGGTGGGACAAAGGCGGACTGGGGGGTGACAACCGGTGAATCTGTGCGTTCCGCACAGTCTTGCCTGGGTAACCGAGAACCCAGCGCTCCTGATCGAGAATTGCGAAGCCCGCATGCGCGAGGAGCAGGGAATGGACCTGCGCGGTCGCGGTGAAATCGGTATATGTCACGGCGGGGTCGGAAGTGAGATCTTGCACCATGGCGCGGCCGTAACCCTGGCCGCGATAGCTCCGTAGCAGGTACCAGGACGACATGTTGCAGATCCGGGCGGTTTTCCCGGCGAACTCCCGGTCGACATAGGTCGCGCCAAGATAGCCGACGATGCGTCCTGCATCCTCCAGGATCCGACCGCAATCGGGCGCATCTTCCGGTCGCCAGGGATAATCGAACAGCAAGGCCCAGCGCTCGCGTGGGATTCTCGCGCTCATATGCGTGTGCAGCAGCTCGACCACGGCATCGCGGTCCTCGGGCCGGGCGACTCGCAAGGCTGTGCTCATTGCGGGGCGCTGAAAGCCTCGGGCGCTCCGATCCATCGGAGTCCGGCTCGTGGCGCGAGCCGCTCCGAGAGCTCGTCGAGGAATCTCCAGCTCGCTTCATCATGGACGAGGTGATGGGTCAACAATCCCGTCGGTTCATGCGGATCCTCCCTGCCCTCACGACGCGCCTGAAGATGCGCAATGAGGGCCTGGATCACCCGGTCTGCTCCGCGAAAGCTCCGGCCCTTGCGCCAGGCGATGAGATCGGCATGGGTGTCGACCTGCCGAAGGCGAGGGACCGCCGCCCTGTCCTCGTGTGTGACCCAGGCGGAGAGACCAATGAAACCGAGATCTGGAAGGCGCGGCACCAAAGCCGGTTCGATGCGGTTCCAGGGTGGCACCAGGACCCGCAGAAAACGACCGCCGAAGAGCGAGCTCAGGCGATCTCGACCGAGGGCAAGCTCCCTCTCGATCTGATCGAGCGGACGGTTCCCGCCGCATTCGACGGCGCGCATGCCTGCCGCGGCATGGTTTTTATGGGCATAGCCGTGTTGGAGGATAGTGACCCTCTCGCGGTCAACGATCTTCTGCGCAAGGTCGGGCTCGGCCAAGGCCGGGATGACGGCTAGGGCGATGGGAATGCCGCGGGCGTCGGACAGACGCAACAATCGCGCAAGTGCCGGAGTAGCGGCGACAGCATCGTCGTCCCGCCACCAGAGGGTTGCATGGCGGCCCGTGGCACTCCAGGCCTCGATCTCACGCTCCAGTCGGTCCAAGTCCATGGCCAGGCCGAGACTAGCCGGATTTCCCCCGATGGTGGAGCGGCGGATAGGAGTTGGCGGCACCCCTGTTGCCGTGATTAGGTCTAGCCCAACCCCTGAGGAAAAAAGTGAGGGAGCAATCAAGCATGCGCATTGCCATCATTGGACAGCAGGAGTTCGGAAAAGCCGTCCTGGAGGCGTTCCTTGCACGTGGCGACACGGTTGCCGGCGTATTCGTCGCCCCTGAGAAGCCCGGCGGCCGGCCGGACCCGCTGCGCATCGCGGCTGAAGAAAGGAAATTGACCGTCTTTCAATTTCCGTCCTACCGCAAGCCGGACGCCCAGGAGGCGCTGCGCAAGCTGGAGGTTGATCTGGGGATCATGGCCTATGTGCTCCTCCTCGCGCCTCAGGACTTCGTGCGTATCCCGCGCCACGGCACCATCCAGTACCATCCGTCCTTGCTGCCGCGCCACCGTGGCCCCAGCTCGATCAACTGGCCGATAATTCAGGGCGCGACCCGCACCGGCCTGACGATTTTCCGGCCCACCGATGGCCTCGACGAAGGTCCGGTGATTTTGCAGAAGGAGGTCGAGATCGGTCCGGACGAAACGCTGGGCGACGTGTATTTCAACAAGCTCTTTCCGCTCGGCGTTCAGGCCACGCTGGAGGCGGCCGATCTGGTCCTCGCCGGCCGGCATGCCGAACGCGTTCAAGACGAGGGCCAAGCCACCTACGAAGGCTGGTGCCGCGAAGCCGAGGCGCGGATCGACTGGGGGCGCCCGGTCGAGCAGATCTACAATCTGATCCGCGGCTGCAATCCAGCGCCCGGGGCGTGGACCACCTTCAATGGAGCCAAGTTGCAGATTTTCGACTCCCGCAAGATCGTGGTTCGGCGTTTCGCGGAGGTGAAGGGCGGCATTGGCGAGATCGCGGAAGTGACGGAGCAGTCCTTCAAGATTACCGCCCATGGCGGGCAGATCGAGGTGATACGCGCACGACTGGGCGATGGAAAGAAACTGTCTGCCGGCGAACTGGCGCGCTCTGCCCAGCTTGCTCCGGGGGTCAGGCTGGGCCGCTGAACCCACACTCTCGTGAGTTATATGGCCAGCACGAGCACCGCAAGCCAAATGCCGGCGGACATGCTGCAGCCGATCACAAGACCCCGCGCCGCCAAGCACGGGTCGTCGACCGGTTCCAACTTTGCCTGCCGCGTCTCCGAGACTGCAACGGGGTCATTCAGGCCCGAGTATCGGTGAGATTGGATGGAACGGCGCATCTCGGAAACCCTCCTTGAGGTTCCCGACCATCAAAGAGGCCGAAAGGTTAGCGAACTATTAGCCAAGGTCAAGGATCAGATTAGAATCAGAGCTGTGTCCCACGTCCTTCCAGCCCGGTCTCCCCCCCCCTCGACTGGCGAATGGAGCGATAACCGTGCCCGGCAGTCGGCTGCGGTAAGAGGAGTCCCACACCGGCAGCAGAAGCATACACACCAGAAGCACACTTTAAGGGCAGATGGTCTTGATTGGAGGGCGGCGCCGTGGACTTTGAACAGTTCGTTGCTCAGCACTACATGCATGGATCGCTCGAAAGTACGATTCTAGAGGGCCTGTCCGCGTCCGGCAAAGACATCGATCGTCTTATGCTGGCCGACCTAGCGCCCGTGGACGAGTTTCACATCGGCGGGCGTCAGGCAACGATCGACTTTGCGGCCGAATTGGAGATTAAGCCGGGGCTGCATCTGCTTGATATCGGTGCCGGACTTGGCGGGGCATCGCGTTACTTCGCCGACGAGTACGGTTGCCAGGTGACCGGAATCGACCTTACTGAGGAGTATGTTCAAGTAGCCAAGGCCCTCGCCATTCGTGTGGGACTGCAAAACAAGGTTTCCTATTCGCAGGGTAGCGCGCTCGCATTGCCGTTTGCGTCCGGCACTTTCGACGGCGCCTACATGCTCCATGTCGGCATGAACATCGAAGATAAGGAGAACCTGTTCACGGAAGTTCGGCGTGTCGTCAAATGGGGTGGCGTCTTCGGCATCTACGATGTGATGTACGAAGGCCGCGAACGTAACCTCCGCTTTCCCGTGCCGTGGGCATCGGTTCCTGAAACGAGCTTTGTTGAGAGCGCTATCACCTATCGGCGCTTACTGGAAAGCACCGGATTCCTGGTTCGAAAAGAGCGCAGCCGCCGCGCCTTCGCCATCGAGTTCTTTAAACAGATGCGCGTCCGCGCTGAGCAGAGCGGAGGACCGCCTCCCTTGGGCCTCCACCTTTTGATGGGAGGGTCCGCGCCGCAGAAGGTCGCGAATATGATCGATGCTTTGCAGGGCGGACTGATTGCGCCTACGGAGATCATCTGTCGGGCGCTTTGAACTGTCTTGGCGCTCGGAACTGATTCCCGCGTCGTACGAACCTCCGCGTATCTCATCTGCTATTTGGTTTCGGTAATCAAGAATTGGCAAATATTATCGACCTCAGCAATGCCGCGTATTGTACACTTCGCTTCTTAATTCAATAGGATTGCGTTTTATTTTAAGATTCGACTCTGCTCTCATTCTACTCGTTGAAACATCGGATGACTTTCTCGATGATATTGAAAGGTTGGTGTTCAACGGTCAAAGACCATGCGTGCTCTCGAAGATACCGGTCTGCGCAAGCCTCCTCAGTCAGCGGTTCTGCCCGGGATCGTCCGCCTACAGCATGAAGGCCCCACGATCTGCGATTCTGTGCAGTGGAAGCCGGCCGTTCTTGCGACCTTCATTGCGGCGATGATTGGAGCTTGCACTCAAGCTCAGTTCCCGGTGGCTTCAGAAGCCCAGATTGCAAGCGAGCGCGTCGACGGGATCGACGCCTCACTTTCATCGACGCTGCCCGAACCCCTGAACGCGCCCATCATAAATGAGCGGAGCGAGTCGGGTGCCCCCACGCCGCTTTATAGGCCGGAGGGCGGGGAACCCTTTCATTGACTGAAACCGGGCTTTCAGCGAACCGCGAGCGCCAGCTAGATTAAGTGCACAAGTTGATGGCGGATGGGGCGAGATTCGAACTCGCGAGGGGTTGCCCCCTGCCGGTTTTCAAGTGCGGAGTTTTCCGTACCATCCTGTCCTATGTCGTTTCTCTCAGTGCCGGAGTGTATGGGAAATTAGTAGCTTACGTCACCTCGCGTTCGCGCCCGTCCGTCCTCATCCCTTCTGATCCGTTTGCAAATCCGTTTGCAAATGGATCGGACTGAGAATTGAAGCTACGGCGAATTTCAATATGCTTTCGCGAGACCATAACGAGGGGACCGGCCGGATCTCGCGCCAGAACATGATCAACGAAGCACGCGAGGCCTGCATCGCCCTGCGCTGGCGGTTCGGGAAGAAAGCCATGCAGCGGTTGCTGGAGCGGACCGGCGCCGACATGGTGGTGACAAAAGGGACGTTAGCGACAAAAGCGCGTTCCGAAGGACAGTCACCGCGCACACCACTCTCGTCCAAGGCGGCCTAGGACCGATCCTATATCCAGATTGCCGGTATCGGCTGGACGAGGCTCCAAGCTGGGCAACCCACCCCCCCGGCCGGTCAAAAGGGGACCCGTTCCAAAAATCGAAGCGCTAGCTGGGTCGATAACCACCCCCGCGCGCCAAGGGGTGGGGGGAGTCCCAGAAAAATGCACGCCCCCGTCCAGGCCAAATGTGGACCCTGTTCCACCGCTGCGCGTGGGCAGCTATCGTGCCTACGTGACATCCGGCTGATTCATTTCCGGACTCTCGCGCAAAGCCGACCTGACAGATCTTGAGCCGAATGGTCCGAGTCGTGCCAGTTCCGGTCATCGTTCTTGCCGTTTGCCGGACACTCGCTGCAGGCTCGCTCGAGGTCGTCGAGGATCCTGCGATTGAAGCTATAAAGCATGTTCTCCCAGAACGGCGAATAGAAGCGCTTGCGGTACACTGGCGAGCGGCGCGCCCGTTGCACCGCTTCGCAGACTCGGTCGTCCTCGATCCGCGCTGCGGCAGAAGCGGCGAGGGTCGCGTCGCGCTCCTTCCGCCATGCGGGATCGGTCGCCGCGCCGTCAGTGTAGAAGGTGGCGAGCAGCCACTCGCAGTCGTCGGGGCCGTGGGGGATGAGGATGCTCGGCCGCACGCGCGTTGGAAAGACCAGGAATGCGAGGTTGGGGTACATGTTAAAGATGGTGGACGTCGCCACCGGCTGGCCGTTGCTCTTGTACCGAATCCTCGGCAATCGCACAGCCGGATAAGTCGAGGGCACCGCGTCGGTTTCGAAGGCGAGACCCATGAGGCCGCGATCGTTCACTTCGCGGTAGGTTTTCCGGCCTGCCTGGTCCACGCGCGGCACATGGTTTGACTTGCGGTACATCGGATGGACGAAGGCCTCGTGATAGACGTCGGGGGCATAGTTTTCCCACAGGGCCTTCCAATTCGCCCGCGCCTGGAACCGATGGATGCCGTCGCCATCTTCGGAATCGAACGCCATCTCCAGACGGGAGAAGTCGTAGTCGGCGTAGAACTCGATCAAGGGCGCCAGGAACTCCTCGAGTGGCGGCGCTTGCCCCGAGAGATTGATGAAGACCATGTCGCACCAGATGCCGGAGCGGATTTCCTTCAGGTCGACACCGCGCCGATGCAATGGCGAGAGATCGGCATCCTTGCGGCCGTCCCAGTAGGGGGCCGCGATGAGACGGCCCCTCAGATCATAGGTCCAGCCATGGTAGGGGCTCACGAGCTGTTGGAGGCCGGAAGCACGCTCCGTGACCACGGGGCAGCCGTCATGGGCGCCGATGTTGTGGAACACGCGAATTGTGCCCTCATCGTCGCGAACGGTCAGGATCGGAAACCCGAAGATCCACAACGGCTGAACGTCGCCCGGCTTGGGAAGCGAGGGGGAAAAACCGACCGCCACCCAGGAGCGCGCAAAGACGCGCTCCACCTCCAGGTCGAAGTATGCCTGCGATGTGTAGGCGACATTCGGAAAGGGGCTGGCGCCTTCGATAGGCGCGCGCAGGGCTGCCCGATCATCAGACGATAGAAAGCGATCGAGAGCGTCCGCCACAGCCCACCTCCCCGCGCTCAGTCGTTTCGAGTCTATGAGCATTTCGATCGAGCTGTCTATTCGACGGCACTTCT